>JAFZYZ010000056.1 GCA_017615975.1 Clostridia bacterium | reverse complement strand
TTCAATATAATGCTGCAGATTTTGGACGACGGCAGACTTACCGACAGCAAGGGCAGGGTGGTGTCTTTTAAGAATACCATAATCATTATGACGTCCAACGTCGGCGCAACGGAAATTCAGCATAAAAACACGCTGGGATTCAGCGGCGGTTCGCAAAAGGATTACGACGATATGTGCGACAGGTATATGGACGCTTTGAAAGAAAAGTTCCGCCCCGAATTCTTAAACCGTATAGACGATATAATAGTATTCCATAAACTGACGAAAGACGAAACGGCGAAGATTGCCGAACTTTTACTCGGCAGTTTAAGGAAACGGCTTGCCGTTATGGGCGTCTCGCTCGAAGTGTCGAAGTCCGCGATGGATTTGATTATCGAAAAGGGCTACGACAACGATTACGGCGCGCGTCCGTTAAAGCGGGTTATTCAGCGGTATATAGAAGATAAACTGTCAGAAGAAATTTTGCGCGGAACTTTAAGAGAGAATTCCAAAATCACGGTAAACGCCGCGGACGGAGAATTTTATTTCGAGAATAATTGATTTTGCGGTAAAAAATAAAGGGTTTTTTAGGGCTTTTTGCGAATTATTATACAGGGAGGCAAGATTATGAAATTTGATATCTATGCAAAAAATTACGAAGTAGGCGAAAAACTCAGAAACATTACCGAACAGAAACTTTCCAAACTCGACAAGTATTTCAAAGACGACGAAACGGTAGCGAAGGTGAGTTTCAAAAAGCAGGGCAACAATTCTCTGACTACGGAAATTATGCTGGATTATAACGGAAAACTCGTTCGTGCTACCGCAACCGGCGATAATTTTTACGATAATATAGACGTAATTTTGCCCAAACTCGAAGGGCAGATAAGAAAACACCGCACCAAATTCGATAAACATAACAAAAACGCCGCGTTCCTTGACGCCGCCATCTACGACCTTAAAAACAGCGAAGAAAAATCTGCGCGCGAAATAGTAAAGAAAAAGAGTTTTGCGCTTGTGCCCATGACCTTAAAGGAAGCGGAAGAAGAAATGGAACTTTTAGGGCATTCTTTCTACGTGTTTTTAGAAGCTAAAACCAACACCGTGCAGGTGCTTTACAGAAGAGACGACGGCGATTTGGGGCTGATAGAACCGCAGGTATAATTTATGCAGACGGGTATTTCCACGGCGTCTTTGTTCGGCAGATTTAATACGGAAGACGCACTTTCCTTTTTAAGCCGCAACAAAGTTCCTGTTGCCGAAGTGTTTCTGGAATCTTTTTGCGAGTATAACAGGGAATTCGGCGAACTTCTTGCGAACGTCAAGGGGGAAACGAACGTTCACTCCGTACATACCCTTACCACGCAGTTCGAGACTACGCTTTACAGTTTAAACGAACGCGCCGCGAAAGATTCCTTTTATTTTCTGGATAAAGCGATGCAGGCGGCTTACTCCGTCGGCGCAAAGTATTATACCTTTCACGGTTTGGCGCGCGTAAAGCGCACGCCCTATATAATAGACTTCGAACGCGTAGGCGGAATAACGCAGCGCATAATAGACGTATGCGCAAACTACGGAGTTTCCTTGGCGTACGAAAACGTGCATTGGGCGTACTATAATTATATAGGTTTTTTTACCCAGTTAAAAAAACGCACGTCCGGATTAAAAGGCACTTTCGATATCAAACAGGCGCGGCAGTCTAATATAGATTACAGGGAATTTATAGACGAGATGGGCGCGGATATTGCGACCGCGCACCTTTCCGACGTGGATAAAGACGGCAAGATGTGTTTGCCGGGGCGGGGGATTACCGATTTTAAGGAAGTTTTAACGAGACTTAGAGATAAAGGCTTTGACGGCGCTATTTTAATAGAAGCCTATAAAGGCGATTTTAATGAAATTTCCGAACTCTTTGACTCGCTTTCCTATCTTACCGATATTGCGAACGCCGTATTTAACGGATAAATAAAATTCGATTTAAAGTTAAAGCCGCCCGCGCTATATAG
>JAFZYZ010000055.1 GCA_017615975.1 Clostridia bacterium | reverse complement strand
GCACCTAAAAGGTGCGGGCGGCTTTTTATGTGTAAATTAAAGCATTCTTAAATATTCAACTTCACGCGCGGTAAGTTTACGCGTTTCGCCGCGGTTTAAGCCGCTTAAAGTTAAATCGCCTATCTTTATTCTTTTCAGAAAATCCACGCTGTTGCCTAGAGTTTCTATCATTTTGCGTATCTGACGGTTTTTGCCTTCGGTTATCGTTATGCGCAGTTTAGAACCGGTTTTTGTTTTTTCAACGAACTGCACGGAACATTTTTTGGTTTTTACTCCGTCTATAAACACGCCTTGGCGCAGCGCGTTTATATCCGTATCGGAAACGGGCCTTTCAGTCTTTACGAGATAAGTTTTAGGCACTTCGTTTTTAGGATGCGTTAGTTTAAAAGTCAGTTCCCCGTCGTTTGTTAAAATAAGAAGTCCTTCGGAATCGTAATCCAGCCTGCCTACGGGAAAAACACGCGTTATATTAGGCGGCAGAAGATCCATTACCGTTTTTCTGCCCTTATCGTCTTTTACCGTACAGACGTAGCCTTTGGGCTTATTCATTATATAATATTCGTAAGAATTGACAAGGTTTAACTTTTTTCCGTTAACCACTACGCTATCCGAAAATTCGTCTATCTCCTGTCCGATAACGCACACTTTACCGTTGACTTTTACAAGCCCATCTTCAATCATTTTATCTGCGGCACGGCGCGAACACACGCCGCTTTCCGCTAAAAACTTATTTATTCGCATAAGAAAGCCCTTTTTTATTTCTTTCTTATACTATGGTATATATTTTTTCCGTAAAAATCAAGTTATTTTGACAATAAATTTTAATAAATCCTATTTCGGAATCCTTGGGCGTATCTTTTTTTATCATTTCAGGCAGTTCCAGAGTCGTTTTAATATTTTCCCTTTCCCATTCTGTAAGCGGAACTATCACGTCCCGCTTTAAATATATCCCGCGAAGGTCTTTACCGTCTTCGACGGGAATAAAATCTAAAATATTGTCGCTTTCCGCAAGATTATACATTTTATACTCGTCAAACCCCTTTTGCAATATGGTTTTGGAACGTTCGAACATAGGTCCGCAGTTTAACACTACGCTGACGAGTTCCATACCGTTGCGATTGCAACTTGACACCAGACATCTTCCCGCTTTTTTGGTGTAGCCCGTCTTAATGCCCGTCGCTCCATCGAATTCTTTAAGCATTTTATTCTTGTTAAGCAATACTCTTTTAGTATTTCTCGTGGTAAACGGTATGGTGGTTTTTTGGGTGGAAACTATTTCTTTGAATACTGGATTTTTTATAGCATAACAGGAAATCAGCGCTAAATCATAAGCGGTCGTGTAGTGATTGTCGTCGTGCAAGCCGTGCGGGTTGACAAAACGGCTGTTCTTTGCCCCGATTTTTTCCGCCGTCTTATTCATAAGCGCGGCAAACTCTTCTATACTGCCCGAAAGATGCACGGCAAGCGTTTCGGCACAGTCGTTGCCCGAACGCAGCATAAGCCCGTACAACAGGTCTTTTACGGTCAGTTTTTCACCCGCTTCGAGATATATGCTGGAACCTTCTATGCCCACGGTATTTGCTCCGACGGTAATTTCTTCTTCTATATCGCAGTTTTCAATAACGACGATAGCGGTCATTATTTTAGTCGTGCTTGCCATATACTTTTTTTCGTGCGCGTTGTTTTCGGATAGCACTCTTAAAGTGGAGGCTTCCATAACTATCTCGCTACTAGTTCCCGCGTTAAAGTCCGCCGAAACCTTTTTATAGAAAAAAGCGGAAGTCGGCGACAATGTAAAATAGGAAACAATAACGGCAAACATTAACGCCGCGGCTAAAACACGGGTAAAATTAAACCGCTTTTCAGTCATTATCATCACCGTTTTCGTCGCCGGCAGTAAGATTTTCAAAGAAATCCACTACTTTATCGAACATTGCGTCGTACGCACCGTAGCCTGCGGAAACAACTTTGTATTCCCCGTCTTCCGTTCTTATTAAAAAGCCGCACGGCTTTACCGACACAAGCGTTCCGTTGCCTGCCGAAAAGGGCAAGTCCGAACTGTTTTTGAATATCTTTATTTTACCGTACTCGCCACCGCCCGACAATATTCCGAACGATACTTTTGAAACGGGAATTATACAGTCGCCCGTTTCCGTTTTGATAGGCGTACCTACTACCGTGTTTACGTCCACTAAATCGCGTACGCTTTTAAGCGCATTCTCTACAACGCTGTTTATTCTGTTTTCCGATTGCATATTTTAATTTCCCCCAAAAATTTAATAAAAAAATCGTCAATAAATCTAAAAGATTGAAAACCGTTTTTATCCGCATTACGGTGCAAAAGCCGCTGACGCCGTAATATAAGTTTAACGTGCTGTGTGTTTTTACGTTGGCGTTTGCCTTTACCGTGCAAAATATAAGGTTTATAGCGGCGTATATAGCGGATATCAGTGCAAAATCAGTCGTCTCGTTTGCCCCTGCGTCGGTTTTTAAGTCCACCGCTAAAACGCTTATATTTTTTAACCGTTTAACGCTATTATAATCGGTTTTTCCGAAAAAATCGTATAGGTTTACGCTGTACGGCTTTTTAAAACTCTTTTGTATACGAAATGTAAAGCCGTCGGCAATTATAAGGTATTTAAACACCGTTATTCCGAATAAGGATAAACGGAATTTACACGATTTATCGTTTTTATCAACCGCAACATATACGGTGGAAAATAACGGAAATACCGCTATTAGAGCCGCAACGGTTAAAGAGAGTCCTATAATTGACACGATAGTAATATCTGCAAAATACTGTTATTTATACCTTTTTTCGCGCTTTTACGCATAAAAAACGGCACTTTGAACGATATTCGTTCCAAGCGCCGTTAAAATCAAACGGTTAGTTAAATTTTATCCACTTTTTCGCCCTGTAAAAAATCGGGTATCTCTTCTTCCGATAAGTCTGGAATTTCAAAATCTTCGGACTTTTCCGCGCCGGCATTTTGCGGAACGGCGGTATCTTCACCCTGTTCGCTTACGCTATCCGTCGCCGCGACTTCTTCGGTGTAAACGTCTTTCTGATAAAGGTAATTATCACCTTCGTCTTCGCCGTGGATAAGTTTAATTCTGTTAAGCAGTTCTTCATAGTCCGGCAATTCGTCAAGCGAAGAAATCTGAAATCTTTTAAGGAATTTATCGGTCGTACCGAACATTACGGGACGCCCCACCGCGTCTTTCCTACCGACCGGTTCTATTACGCCGAGTTCCAAAAGTTTTTGTACGGCGTACTCGCTGTTGCCGCGGATTTCTTCCAAATCTATTCTAGTAACAGGCTGCTTATACGCGATAATCGCCGCCACTTCAAGCATACTTTTCGACAGTTCTTTTTCCTTAATAGGATTAAGAACGGCTGACACGTCGTCCGAGTAGGCGGGATTAGACGAAAATTGCAGTTTCTTATTGAACTGTAAAAGTTGTATTCCGCTGTCGCCCGAATACCTTTCTTTCAGAATTTTTACCGCTTCGTTGATTTCCTTTTCGGTAGCGTCGATTTTACCGACTATATCGGATATGGCGACCTGCGTTCCCGATACGAATAAAATAGATTCAATTATATTCGTCAATTTCTCCGAGTTCTTCATTTCTGTCTTCCCTTAAAGTTATAGTTATATCTTCGAATATGCCGTTCTGTTCGACGGCTATATACTGTAATTTAAGCAGTTCAAGCATTGCCTGAAAGGTGGTTATCAGTTCGTTTTTCGTATAATGCGCAGAAAACATCTCAAAAAAACTCGCGCTTTTTCTTTCCAAAAGCACCGAACGGATTTCCTGTACTTTATCTTTTACCGTAAAAACTTCTTTCGGTATTTCTTTTAATACGTTTTCCTGACGTGTTTTGTCGTCAACCCGCATTAAAAGTTTGGAAAAGGCGTTTATAAGCCCGTCCAGATTAAAGTCGTTATATACGATTTTGACTTCGCCCACCGTCTTATCCGGTTCTTTGTAAAACCGCAGCACGTTTTCCTGCTGCTTTAACTTCTCACTCGCGTCCTTAAAAAGTTTATATTCTTCGAGTTGGCGGATAAGCGCCTGTTCGGCGTCTTCCGCGTTGTCGTCTAACAGTTCTATTTTCGGAAGCAGAGATTTGGACTTTATTTCCAAAAGAGTTGCCGCCATATTGAGATATTCGCTTGCCTTATCCACGTCTAACACCGACACGCCGTTTATGTACGCTAAAAACTGTTCGGTAACTTCGGACACGAATATATCTTTAATCTCGATTTTCGCTTCCTTTATAAGGTGCAGTAAAAGATCCAGCGGCCCTTCGAAGTTTGCTAGTTTTGTAGAATAATCGACAACCGATTCAAATTCCGCCATCAGAAAATCAACCCCCAAAACGCCGTTATCGGCACCATTATATACCCCACGGCGCGGTTAATAACGAGACTTAAAATATCTAAATAATAAAGCCCCGTAAAGTCCGCTATTATGCTTAACAATATCAATCCGTAAAGCAAGTATATGCCGTAGGTTTTATAGTCGTAATAAAATTTAGTTCTGCGCTTTATGAAACAATCGATAGCCCTGAACCCGTCCAGCGGGAAAATCGGCAACAGATTGAACACGAAAAACACGAGACTTAAAATCACCGCGTAATATAAAGACGATTGCAGAACGGTGGTAAACAAGCCGAACTCGGGAAGATATAAAGAAAGATAGTAAAGCGGCAAAAACAAAAACGCGGTAATGTAGTTCATTAAAACGCCCGCTATCGATACCAAGACACTGTCCAGCTTATAACGTTTGAAATTAGCGGGGTTTACGGGCACGGGCTTTGCCCAGCCAAACCCTGCCATAACGAACATTAAAAGCCCCAAAACGTCGAAATGCGCAAGCGGATTAAGCGTGTATCTGCCGCAGACTTTCGGCGTGTAATCCCCCGATTTTACGGCTACGTAAGCGTGTGCGAATTCGTGCAGCGGCAGGACGATAAAAAGCGCTAAAAATATAGAAATATATCTTACTGCCCTTTCGACCATTTACACACCTAACTAAATAATTATATTAGTAATTATATAATAATTGCGTAAAAATTGCAAGAAAAAACGCCCTAAAATCGGGCGTTTAACTCTAAAAACGATATATCGGCAGTTTATAGGTCGTTGCGAACCAAATCTTCAAACGTCTGACCTTTTACCGCAAGGTAGGATTTACCGTCTTCCACCATAACTACGGGCGGTACGAAGTTGCGGTTATAATTGCTTGCCATAGAATAGTTATAAGCGCCCGTAGAGAGCACGGCGATAAGTTCCCCTTCGCGCATTTTGGGAAGATTTACGTTTTCCGCTATAACGTCCCCGCTTTCGCAGCATTTTCCCGCCACCGTATAAACGGTATCCGGCTTATCGTTTAGCCGTTCGGCCGCCAAAACGGTGTATTTCGCCTGATACAGCGCAAATCTCGGATTTTCAAACATACCGCCGTTTACGGAAATATAATTTTTAAGTCCCGTAATATTTTTTATCCTGCCGGCGGTATATAGGGTTATACCCGCTTCGCCGACGATAGCGCGCCCAGGTTCAAATATAAGATATGGCTTTTCTACGTCTTTCTGCGCTAAACACTCGCACAGTTTTTCGCAGATGCTTTTAATATACTCGGCGTAATCTTCACAGCCGAATTTGGGATCTGTTTCGGTATAGTAAATGCCGAATCCCCCGCCTAAATTAAGCACGGACAGTTTTGCGCCGAAATCTTCCGAAACTTTTTTATAGTAATCGGTCATTTTGTCAACGGCGAGTAAAAAAGAAGTCTTCTCGAAAATCTGCGAACCTATATGACAATGCAACCCGCAGAAATCAACGAAAGATTTGGCGACGAGATTTTTGACGGCTTTGTCCGCGTCCCCGTTTTCAATGGAAAACCCGAATTTGGAGTCGGGCTTTGCCGTCTGGATATAGTGGTGCGTATGCGCCTCTACTCCGGGGTTTACGCGCAGCAGAACGCGCTGTTTTACTTTAAGTTTTGCGCAGATTTCTTCAAGGTCGTCTATTTCGGAAACAGCGTCTATAACGATATATCCCACGCCGCTTTTTACGGCGTATTCCAAATCCGAATAACTTTTATTGTTTCCGTGAAAGCATAAATTCTTTGCGTCAGTTCCCGCGGATAATGCGGTAAAAATTTCGCCTGCGGAAACAACGTCAGCACCCAGCCCCGCTTCTTTTACTATCCTGTACGTTTCCTTGCAGCAGAAGGCTTTGGAAGCGTAAAATATCTTACCTTTACCGTAGTACTTATTAAGGCTTTCGGCAAAAGTTTCGCACACCTTTTTTATATGCGCTTTATCGAACACGTATAATGGCGTGCCGTATAAAGACGCTAAGTCTTTTACGTCCACGCCACCTATCTGTAATCTACCGTTTTTACCTGCGTATAACGTTTCTCTCGCGTTCATAAGGTTTCCTTCGTTTTTTCTTAAATTTTAACAATTATACCGCAGGTTTGTCAATTATTATATAATATTTTTTTCTTATATCCCCTATTAGTTTGGTTAAGATACAAGCGCCCACTTGCCCATTATATCGCTTAAAACGTCGAAGTAGGTTTTACTTTTAATATCTTCCGCAGCCTTTACTGCCACCGAATCTATTTTAATTCCGTTTTCGTAAATATCGAGAACGCCTATCGCGTCGTTTTTATATACGGGTGCTTTAAGCTCTTTGTCGGGAATAAAATCAAACTCGAAACTGCGCTTTTCGTTCTTCTTATTGAGAACCTTTACGCTTCGTTCGACTATAAGAGCAAGTTCAGCCTTTTTGCCGCCTTTAACGCTTACAGTAAAGTCAAGCGGGCTGTTGCCGTCTAGTACGGTTTTACTCTCGTAGCTTGCAAACCCGTAGTTAAACATTGACGAAACTTCCTTAAATCTCGTTTTGCTATCGGGTGCGGAGATTACTACGGATATAAGTCTTAACCCGTCTCTCTTTGCCGAAGCGCAAAGACAATGCCCCGCTTCCGAAGTGTAGCCCGTTTTACCGCCGTCGCAACCCTTATAATGTCTTACGAGTTTATTAGTGTTGGATATCTCGGTTATTCTGCCCTGCGGGTGCTTGATTTCGTCCATCCAGATGGTTGAAAACCTGAAATAATCCTGATGTTTTATAAGTTCCGAAAACATTTTGGAAACGTCTTTTGCAGAAGAGTGCTGTCCCGATTTCGGAAGTCCCGTACAGTTGACGAACACCGTGCCGTTCATACCGAGAGATTTTGCCTTCTCGTTCATTTTTTCCACGAAAAGATCTTCGCTGCCGCATAAGGTTTCCGCCATAGCCACGCACGCGTCGTTAGCGGATGCAACGGTTATGCTTTTTAACAATTCGTTTACGGTATATTCCGCACCCGCCTCCAAAAACACCTGCGAACCGCCCATGCCGGCGGCAGTTTCGCTTACCACTACGCTATCTTCAAAAGATATCGCGCCGCTATCCACGCTTTCAAAGCAAAGCAAAAGCGTCATTATCTTACACATGCTTGCAATGGGATAGGCTGCGTTTTCGTTATGCGCGGAAATTACCGTGCCCGATTCCGCGTCGATAAGAATAGAAGATTTACTTAAAGTTTTTACTTGTTCCGTGTTATCCGAAACGGTCGTTTCGGCAAAAGCCCTGTTTATCATCGTATAACTGAAAAATACGCTGTACGATAATATGAAAGCAAGGACTATAAAAAATATCGAAAAATTCTTTCTCATAATATCACCTTAAAAATATTGTCTGTATCATTACGTTTTTTATGCGTTATGCCAGACATAATTTAATATTAAAAACTATTTATTCAACATATTGTTGATAGAAATACCGAAACCGCGCGTCGGATCGTTTATAAAAACGTGCGTTATTGCGCCTATAAGTTTTCCGTTCTGCACGATAGGGCTTCCGCTCATCCCCTGTACTATACCGCCCGTCGCTTTTAATAGCCGTTTATCGGTAATTTTAACGACGTAATTTCTGCTGTCCGAAAAAGTGTTATCCGCCTTTATTATCGAAATGGAATAGTCTTGCGGAGTATCGCCTTCTACCGTGGAATAAATTACCGCGTCGCCCATTTTTCCTTCGCCTATTTCTATTTCTTTTAAGTTTTGGGCGTCGAATTTGTCGTTTAGAGTGCCGAAAACCCCGTATTCGGTATTACTTTCAATCTTGCCTATTTGATTGTTTTTCATAATAACGCCGCGAAGTTCCCCCGGTGCGCCCCTTTCTCCCTTAACGCATCCCGTAATATTACAGCCGAAAATTTCACCTTTTGTAATCTTTAATAAACCGCCGTTGTCGTCAAGGACCGGATGCCCTAACGTTGCTATCCTGTCTTTATCTATATAGGTTATCGTTCCTATGCCGCTTATATCGTCCCTTATAAATATCCCGAGTTTCTTGTCGCCCTGTAAGTCTTTTGCCGGCGTTATTTCG
Source organism: Clostridia bacterium (assembly GCA_017615975.1). GTDB lineage: Bacteria > Bacillota > Clostridia > Christensenellales > Borkfalkiaceae > UBA1259. The sequence goes on along the minus strand of JAFZYZ010000055.1, from coordinate 41,104 downwards.
GTAGTATAGGCGTTGCCGCACCTCGAATATTCCACGGTTATTTCGCCGCTCGTTAAACTGATTACTCTCTCTACGTCTTTGGCGCTGTTGACTTCTGTGTTTTCGATATAATATATAACGTCGCCGCATTTTAAACCCGCGTCTTTAGACGGGCTTTTTATTCCGTCTTCGGTTATTACGTCCGAAAGTCCCGCTATATAAGCGCCGCGCGTCTGCATATTAAATCCCGCGGGTAAGCCGCCTAAGTATACCTTATAACCTTCCGCCGCGTACGCTACGCCGCCGTTAAAAAAGAAAGCGCAGCATATAAAGGTTGCCGCAATTAAAAAAGCAAAGATTTTTTTCTTCATATTTACCCCGTCTTTGCTATTTTCTGCAACCTGCCGAAAAATATGCGCAAAAAAATCCCGTAAACCGTTTTACGGTTTACGGGAAAGGTTTTAATTTTGCACAGGTCAGGCAATATTGTTCGTTTTATACTCGTCGGCTTTTTTAATAAGCGATTTGGCGTGTTCTACTGCCGAAATATTATCCGCGTCGCCGCCGGAAAGCCTTATAATTTCGTTTATCTTGCCGGCGCTGTCCAGCGTTTTCACCTTAGTGATGGTTTTATCGGCGGTTTCGGTTTTTTCAATGAGAATATTATTGTCTGCAAAAGACGCTATCTGCGGCAAATGCGATACGGCAATTACCTGCACCGCCGTCGAAATCTTAACGAGTTTTTCCGCAACTACCCAAGCGATAGCGCCGCTTATCCCTGCGTCTATTTCGTCGAAAATAAAAGTGGAAATATCGTTATATTTCGCCGCCTGCGCTTTTATCGACAGCATAAATCTACTCATTTCGCCGCCGCTTATAACGTCCGACAAGGGCTTTACAGGTTCGCCCGCGTTTGCCGAAAACATAAACGCTATGTCGTCAAAGCCGTTGTAGCCGCTGAATTTGCACTCTTCAAAAGCCGGAATTTGGTTAAACTTGATAAAAAACTGCGCCTTATTCATACCGAGTTCGGCAAGTTCGCGTAAAACGTTTTCGGCAAAAATTTTGGAGTAATTTACGCGCGTTTTATTGAGTTCTATATAAACGGAATATAACTTTTTCGCCGCTTGGGCAATTTTCCCTTGCAACGCCGCAGCGTATTCGGCAAAATTATCCAGCCGTTCTTTTTCGAGGACGGCTTTTTGATAAAATTCCGTTAAAGCGTTATAATCTCCGCCGTATTTTTTGAATAAATTTTTAATCAGGTTAAGTCGTTCTTCCGTCTCTTCTAAACTGTATTCGCTATAACCTATATCGTCAAGTTTATCGTTTGCCGTGCATAAAATATCGTCTATTTCCGCATACGCGGCGCTTAACCTGTCGTAAAGCGTAGAATATTCTTCCCCGAATGCGGATATAGCGCCGAGAGTTCGCGCCGCGTTAGAGAGAATATCGGAAACGCCGCCTTCGTCTTCTATGCCGCTTTTAACTGCGGCAAGTGCGGAAACTATTTTTTCCCTGTTTAAGAGTTTTTCGCGCAAGGCTGAAAGTTCTTCGAATTCGTTTTCCTTGATCTCCGCCCCTTCGATTTCCTTTATCTGGTAGTTTAAAACGTCGGTTTTTATAAGCCGTGCCGCTTCATCCCCGCCCGCCAAAGAGAGTTCTTCGGTAAGTTTTTTGTATTCGGAATATGCGGTTTTAGCCTTAATTATAAGATCCCCGTCAACTAAACCCGAAAGTTTATCTATAAGTTTTAACTGGTTTGCGGTGTTTAACAGGTAGAAGTGTTCGCTTTGCCCGTGCACGTCTATTAACAGCATCGTAAGCCGTTTTACCATTGACACGGTAGCGGAATTTCCGTTTATATTAACGGTGTTTTTACCCGCAATATTAAATTTTCTCGTGATAATTAAAAGATCTTCGCGTTCAAAGCCGAACTCGTCCAAAACAGCGTAAACGGATTCGGTTAAATTGCCGAATTCTGCGGACACGAGGCAGCCTTCTTCACCGCTTCTTATCAGCGTTTTATCGGCCTTAGCGCCTAAAACGAAGTTAAGCGATTCCAAAATCACCGATTTACCCGCGCCCGTTTCGCCCGAAAGAACGTTAAAGCCCGTCGTAAAGTCTATTTCCGCGCTTTCAATCAAAGCGACGTTTTTTATCACCAGCCTGTTAAGCATTAAACCGACCTTAAGATTTTTACGATAATTTCCGCGTCCGAATTGGTTTTGGCAACGATAAGCAAGGTGTCATCCCCCGCGATAGTGCCTAAAATCTGCGGAATATGCATCTGATCTATCGCCATGCCCGCAGAACTGCCGTTGCCGTTCAGCGTCTTTACGACGATAAGATTGTTAGCCGCTATTATTGAAATGGTAATCTGCTTAAATAAATCCTTTATTTTCTGCGGAATATCGGAACTGATTTTATCCGCCTTTCTGTAAACGGATTTCCTGTCCACCCCTTCCACCTTGATAAGGTCGAGTTCGTTGATATCGCGGGAAACCGTCGCCTGCGACACGTCGAAGCCCATACCGATAAGTTTTTCCGTCAATTCTTCCTGTGTGGAAATTTCCGTTTCTCTTATTATGGTGCAAATGGCGTTAAGCCTGTCTTTTTTAGTCATTTTCCTTACCTTTCCTGCAATTTATTATTTAATCGTGCAAAAAAATCAAATCCTTTTTTGCGTAAAAACACCGTTTTTCTTTCCGCTGCCGAAACGGACACCCCGTCGCCCTGTTCTAATACGCCGACCAACTTTCCGTCCACGAACAGATCTGCTTTAGCGCCGCCTTCGTGAGTTAACAGGAATTTTTCGTCTGCCGAACACACGAACGGCTTAGCGGAAATAGAGTGCGCCGCTATGGGCGTAAGGCTTAACGCCGCAACGTCAGGCGCAATTATCGCGCCGCCCGCGGACAGCGAATAGGCGGTAGAACCGGTTGGCGTTGCCAAAATTACCCCGTCGCCCGTTATTTTCTGCAAGCCGCAATCACCTATCTTTACGCCAACGCTTACCACCATCCGTTTATCTTCTTCGTAGGTGCGCGAAATAACCGCGTCGTTAAGCGCGTAATACGTCTTGCCCTTAAAAGATATTTTTAAGGTAAGCCTTTCGTCTTTTACCAGTTCGCCGTTTTTAAACAGGATTATGGCGTTTTCCGCCTCATCCGCCTCGAATTCCGATAAAAACCCGAGTTTACCGCAATTTATGCCTATTATCGGCAGGTTGTTTTCGTTTGCCGTTTCCGTCCTGCGTAAAAGCGTTCCGTCGCCGCCGACGACGAAAATAGCGGCGTAATCGGTGTTCTGCGGCGCAACGTCGTTCGCCACGCAGTTGAAATCTACGCCGTGCTTTACAAACAAGCGCTGTATTTCGGCAAAGTAATCGCCGTTCGTTTTGTTGTCGGGATTAAAATATAATAATACTTTCATATCAGAAAAAAGGATAACACAATTTATCCGAAATTACAATACAAATTAAAAATTTATACTCTGCCGCCGCGCTTAAAATGTAAACAATTCGCTAAAATCCGCATCCGTTTTACCGTCTTTTTCGAGCAAAATAAGGAATTCCGTATTCTTATCGTAAGAAAGGGGCGCAGTTGTCATTTTAAGCGCGGCAAAACCGGCGTCCATTGCCGTGTCAAATACTTCTTTACAAGCGTTCTTTATAATTTTACCGTCTCTTATAATGCCCTTTTTGAACCTGCGTTTTTCGCCCATTTCAAACTGCGGCTTTATAAGTAAAATCACTTTTCCGCCGCTTGGCAGAATACCGTAAAAAACGGATAGCACATGTTTTGCGGAAATAAAACTTAAATCGGCGGTGATTAACGTTGCGCCTTTTACGTCTTCTTTGGATAGATTTTTCGCGTTCTTTATAACGCTTATAACCCTGTCGTCGCTTTTCAAGGAGTTATCAAGAAGTCCGTCGTTTAAGTCCACGGCGTACACCTTTTCCGCCCCGTTTTGCAGCAAACAGTCGGTAAACCCGCCCGTGCTTGCGCCGATATCTGCAACGGTCAGCCCTTTCACGCAGAAATTAAAATCTTTAAGCGCTTTTACTAACTTGTAGCCACCGAGGGAAACGAAACTTTCCGCGCTTTTTATTTCGGTTTTTATATCTTTTCCGTCCGTTTCGAAAGAAGGCTTTAAAACTTTATTGCCGTTAAAAAACACTTCGCCGCGTTCTATAGCCTGTTTTGCTTTCGTGCGCGAAGAGAAAAAACCGTTCAAGGTTAAAAACTCGTCCGCTCTCATGACTTTCTTAAATAGAGTTTATCCGTAAATTCGGTTAAAAAGCCAACGCCGTCTATTTTTTCGATTATCTTTTTGGCGCTTGAATAATGCTTTTCCGCTAACTTTTTAGCGCCGTTAAGCCCGAATATCTTTATGGAAGTAAGTTTATTTTCCGCGTCGTCTTTATGGGGCGTTTTGCCTATCTGTTCTATCGTTCCGCACTCGTCCATTATATCGTCGGTTATCTGAAACAATACGCCGAGATGATAGCCGAATTCCTTTAATTCTTCATAGAATTTGCCGCCTTCAATTAAAGACGCCGCAAGTATAGGTGCGGAAATCAGTTTAGCGGTTTTATTGAGATATATATCGTAAAGATCTTTTTCGGTAGCGTTATCGTTGTTTTCGTTTTCAAGGTCTAAAACTTGTCCGCCTATCATACCGCCGTATCCCGCATATTCCGCGATAAGCCGCGCAGCCTTAATATAGCCGTCCGAAAACTCTGCCGCCGAAAAAACGGTTTCAAACGCAAAATTCAAAAGCGCGTCGCCCGCCAAAATGCCTATCGCTTCCCCGAACTGTTTATGCGTGGAAAATTTGCCGCGCCGATAGTCGTCGTTATCCATAGCGGGCAAATCGTCGTGCACGAGAGAATAAGAGTGAATAAATTCTATGGCAAGCGCCACTTCTTTTACCTGAGACGCATTGCCGCCAAGCATTTCGGAAACGGCAAAGCACAGAACGGGGCGAACGCGTTTTCCCCCGCCCGATACGGCGTATTCCATCGCCCGTTTTATGGTTTCGGGTGCGTTTTTGCTTAAAGAATTCAGTTTGTTTTCAAGGTTGTCTTCAAAATACCGCAGATATTCCCCGTACTTTGCGTCAAAGTCCTGCATTTTCTCTCCTTACCGCGCATTTATACACGTTTTGCATAAGCGTCGCTATCGTCATGGGTCCGACGCCGCCCGGTACGGGCGAAATGTAAGACGCCTTGTCTTTCACCCCGTCAAAGTCCACGTCGCCGCACAAGCCGCTTTCCGTGCGGTTTATGCCTACGTCTATAACGATAGCACCGTCTTTCACCATATCCGCTTTAACGAATCTGGGTTTTCCGACGGCGGCTATAAGTATATCCGCCTGACGCGTAATTTCACCTAAATTTTCGGTTTTGCTGTGGCAAACGGTTATAGTGCAGTTTTCTTTAAGTAATAACATTGCGACGGGTTTGCCGACGATATTACTTCTTCCGATTACAACTGCGTGCTTGCCGCAAAGGGGCGCGTTGATGCTTTTCAGCATATAGATAATGCCCGCGGGCGTGCAGGAATTTATACCCTCCTTAAACAAAGTCGTGTTGCCTACGTTTTCCGCGGTAAACCCGTCCACGTCCTTTTCGGGCGGTACGAGTGAAAGTATTTTTTCTTCGTTTATATGTTTAGGAAGGGGCAGTTGAACGAGAATTCCGTCCACAGATTTATCCGCCGCAAGGCTTTTAACAACCTGTTCTACGTCCCGTTCGGTCGCGCTTTCCGGCAACCGGAAAGAAAGGGATTTTATGCCTACAAATTCCGCCGCTTTCACTTTGTTGTTTACGTAAACGCAAGAAGCGGGGTTTTCCCCTACCAAAATCACGGCAAGCGTGATTTTGCGCCCGTAGCGTGTTTCAAATTCTTCCGCGTCCTTTTTAAGGTTTCGTTTAATTTCAGCGGCAAGCGCCTTCCCGTCGATAATACAAGCCATACTATTTCCCGTCCTTTGCGTATTCGGCAAGAATTCCGTTGACAAAACCCGTACTGTTTTCCGTAGAATATTTTGCGGCGAGTTTAACCGCCTCGTCGATAACGACGGCGGTCGGCGTTTCGGAAAAAGCGTCAAGTTCCGCCATCCCTATAAATATCGCGCACTTGTCCGCGGCGAAAATTCTTTCAAGTTTAAAATTTGCGGAAAGCGCCGATAATTTATCGGAATATTTTTCTTCGCCCGAAATTACGGCGGCTAACAGTTTGTCCGCAAACGCCTTGTCGTCTTCGCTTTTAAGGTCTCTTTTTAAAACAGCAAAAAGCCCTTCATCGCTTTGATTGAAGAGCCTTGAAAATATATATTCGAATACTTTTTCTCTTGCCAGACTTCTCATTTATTTTCTTCCTTTGTCTGCGGTTTGTCGTCCGCGGGTTTTTCGGCGTTGCCCGATATGGCGGTGTTATCGCCTGTTTCCCCGTCGGGCGCGGCGTTGCTTTCGCCGTTGTCGCCGTTTTCCGCATTATTTGCTATAACTACGTCTTCGAAAGACACGCCGTTTACGCTGACGTTTACGGAAACAACGTTAAAATCCGTCATTGATTCCACGCTGTACTTTATTGCTTCCTGAATCCTGAACGCCATATCCGATACGCATTGAGTATAGTGTATCACTACCTTTACGTCCACGCTGACGTTGGATTTATCGACAACGACCTTGACGGATTCTTCCGCCTGTCTTTTGCCGTATACGCCGCGGTAAATCTCAGCGTACGGTATTTCTGAAACTGCTAAAAGCACTATTCCTTCGACAATTCCGTCGCCGTAAACGAGTTTTTCGCGAATCTCTCTCGGGCGAAATTTCTTTACACGCATTATAAATATTCTCCGATAAAATCAATCTACGTTTATTTTATCACAAAATATTCATTTTGCATAGTATTTTTCAGGAAATAGGAATAATTTTTACGTTTTCGGGCGAAACGGACGCTTCTTCGGCGATTATGGTATAGATTGCTATTGCGTCGTCGGCTGTAAGATTACTTGATTTTGCTATGACGTTTACGTTATCGGAATCCAGCCCTATTACCACGACGGCGTCTTCAAATCCGTATGCTTTTATAAGCGTTTCCAAAAGCATTTCTTTCTCTGTATTAAGGGTAAGATTAGTTTTCATAGTAAGCGCCGCGGAATACTCTTCGCTGCCCTTTGCCGCACAGGATAATACGGAATCAAGTTGAATAAGTTCTTCGTTGCGGTTAGTAAGTCTTTCCGCTCTGTATTGCGCAAAGTAGCCAGCCGCGTTTGCGTAAGTCGTCTGCGCGACTTTGGCGTTCCCCGTGCCCGTGAACACGTAGTTAAATACCGCGGTTGCCGCTAAAAGTGCTATCATACACGATAAAACTATTATTTTTTTCTTGTTTGCCATAATTTTCTCTCCTTTTTTAGTTCCTGATTTATAATTCCAAAAAATTATTTCATTGTAAGAATTTCTATCTGCCCAACCTTAACGTCCAAAAGCGACAGCGCCGCCTGCTGAATTTTAGTATATACCGAAATGCTGTTTGCGCCTTCCGCCACTATAAGCACGCCGTTTATTTTAGGGTATTTTTCTTTTAAAACTACCGTTTTTCCGTTCACCATTACGGGCGTTGAAACCGTTTCCCTTCCCGCAGAAGTCTCTTTTGTCGTCGTAGTCATTGCAAGAACGGTTTCCATACCCGATTCCACGCTTATTGCGACCGACACCTTTCCCGCACCGTCAACCTGTTCCAGAAGGTGTTGAAGTTTTTTCTCTAACGAATAGACGTATTCGCTTACGGGATCTGAAAAACTTTCTTCTTTTTCCGAACCTGAAAACAGGTTTACGCCTATAATTAAAACGAGTATAATAACGCACGCGATAACCGCGATAAGTCTGGTTTTTCCGTCGGTTTTAAGTTTTCTGATAAGGCTTTTTATACGGGAATTTTCACTCATATATCTTAATCTCCGCTTTATCGACGTTAAGATACGCGCTTATTTCGTTTTCCAGCCTTTGCAATATAACTATATGCTTATCTTCCGAAGTTATTACCGCATTTATCAAATTTATTTCCGCACCTTTTATATGCAACCCGTAATTTTCGTCCACGGTATAGTCTATTACGACTTCACTCCCCGTTATGCCGTTATTTTCCGCGATTTGAACGCAATTTCGCCTATAATTGTCGATTTTTATGCTAACCGCATATTCTAAGAACTCTCCGTCCGTTTCAACCGTTTTATTTTCGCCGAAAGAGAAACTGCCCTTTAACAGTTCTTCCGCGTCTATAAACGGCGATACGATTACGATAATTGCAATAAGGGATATAAAGGGCTTGGCAAATTTCGAAATTTTGCCTTCGGGCAAAATTAAAGATAAAACGCTTATAGTCAATGCGACTGTAAAAACGCCTAAAAGCCACACTTTCATCATATCACCGAGTTTGCCGAGAAAATCATAAGCATTACCGTAAGGAACGCCATAAGCCCCACGGTTAAAACGGACGCGATAAGATAATTTACCGATTTTGACAGGGTGGCAAGAAATTCCGGCACGGTATCGCCCGCAAACACGTCGCAAACGGCAGCGGCAAGTTTTAATAAAAGCGAAAAGACTACCATATGTATAACGGGCGAAAGCAGTAGATAAAAAATTCCGATAAGCCCCGCCAGTCCCAACGCGTTTTTTATAACTATACTGCCCGCCGCAACCACGTCTAAACCTTCCTTAATCAGTCCGCCGACTATCGGTACGGAATTCGATACGGCGTACTTTGCTATTTTGGCGGATATTCCGTCGCCAGCCGAAACGGTTATGCCCTGCACCGTTATAAACAACCCGTAAACCGTTATTATTATGCCGAATATCCATTTCAAGACGCCGCTGAAAAAGTCGGAAAATCTTTTCAGTTTTATTTCCTTTGAAAAATGCGAAATTATGTTAAATACCGTTAAAATTCCTATGACGGGCAACACCACCGCATAGAACAGGTTTATTACCGCGCCTGTAAAAAACACCACAGAAGGTTTATATACGGCAGCGGACGCCGTTCCGCCGGACGCAACCATTAAAGTCAGTATTATAGGAGACATAATCTCACTTAATTTCCCTATATTTTCTATAAGGATTTTTGACTTTTTCCAAACGGATACAAAACTCGGCGACAGTAGCAGTATCACCGTCAGAACCGACGCGAATTTTATTACCGTACTTACGCTTCCCGAGAGTTTATCGCTTTTAAAATTCTGTACGATTTCGTACAAGAGCGCTACGGCTATTACCGATATAAAGGTCGGCAACAGGTCTGATATTTCGGAAAAAAGTATTTTTTTTACGTAGTCGAAAAAACTATCCGCACCGTCGTACTTCCCCGACGCAAGATTGCGGAAAGTGGATAAAAAATCATACTCGTCGCCCGCCGTGTTTTCAAAAAACTCGTCCAGACCGTTCAGGTTAAGGTTATCCATCTCGTCACGCACGGTATCCGACAACTCGTCGGCGCGGGCCGTTTTGCTATTGCAGGCGCATATTGAGACTACGATAAGCAACGCCGTAAGTACGATAAGCCATTTTTTGAATTTCATTTCAATAACCCCGACAGCAGTTCGAATACAGCCGTTATTACGGGCATAGCGGCTATAATAATGGCAAGTTTCCCTATAAAAACCAACTTGTCCGCTATGTTTTTAAGCCCTAAATCTTCTATAATTCCCGCGCCGAATTCTACGATATACGCTATTGCGGTTATTTTCAGAATAGCGGAAAAATACGCGGTGTTTATTCCCGTAGCGTTCACAAGATTATTGAAAAAGGACAGCGTGTCCGTAAGGTATTCCATCCCCAGCGCGACGATTATCACTCCCGCCCCCACCGTTGCCACGGAAAAGAATTCGCTGTTCACGCTTTTAAGGTATATAAGAACGAAAGCGCAGATTATCGCAACCGCAACTATTTTAAGCATTTCAGTATAGATAGAATATGTTTTTTATCGTATCGAACAATTCGCTTACCATATTGATAACAAGCGTAAGCACTATGATAAGCCCGACGAGAGAAACGAGCGTGGCTATATCGTCCCTGTCGCTTTTTTTAAGAACCTGCGTTATTACGGTAATCAGTATTCCGATAGCCGCTATTTTGAATATCACTTCCACACTCATTTTTCACCTATACGACGAGAATAAATATTACAAGCCCTGCCAAAAATCCGAGTTTAATATATAAAGGACGGTATTTTTTGCATTTATCGTAAGATGTTTCCGAATATTTTTTAATTTCCGTTTCCATAGATTTTAAAAGATTTATCTGCGAATCTTTGTCCGTCGTACCTAGATTTTGCAGGTATTTCTCTATGAAAGCGGTTTCTTCCGCCGATAAGAATTTTAATTTTTGCGTTGTTTTGCCGTTCTTGAAATAGTCGTTTGCAAGTATCGAAAAATAGTCTTTTTTACCGTCCGTCTCAAAGCCCGTTTCTAAAATTTCGGATAGCGGATTTTGCAAAAACGCTATGTCAGACTTGATTTTTTCGTGTTTATAGGCAAATTTTTCCCAAAACGCCTGCGATTCGGCGAATTTAATTGAAACAAGCCACCCCAAAATAGCGCAAATTAAAGGGATAGCCCCTAAAATCACTATTCTCATATAATATTGAAATCCTTATCGTATATCCCTTTTACGCTGCCCGCCGACTTATCCGCGTCTATAACGACGTAGCGTTCAAACACGTTTTTATTGAAGAAGTCTTTGCTTTTTAAATCTTCTATATCTTTGCCGTGGCAACTTGCAACTATTTTCACACCGCTATACGCCGCCTGTTCGGCGCTTTGCCAGTCTTCTTTGCTTTGAAGTTCGTCGGTTATTACGATATTCGGCGACATAGAGCGTATAGCATAACTTAAAGCGTATATTTTGTTGGAATATTTGATTAAATCGATATTTTCACCCGAAATACGGTTAAACTCCCCCCGTTCGTCTATTATTAAGACGGAATAATCGGTGTTATCGTTGAGTTTACGCGCAAGGTCTTTAAGAATAGTCGTTTTGCCTTTGGCGGGCGGCGAAACAAGTAAAGTATTATATACCGAATGTGAAAAAATTTTGTTATAAATCGCCGCGGAACAGTTTTTTATTTCGTGCGGCACTCTGATATTCAGCGAAGAGATTTTTTTAATGGTGATTATTCTGTCGTTATCGAATACACACTCGCCGGCAACGCCTATTCTCACCCCGTCACGCGTAGTAATAAAACCCTGTTTTAACCTGTCGTTAAAGGCGTAAAGAGATCTTTCCGTGGCGTTTACCACCGTTTCGAGAATAACCCCTTGTCTGCATATAAGGGCGTTGTTTCGGTCAAGCGTTGCGCCCTCATCTGAAAGATATGCCTTTTTGCCCTTAAAAATGCCGAATATCGGAAAATCCGTTCTCAACCGTAATTCCGAAAGCGTGTCCGTATCTGTTTTGTTTAAGGCGTTTACTATTCTGACAGGCAGAAAATTAAGATTAACCACATTACAATATATTTAGCCGAAAGGGAAAAAGAACGCTTAAATTAAAAAAGCACCGAAAATAATCGGTGCTTTTTTAAAGTTTTACGCGCGGCTTTTTTAAGCCGCGCTTAAATTCTATTTTTATCTTTTATTATTTATCGCTGTTCTGAAGAATATCCGCAATAGAAACGCCGCCGTTATCGTCGTCCTTCCACTCGTGAAGATCTTCGCCCTCTTCGGACTCTTCCTTAGCGCCTTTCTTACCTTTGCCCTTTTCTTCCTTTTCGGGTTTAACGACTTCGGGTAAAAGCGCTTTAATGGATAAAGTCATCTTTTCCTTTTCTACGTTGATGTCGAGAATTTTGGCGGTTATTTCCTGACCGACCTGAAGTGCGGTAACGGGGTTTTCCAGCCATTCGTTGGAAATCTGCGAAACGTGAACGAGCCCGTCGATACCTTTTTCAACTTCGACGAACGCGCCGAAACTTACTATTCTTACGACTTTACCCGTTATAACGTCGCCAACCGCGTATCTTTCGAGTACGGAATCCCAAGGTTTAGGCTGCAACTGCTTGTAGCCTACGGATACCTTTTTGTTTTCCGCGTCGATTTTCAGAATTTTGAATTCGTATTCCTTACCGAGTTCCAAAACGTCCGAACATTCTTTGCAGCCCGTCCAGGACAAGTCGGAAATATGAGCAAGGCAATCGAAACCGTTTACGTTTATAAACGCACCGAAAGCGGCAAATCTTACGGGAGTGCCGAGTACAACGTCGCCTTCCTGTACGTTAGCGAAAAATTCCGCTTCCTTTTCCGCGCGTATCGCGTCTCTTTCAGCCTTTTCCGCTTCAAGAATAATACGCTGCGAACCGACTATCTGACGGCGCGCCCCGCGGGATTCTACCTTTTCCGCTTTAAGTCTTAAAGTCTTACCTACGTATTTTTCCAGGTCTTTAACGAACCCCATACGGATTTGCGAAGACGGAACGAAAACGCCGTAGCTGCCGAATTTACCGACTAAACCGCCCTTGTTGGTCGCGGTGATCTGGGCTTCGAAAATTTTGCCGTTTCTTATTTCTTCGATTTCCGCTTCTTCTTTAAGAACGCCTTCCATTTTCTTTTCGGAGAATTTAAGCGGTTTTTTGGCGATTACCATTACGCGGATTTCTTCCCCGATTTTATCTTTGTAATCGTCTTTATTGTAATTTTCCGTAAGAAGTTCTTCTTTGGGAAGTTCGAAATTATCTACCTTCGCATTGTTTACCGAAAGGGTAAGCCCTTCGTCCGTTGCAGAAGAAATTCTTGCTTTGACAATCTGTCCCACGTGCAAATCTTTGCTAGGTCTGATCTTATCGAAAGCGGCTTCCATTTCCGACTTGGCGGGTGCGGCAACTTTTTCGCTTTTTTCCGCGCTTACCGCTACGTCCGCGGCGGGCGCGTCCTGTGCGACTGCCGCAACTTCACTTTCGACTGTTTCTGTTGTGATGATTTCTTCTGTAATATTTGCCATATGAGACATTACCTCCCGAAATTGTTCTTCGGGCGTTGACGCTCCTAAAACAATTCCTACCTTATTAAAATTTTTTATTTTTTCGTAATCAAAATCGTCCGGATTTACTATCCTGTAAACGAACCCGCAATTCCCTTTGCATATATCGAAAAGTTCGTTGGTGTTGTTGCTGTGTTCGCCGCCCAGCACCAAAACCGCGTCGCTTTGTTTGGAAATTGCGTCCGCTTCTTTCTGACGCTTGGTTGTAGTATAACAAATTGTATTGAAAATATCAACTGTTTTAACCTTATTACGCGCAAAATTTTTAATAATATCGCTAAATTTTTCTTCCGAATAGGTAGTTTGCACTACTATACATAGTTTTTCGGCGTCTATTCGTTCCAAATCGCGCGTATTTTCGCATATCACCGCACTGTTTTTACACCAGCCGTTTATGCCCACTATTTCGGGGTGATTTTTATTGCCGATTATTGCAATCGCATATCCCTGTTCGTAATGCTTTTTCACTATCGAGTGTATTTCGTTAACGAACGGACAGGTGCAGTCCACGACCTTCACACCCTTTTCTTTAAGCCGAACGAAAGTTGTTTCCGGTTCGCCGTGCGTTCTTATAAGAACGGTATCCCCGCGCTTTATCTCTTCGTCGTCCACACTCGATATTATTTTTACGCCGGCGTCGGCAAGTTGCTTGTTTACCGACTCGTTATGAATTATTTCACCGAGAACGAAACGCTTGCCTTCTTTAAGCGAAAACGCCGTTTCCACAGCACGCTTTACTCCGAAACAAAAACCGCTGTTTTTTCCTTTTATTACAATCATTTTAGCGTGTCTTTATGTAAGACATAACGGCATTTACAACCCCTTCTATGTCTAAATCTGAAGTGTCTATCTCAATAGCGTCTTTAGCCTTAACAAGCGGCGAAAACTCTCTGTGAGAATCGTTGTAATCCCTATCCTCTATTTCCTTTTTAAGTTTATCAAAATCTACGGTAAACCCTTTTTCGGTCAGTTCCTTGTATCTTCTCCGTGCCCTGACTTCTACGCCCGCGGTGATATAAAACTTATAATCTGCGTCAGGCAAAACGAAAGAGCCGATATCCCTGCCGTCCAACACGCAAGACGTTTTAGCGGCGATTTTTCGCTGCATTTCCACCATTTTAAGGCGCACACACTTTAAACTGCTTATATCTGATGCCGCCATAGAAACCTGCGGTTCGCGGATTTTGTCCGAAACGTTTTCCCCGTCGAGATAAGTTTGCTGGCTGCCGTTTTCATACTTTATTTCAAGATCGAGATTATTTATAAACCCGGAAACCGCCTCTTCGTCTTTGGGCGCTATCCCCGATTTTAACGCTTTAAGCGCCGTGGCGCGGTACATTGCACCCGTATCGAGATATAATATATCAAGTTCTTTAGATAATTTTTTAGCAATCGTGCTTTTCCCGCTGCCTGACGGTCCGTCAAGCGCAATCTTTATGGTTTTTTGCATTTTTTCTCCTTTAATCGTGCCGTTTTTATGGATTATTCGCCGAAAAATTCGTTTTCAAGGCACATACAGTATAAATGATATATCGGCAGATGTTTTTCCTGAATTTTATAAGTCATATCGTTTTTTACTATTAAATTCAGATCGGCAATCTCTTTAAGTTCGCCGCCCGTTTTACCTGTAAGCGCGATAGAATAAGCACCGACGGTTTTTGCAACACGCATTGCAAGTCTTACGTTTTCCGCATTTCCGGAAGTGGATATGCCGATAAACACGTCCTTATCCGTTAAAAGCGCGAAAGCCTGCTGGGCGTACATCATCTCCGCCCCGTTATCGTTTATCGTTGCGGTAGATATGGAATCCGTACCCGAAAGCGCAACCGCAGGTATGCCGTATTGCAGTTTTGCGGCAAGTATAGCGCCGTCTTTTCCTATATTTTCGAATTTTGATTTATCGCAATCGTTAAGTTTTCTCGGCAGAATAAAACTTTTAAGCAATTCCCCCGCAATATGCGTGCTGTCAGCCGCGCTACCGCCGTTGCCGCATATTACGATTTTGCCGCCGTTTTTAATTCTTAAAGCGGAACTTTCCACCGCTTTAACCATTTCGCCGTGCAAATATCCGAGATTATTTTCTTCTAAAATATCGTCTATAAGTTTTAAGGTACTGTTTTTCATAATATTCTCCATTGTCGAACGGATAAATTATAGCAAAAAATCGGCAAAAAAGCAATTTTTTACGCTAAATTAAGCGTTTTTCCCAGCAGTAAAGCCCGTGGATAACGCAATCTGTATGTTAAACCCGCCGGTAAACGCGTCAACGTCCAAAACTTCGCCCGCGAAAAATAAACCTTTTACCAACTTACTTTCCATTGTTTTCGGGTTTATTTCCTTGACCGAAACGCCGCCCGCCGTAATTACCGCTTCTTCTATCGGGCGCAGCCCTTTCACCTGAAATTCCAGATTTTTAAGAGCATAAAGCAAATTGCCGCGTTCAACTTTCGAAATTTCACAACAACGCTTGTCTCCATATATTCCTGCGCGCGAAAGCACCGTTTCCGCAAGCGTATGCGGAACGATAAGCCGCATAACGTTTGCAATTGTCTTTGTTTTACCCGTTTCTAATTCTCTTATAAGTCTGTCGTTTAACACTTTCTCGCTTAACGCAGGCTTTAAGTCTATTTTAAGCGTAATATTCTGCGCGTTCGCTCTGTTAAGAATACAAGACGCGGACAGAATTATCGGTCCTGAAACGCCGAAATGCGTGAACAGCATTTCGCCGAAATCGTGATATATTTCCTTGCCGCCAGACGCAAACGATACCGCTACGTTTTTTAAGGATAGTCCCTGTAAACTAACGAAATCGTTGCCTTTAAGTTCTATACCTACCAGCGAAGGTTTTAAATCGACTACCGTGTGCCCAAAACTTTCGGCGAACCTGTAGCCGTCCCCCGTACTGCCCGTAAGCGGATAGGAAATTCCGCCCGTGCAGACTATTACCGATTCGCAAGGGATAATTTCGCTTTCGGTTTTTACGCCGCAGACTTTGCCGTCTTTTATATCTATTTTAAGCGCGGCGGTGTTAAGAAATATTTTTACGCCCGACTTGATTAGAACGTTTTGCAGGGTTTTCGTAATATCGCTTGCCTTATCACTCTCGGGAAAAACTCTGTTGCCACGTTCGGTTTTAAGAGCACAACCGTGTTCTTCAAAAAAGTTAATAACGTCAGTCGGAGACAATTCTGACAGAGCGCCGTAAAGAAATTTAGGATTACGGACTACGTTATTTAAAAAATCGGAAACTGAAACGTTGTTTGTCAGATTACAACGCCCTTTACCCGTAATGTAAAGTTTTTTACCGAGTTTTTCGTTTTTTTCAAGCAAAGCGACGCTTTTACCGCACTTTGCGGCGGAATATGCGGCAAACATACCTGCCGCGCCACCGCCTATAACTATAACGTTATACATTTTTCACCGAGTTTTTTTAAAGTTTCGTAATCGCTTTTATCGTATTTTAACGGGGTTATCGTAATATAGCCGCGTTTTATCCATTCCACGTCGCAATCTGAAAACTCCGTATTTTCGTCAACCGTACCGATAAGCCGATATTTCCCGTCTTCTTCCAAAGCGTAATTGTCTATATAAACTTTTAAACCAAGCGTAGTAAATTTTACACCTTTTATTTTAACGCCGATATCGGGAAAATTAACGTTCCAGATCTGATTTTTTTGCGTAAAAGGCGTAAGTTCTGTAATTATTTTTTCTGCGTATTCCGCAAATAAGGTAAAATCGCTTTCCCCGTGCGAAAACGCGGAAAAGGCAAAGGACGGAAACCCGAAAAAAGCCGCTTCGTAAGCGATTGCAACCGTACCCGAATAATGTATATCCGAACCTAAATTATGCCCCTTATTTATTCCCGACAAAACGATATCGGGCACGAATTCGCTGAAAATATGCCGCGCTATTTTAACGCAGTCGGCGGGAAACCCCGTCGTTTTATACGCCCTGCACCCTTTAATCTCCAGGTACTCTTCTATTTTTACCGAATCCCTTACGGTAAGCGAGTGCGAACACGCCGACCTGTTTCCGTCGGGCGCGATAATAAGAACTTCGTTATTTAGGGAAAGTCTTTCGGCAAGGGCTTTTAACCCTTTACTCTCTATTCCGTCGTCATTACAAATCAGAATCTTCATCTTTCAGTATGTTATGTTTAATATAATCTAATATAAAAAAGATAGTAAAACACTATATATTTTTATCTTTTTTAATTTTACCAGCATTGCCGCTTTTCTTATATATAAAACAAGCCGCCGATATGGTTAATATAAAGAACGAACCCCAAAGCAATAGCCCCCACCAGGTATCGTAAGGAATTAGTTGATTGTTTATCGAATATGCCGAAGAGAAAATGGCCACCGTTCTAGTTATAATAATCATTACGACGAAAAACTTGGCGTTAAGTTTTGTTATTCCCGCCGCAAAACACATCAGATCGTCTGGAAATAGCGGGAATAAAAACATAAACGTAAAGAGTAGTTTATCTTTTCCCTGTACGGCTTTTAAGCCTTTTTTTAGCGCCTTTTCCCCAACCAGCCATTTAGCCGCCTTATAGCCGAATACTCTGCCTATATAAAACGCCACTATAGATCCCGAAATTATTCCTATGCAACTAAACAGCGCACCCTTAAACGCACCGAACATTAAAACGCCTGCCGCCATAGTTATAAAAGACGGTATAGGCAAAACCACCACTTGTAAAAACTGTATAAAAACAAACTGCAATACGGCAAACTGTCCGAAAGATTCTACGTATTCCCTGAACGCTTCTACCGAGGTGATTTTTTCAAAAAATCCGCTTGATTTTAAGATATAAAGGATTATCGCCGCAAAACATACGGTAATTACCGAGAGTATAAGAAGTTTTGCAAGGAGTCTGTACTTTGAACGAATAAAAACTATGCTTAAAGCGGAAAGAACGGTTATAAACGCATTGAATATGGCGGTTAAAATTTCCGAATTTTCGCGTAAAAACCCGTTTTTCGTTGCAATCGTAAAAAGCGAAAAACAGATTATTCCGAAAACGCCCGCAAAAACGATACTAAACACGCTTAAAAATCGTGTCGCGCAAGATATAATACTTTTCTTCATAAAAATATTATATTTTGCGAAAAGGCAACTTATCCTAAAAGATACTAATTGCTTTTCTTATACATTTCCACGGCAATTTTGTCGCAACGATTATTATATTCGTTATCGGCGTGCCCTTTCACTTTTATAAACTGCACCTTATGTTTTTCTATAAGCGGAATAAGGTTCTGCCATAAATCGACGTTTTTTACGCCGTTTTTGGAAGTAGCGCGCCAGTTAGTCGCAATCCATTTATCCAACCATTTTTCATTGATAGCGCTTATAACGTATTGCGAATCGCTGTATAAATTAACGTTGCACTTCTCTTTTAAAGCTTTTAACCCTTCTATAACCGCTAAAAGTTCCATACGGTTGTTAGTGGTATTCTCTTCTGCCCCGCTTATAATCTTTTCCGTGCCCTTATAAATTAGAATTGCGCAATAACCGCCCGCCCCGGGGTTGCCGCTACACGCACCGTCGGTGTATATATCAACGCTTTTCATTGTAGTTTTTCCAACTCTTCCGCGCATTTTACGCAGGCGGAAACTGCCTTTTCGGTTATACCGCTTAAATCAAAATCGTTAAACACTTTTATCGCTTCGATAGTCGTGCCGCCTTTGCTGCATACGGCGGTAATAAGTTCGTCAAGAGTTTTATCAGAATTCTCAAATATCATTTTACCGCTACCTATCATAGTGTTTACGGCAAGATTTTTCGCGTCTTCTTCGGAAAGTCCCTGTTTTTTTCCCGCTTCTACCAAACATTTTATAAACAGGTAAAAATACGCGGGCGAACTTCCGCTTATCCCCGTTATCGCGTTTAATTTATTTTCTTCGGTTATAACGACCTTGGCGAACGAAGAAAACAGGTTTTTAATAAATTCCGCGTCGTCGGTTTTGCCGAAGTCGGTTAAATCTATGCCGACAGCGCCGTTCCCCACCGAACAGGGCGTATTAGGCATACAGCGGGCAACCTTTATAGGTTTAACGCGCAATGCGTTTTTTATGGAAATTATTTTAACGCCCGCCATTATGGAAATAAACTTTTCACACGCGATATCGCCGATATTTTCCACGGCGTCTTTAAAATGCTGTGGCTTTACCGCAAAAAGAGTAAATTCCGCACCGTTTAAGATTTCGGCGTTGTCCATAGTTATCGCAATACCCTTATCCGAAAACTTTTTAAGCGAAGCCGCGTTTATATCGCTGACGATAATTTCATCTGGCGAAAGAAAGCCGACGTTTAACGCACCGCTTACTATAGCGTAAGACATAAAGCCCCCGCCGATAACGCCTAATTTAAATTTCTTTTCCATTTTTACCTCAATTTAATTGACTAAAACCGTCTTTTATATTATACTTTAAGGGTACTTTTAGGGGAGTGGCTCAACGGTAGAGCAGCGGTCTCCAAAACCGCCGGTTGCGTGTTCGAATCGCGTCTCCCCTGCCACGTCAGAGCAAGACTTTTTGTCTTGCTTTTTTGTTTTTTACAAAAAAGCAATGACCTTGCAGTCTGCTCTTCCTTTTTCCCAAAAAATCTTTTGCTTTGCAAAATCTTTTTTGGGAGCCCTGTTTTTGCAAGACTTTTGGTCTTGCTCTTTTATTTTATCGGGCAAAGAGATGCCGCGGCAATACTCTGTCCTACCCTTCTGCTGTTTTCGTCGGGCAGACTTATATCTATATCTTTGTATTCGGGGAATTCTTTTGCAAGAGTATTTTTGCAAGTTTCAACGATAAGCGTGCCGCCTTTACCGCTCATAACGCGCCCGAGTAAAAGTAAATGCTTAATATCGTAAAAAAGCGAATAATATGGAATTGTGTACGCGAGATAAACGCCTATATCCTGATATATCGTTTTTGCCATATCGTCGTCGTTTTCCATAAGTTTTTGCACGATTTTAAGTTTCTGCGCGGGTGTTAGCCCCTGTTCGAACTTAAATCCCGCGTTTTCGGCAAGTTTTATAACCGCATCCTGCGAAAAATATTTACAACCCACGCCGTAATCGCCACTCCACTCGTCAACCATTGCGTTTTCGCAAAAATCAACGGGCACGAACGCGAGTTCGGAAATCCAGCCGTTAAGCCCGCCTTGCGCGTTGACGTAGCCGACCGCCTCACTCGTTCCCATAGCGATACCCAAAACGCCGTTGTCTTTTAAGTCGATACTGCCCGCAAGCGCGGTAATGTCGCCGTCGTTTGCAACGACTATCGGCGCGCCGATTTCCTTTGCGGCGTTAAGATAAATATTTTTAACGAAATCACCGTATTTTTTCTTATCAACTTTAATAAACAGCGAAGAAACCATCGGCTTATCGTCCACGATAACGCCCGCCGTCGAAACTCCTATCGCGTCAAGGCGCGGCATTTTGGACGCCGCCGTTTTAAACGCGGTAAGTATTCCGTCGTAATGGTAGTGCGGATCTTCGGTTATCTTCGGATTCCAGACAACTTCTTCGGAATACACGACTTCCCCGTCGATAACGGCGGAAACCTTTCTGTCGCTACCGCCAGCGTCAAAGCCTATGCGGCAACCGTCGATAAATCCGCCGACGTTCTTGTTTTCGTATTTCTTTTCGGGAACAACGTCAACGTATTCCACCACGAACGGCTTTTCGTAAACGGTCTGCATAAAGTCAACGTCAAACGCACGCTTGCCCTGTAAGGTGTATGCGTCTTTAACGAATTCGTATATTCTGCGGCTGCCGTTTATAATTATTTTATAACCGCCGCACACCCACAGAACGGTTTTAATAAGCCGTTCGGCTATTTTACAGTTATATTCGTCGTCTATACCGTCATTAAAAGCGTAATAAGAATATTCGTAGTTATATCCGCCGCTCCTTTCAACGACTATGGTAATACGGTTCTTATTGCCGCTTTTTTCAACTTTGTTTTCGTAATCTTTAAGCGCGGTTATCATAGGATAAAACCCTGCGTCGAATTTAGGTTTAATCATTTTATACTCCTTTTACCGTTTATTCTCGTCTGTTAAAATTTTGGTTATTTTAATGATTTTATAATTTTTTTCTTCTTCTAAGCACTTGCCGCAGTTGTCGCAAATCTTATTTTTGTCCAAATCGCAGAAATCGTCTTCACACTCGTTGAATTCGGAAGGATTTTTCAGATACTCGGCATATTTATCTTTTTCCGCCACGGCATACTACCCCTTTAAATAAACTTTATCTATTATATTTTAACATTTTTATAGAGAAAATCAACGCGATTTACATATATTTTTTTATTTTTTCTGTAAAAAATATCAAACAAATGTTTGACTTTTTGATTTTTTTGTGATATTTTTTAATTATGAAGAAAATTAACGAGAAAACGGATAAAGTTTATAAGTTTATCGTCGATTATATCGATATAAACGGCTACCCCCCGTCAATACGGGAAATCTGCGCTAAACTCGGCATAAAATCCACCGCCACCGCCTACGACTATATAGCAAGATTAAAAGAACGCGGACTTTTGGAAAAATCACCGTTAAAAAAGCGCGCGCTTTCCCCCGCCACTAAAAAAGCGAATTTTACGAGTATTCCGCTTATCGGTACTATTACCGCCGGCGCGCCCATTTTCGCGGTGGAAAATTTAGAAGGCTACTGCCCCCTGCCCGAAGAGTTTAACGGTACGGAAGACGACTTTGCGTTAAGAGTGTCGGGCGAAAGTATGATAAACGCGGGGATTTACGATAAAGATATAATCATCGTAAAAAAATGCAATGCCGCGGATAACGGCAGTATCGTCGTCGCCTTGATTGACGACTGTGCGACGGTCAAACGTTTTTATAAAAAAGACGGTAAAATCGTCCTGCACCCCGAGAACGACGCTATGGAAGATATGATTTTCGACGACGTTCAGATTTTGGGCATAGTCAAAGGATTGATAAGAAAATTCTAACAAATTAAACGATACTAAAAAAGACCTGGTAAAACCAGGTCTTTTTTCATATATTTATTATATTTTCAAGTTTTTAAGGGCGAGTTTACAATGTTCGTAGGTGATGCCGCCCTGTAAGTATGCGATAAAAGGCGGTTTTACGGGTGCGTCGGCGGAAAGTTCTATGGACGCGCCTTGAACGAAACACCCTGCCGCCATAATAACTTCGTCGCTATACCCCGGCATTTCCCACGGCAGAACTTTTACGAAACTGTCTATAGGCGAATTTTCCTGTATGCCTTGGATAAACGAAATAAGTTTTTCCCTACTGCCCAACTCTATCATAGTGATAATATCGTGCGGGAGTTCGTGCGGGGCGGGCGAAACTTTGAAGTTTAATTTATGTAGAACTGCGGAAAACAGCATCGCGCCCTTTAAGGCTTGCAAAACCGTATGAGGCGCGATAAAAAGCCCCTGATAAAAGTACTGATAGCCTATCAGATAAGAACCGACTTCGCCGCCGATAGACGGTGCGGTAAGTCTATTAGCCACCATATCGACGTATTTTTTATCGCCGACGATATATCCGCCCGTGGGAGCAATCCCCCCGCCCGCGTTTTTAATAAGCGAACCCGCGGCAAGGTTTACGCCGATTTCAGTCGCTTCTTTTCTTTCGGTAAACTCCCCGTAGCAGTTGTCAAGCATTATACAGCCGTTAAAGCCGTTATCGCGCAGAAACTTAACCGCTTTTTCTATTCTGTCTATACTTAAAGCGCCGCGCCACTCGTAGCCGCGCGAACGCTGGATATATACCATTTTCGGCTTTAATTCGTCTAATTTCCGCTTTATAGCGGGAAAATCGAAATCGCCGTTTTGTAAATCCACTTTATCGAATTTTATGCCGAAATCTTTAAGCGAACCGTTATTTTCGCCGAAAATTACGTCGTTTAACGTGTCGTACACCCCGCCGGAAATACTGAGCGCCATATCGTTCGGGCGAAGTACGCCGTATAGGCACGCGGAAAGCGCGTGCGTTCCTGAAACTATATTCGGCGAACAGATTGCCGCTTCCGCCTTGAATATATCGGCAAAAAGCCTGTTTAAGGTGTCCCTGCCGTCGTCGCCGTAGCCGTAGCCGCTAGTACCTACGAAATGCCGCAGGGCTATTTTGTTCTTTTTGAAAGCGTTTAGCACCTTTTCCTGATTGAAAAGCGCAATTTCTTCAAGCGCCTTAAAATCTTCGGCAAGTTCGCTTTCTGCTTCGTTAATAAGTTTTTCGTCAATCATAAGTTATTTACTATCCTTTGGGCAAGCGCGTCTAAATTATCGGGTTTTAGCCAGACTAAACCTTGTAATTTCTTAAAAAAGGTTATCTGCCGCTTGGCGTAATGCCTTGTGTTTAGTTTTATGGCGGCGATTGCGTCGGTAAGCGTACAGTCGCCGTTAAGATAGGCGTAAATCTCTTTATACCCTATACCTTGCAGACTTTGATTTTTTACGGTTATACCGCTTTTTATAAGCCCTTCGACTTCGCCTATAAGCCCGCTTTCTATCATTTTATCAACGCGAGCATCTATTCTTGCGTACAACTCGTCCCTGTCGTAATCTATAGCATACGCCGCATAGTCGTAAACGGGCGTTTTATCGTCTTTAATATCGGACTTTTTCGTGCCGCTCTCGTAAATTTCAAGTGCGCGGACTACCCGTTTTAAGTCGTTCGGGTGCAATTTCTCGGCGGTTTCGCTGTCCACCGATTGTAAAATCTCGAATACCGCATTGTTTCCCTGTTCTTCCGCAAGGCGCATATATTTTTCGCGCGCGGCTAAATTCGCAGCGGAATTTCCATAGGAAAAATCGTATAAAACCGAATTTATATAAAACCCCGTTCCCCCGCATATAACGGGAATTTCCCCTTTTTCTATAAGGTTGTCAACGATAGGTCTTGCAAGTTCTTTATAATCGCCGACTGAAAAGGTTTTATCTGCGTCAACCACGTCAAAAAGGTGATGTTTAACGCCGTGCATTTCGTCCGCGGTGGGTTTTGCCGTGCCGATATTAAGCCCGCGGTAAACGTCCAACGCGTCCGCGGAAATGATTTCGGAATTTAAAAGCGACGCACAACGTACGGCAAGTTGGCTTTTCCCCGACGCCGTAGCCCCGCAGATTATTAAAATTTTACCTTTTTTATTCGTTTTAGTTTCCGCCATACCGCTAAACAATTCTCTTAAACCATTTATCGATTTCCGTTCGCGTGATTTTTACGGCAACCGGTCTGCCGTGCGGGCATTTAAGCCCCAAATCACCCTTAATTCTGATTAAAATCTCGTTCGTTTCCGATTCGCTTAACTTATCGCCGGATTTTATCGCCGCTTTGCAGGCTTTTTGCGCAATTTTTTCCTTTAACAGTTCGGTGAGTTCTATATTTTTAAGATTATTCAGATCGAACAGCAAATCGTCGAAAAAGTTTTTTAAGTTAAGATCCGCGATAAGCACGGGAATTGCCGAGACCTTAAAGGTACAGTCTCCGAATTCCGCTATCTCTATCCCCATAGAGTTAAGTAGCCCGAGTTTGTCGATTAAAAATTCGTATTCTCTGTTGCTGACGTCGAAAACGTACGGAACGAGTAATATTTGCGTATCTATCGAATTGTTTTTAATACTATCGTTAAATTTATCGAATAAAATCCTTTCGTGCGCGGCGTGCTGATCTATAAAATATATGTCCTGCCCGTCGTCAAACACCAAAAAGGTGTTTAACACCTGCCCGATATACTTTAATTCTCTGTCGATTTTAATTTCTTCCTGTCGCGGCGTTATATCAAAAGGAAAATCGGGCTTTCCGTTTATTGTGCCGCCTTTTTTCTCTCTTTCGAGTTTTTCAAGGTAGGCTTTATTCTCCGCAAAGATGTCGGTTGCGGCAGTTTCGTTTTTAATTTCGTTTAACTTAAAATCCGTTTCGGACTTTTTGCCGCTATCGTTAAACACTATCTTGTCAAAGCCCGAATAGGATGCGTAATTACGCTTTTCAGGCGTATTATGCGTGGCGTAATTAACGGGGTTTTCGTTAGTGTTTATATTACTATTTTGCAATTTAGTATCTGAAACTATATTCAATGCTTCCGAAGTACCGTCAAGCACCTTTGACACCGCGGAATACACCGCCCCGTAAACTATCTGATTGTTGGAAAATCTGACGTCTATCTTATTCGGGTGAACGTTTACGTCCACTACGTCTGTCGGCATAGTAAGCGAAAGGGTATAAAAAGGATACTGCCGTTTCATAAGATACGCGGAGTATGCGTTCGTTATCGCCGCGGAAACGGTGGAATTGACTATATACCTGCCGTTTAAAAACACCGATTGATAGGTTCTGTTAGGCTTGGTAAAATAATGTTTGCCTATATAGCCCTTTACTTTTATACCGTTTTTTTCAGTATCTATATAAAAACAATCTTTTACCGTGCTTGCGCCGTATATGGAAATAAAAGCCGATTCTTCCCCGTCGCCGTACGACTGATAGACCGTTTTGCCGTTTGCAATATACCTGAACGCCACGGACGGATTACCGAGTATGAATTTAGACACCATACCCGTTATCTCACCTTCTTCGCTTTTGTCTGTTTTCAGGAATTTTTCGCGCGCGGGAGTATTGAAAAACAGATTGTTTACGGTAATCTCCGTGCCGAGTGCCGACGGGTAGTCGGAAATCTCTATATCTTCGCCCCCTTCCGTGTAGAGTTTAGCGCCCGTTTCCTGCCCTTTCGGACAAGACACGATAGAGAGTTTAGACACCGACGCGATACTTGCAAGCGCTTCGCCGCGGAAACCTAAAGACGAGATGTTGTCAAGGTCTTTAACCTCCGAAATTTTACTTGTTGCGTGCGGCATGACCGCCTTTTTCAGTTCGCTTTTTTCTATTCCGCTGCCGTTATCCGTAATCCTTATGGACGCGATACCGCCGCTTTCCACTTCTATCGTTATTGCGGTAGCACCCGCGTCGATAGAGTTCTCTACGAGTTCTTTAACGACGGAAGCGGGGCGTTCCACTACTTCGCCCGCGGCGATACGGTTATAGATTTTACTGCTTAAAATATTGATTTTACTCATCTTTTCCCCTTAACTTTTCGTTTAATTCGCTTACGATATTAAACGCCTGCATAGGCGATAAGTTGTTTAAGTCTATTTCCTTTATTATCCTTTCCGTTTCCGAAAGCCTGCAAGTATTATCCGTTTGCGAGTTTTTACTAGGCGAATTAAAATGCTGACTTTCAAGTTTTTGAAGGATATCTTTGGCGCGGTTTGTAATCTCTTCGCCAACGCCTGCCAAAACCGCCACTTCTATACCGAAACTCTTATTCGCGCCGCCACGGGTTATCTTGCGCAAGAACACGACTCCGCTGGGTAATTCTTTAACGCTGACTTTGTAGTTCTTTACCCCGTCTATTACGCCTTCCAGTTCGGTGAGTTCGTGATAATGCGTTGCGAACAGGGTTTTCGCCCGAACTTTCTCGGTAAGATATTCAAGTGCCGCCCACGCTATGCTTAACCCGTCGTAAGTACTCGTTCCGCGCCCCACTTCGTCAAGAATAAGCAGTGAATTTTCCGTGGCGTTTTTAACGATATTAGCGACTTCGGACATTTCCACCATAAAGGTACTTTGGTCGTTTATAAGGCTGTCGCTTGCGCCTATTCTTGTAAACACTTTATCCACAAGCGGAATAGTCGCTTCCGTCGCGGGCACGAAAGAACCGATATGCGCCATTACGGTAATTACCGCAATCTGCCGCATATAAGTACTTTTACCCGCCATATTAGGACCTGTGATTATCATAGTACGGTTTTCGCCGCTGTCTAAAATACAGTCGTTGGGAATAAACCGCTGTTTCAGCGCCGCTTCTACAACGGGGTGTCTGCCATCTTTTATAGACAGCGTTTCCCCGTAGTTTACCATCTGGGGTTTTACGAACCCTTTTTCACGTGCGACGGTAGCGAGCGAGATAAGCACGTCGAGTTCTGCTATCGCTTCCGCGGTCGATTGAAGGTTCGAAACCTTTGCGGTAAGCCCCGCCTTTATTTCGTTAAACAAGCGCAGTTCCAGATTTTCGGCGCGTTCTACGGCGGTTAAGATTTTCTCTTCCAACTCCTTTAAGTCTTCGGTTATGTACCTTTCAGAACCCGCCAGCGTTTGTTTTCTTATATAATCGTACGGAACTTTATCCTTAAACGAATTAGTTATTTCAATAAAATATCCGAACACGCGGTTATATGAAATACGCAGAGTTTTTATACCCGTGCGTTCGCGCTCTTTATCTTCTATCTGCTGCAAAGCGCTTCTGCCGCCCGACGCTAACGCGCGCAGTTCGTCGAGTTCTTTATTGTACCCGTCTTTAATATATCTTTCTGGCTTGCCCGCCTTGCCTTTTGCGCCCAAATCCGCCCCGTCGTCCGCAACGGCGCGTTCTAAAAGCGCCACGACGTCGGCGTAGTCGGAAAGTTTTGCGATTATATCGGAAACGAATTCGTCGCATATTCCCGAAAGTTGGAATTTAATATTAGGAATTACCGCAAGCGACTTGGAAAGTGCAACGCAGTCTTTAGGCAAAAGATTGCCGTTGGAAATTTTACCGGTAAGTCTTCCCACGTCTTTCACGGTGGACAGAATATCCGCAAGGCTTTGACGGATAAGCGTGTTGTTATAGAAACTTTCAACCCCGTTTAAGCGGTAATTTATTTTATCTATATCCGCAAGCGGGGATAAAATCCAACTTGACAACAGCCTTGCGCCCATACTCGTTTTGGTTTTATCCAAAACCCACAAAAGCGAACCGTATCTCTTACCGTCGCGCAAGGTTTTTACAAGTTCCAAATTGCGGATGGCGTTCTGATCCAGCATCATATATTCTTTCTCGTTAAGTATCTTAACGGAATTGATATTATACAACAGGTTTTTCTGGGTTTCTTTAAGATAGGCTATAAGCGCGCCGCAAGGCGGAACTAAAATATCCGTATCCCCGTTAAATCCGAACGGTTCTAAAGATTTTATTTTCAGTTGCGCCTTTAAAGTGTTTGCGGCGATTTGCGCCTCGAACTCGCTTTCGGTAAACGCGTTTATTTTCGGCAGAACCCCTTGCGTGAAAACGGGCGCGCCCGAAAGGGTTTCTTCCGCTTCTTTATTTGCGATTATTTCCGCGGGAGAAACTCTCACTAATTCGTTGAACAAATCGGTAAAAATATCGCCCTGCGTAAAACTCTTGGCAAAAAATTCGCCCGTGGTGATGTCCGTCCAGGAAATCGCCGCGTTTTTCCCCGAAAGATAGAGTGCAAGTAAAAAGTTGTTGGATTTTGCGTCTATAAGTTCGTCGTTTATCACCGTACCCGCGCTGACTATCCGTATAATCTTTCTTTCAACGAGTTCTTTGCCGTTGGGCTCGGTCATCTGTTCGCAGATAGCGACTTTTTCACCCGCGGCAACGAGTTTCGAAATATATAAATCCGCAGCGTGGAAGGGTACGCCGCACATAGGCGCGCGCTCTTGTAGTCCGCAATCCCTGCCCGTTAAGGTAAGCCCTAATATATCGGACGCTTTTACCGCGTCGTCGAAAAACATTTCGTAAAAATCGCCAAGCCTGTAAAACACGATACAGTCTTTATATTTGTCTTTAATCGTAAGATAGTGAGACATCATCGGTGATAAAGCCATAATAATTCCCTCTTAAGTATAATTTGGGGCTATTCCTTTACGGAAACCGTTTCTCCTAAAAGCGATATGCCACCCGTTCTGGTTATTTTAACGTTTACGAACCTGCCTATAAGGTTTTTCCCGTTAAAATACGCCATTCTGCCGTAAGTGTCGCGCCCTAAATATTTCCCCTTTTTCTCGTCGAAACCTTCGCAAAGTATCTCGATTTCTTTGCCGAGATAAGCTTTCGACTGTTCGCGGTTTATGCCGTTCTGAAGGTCGATAAGTTCCATTATCCGCGTTTTTGACACCGCTTCGTCTATCTGTCCGTCCATTTTCGCAGCGGGCGTGCCGCTTCTCGGCGAATAAATAAAGGTGAACGCTCCCGCAAAACGCACTTCTTTTACAAGCGATATAGTATCCTTAAAATCTTCGTCCGTTTCGGTCGGAAACCCAACCATAATATCGGTGGTAATTGCTATATCTGGTATGTATTTCCTTAAAAGCGCTATCTTATCGAGATAGTCGCCGCGAGTATAATGCCTGTTCATAAGTTGCAAAATCCTGCTTGACCCCGCCTGCACGGGCAAATGAATCGACTTTGCGGTTTTAGGGCTTTCGGCAATCGCCTTTACCATATCTTCGGTAAGGTCTTTGGGGTGGTTTGTCATAAACCGCAACCGGAAATCCCCGTCTATTTCGGACACCCGCCTGATAAGGTCAGCAAAACTTACGTTCCCTAAATCGTGTCCGTAAGAATTGACGTTCTGCCCTAAAAGAGTTATTTCTTTATAGCCTGAATCAATTAAATCCTTACACTCTTTAACAATCTCTTCGGGCAGACGGCTGCGCTCCCTGCCGCGAACAAAAGGAACTATGCAATAAGTACAAAAGTTATTGCAGCCGTAGGATATATTTACCCAGCCGTTCGGAAAACTCGAACGCATTTTGGGCGTGCCTTCTATAATTTTTCCTTCTTTTTCCGAAACGGCAACGATATGTTTCTTGCTTTCGGTCTTTTCGGTTAAAAGTTCGGCAAAATTTTCAAGATTATGCGTGCCGAACACTATATCTATAAACGGAAACTTTTTAACCAGTTTATCGGCGTAGCCCTGCTGCTGCGTCATACAACCGCCGACGGCGATTATAAGGTTTTTATTAGTCCGCTTTAATTTTTTAAGCGCGCCTATATTGCCTTCGGCCTTTTTCTCCGCATTTTCACGAATACAGCAGGTGTTAAAGACGATAATATCCGCCTGTTCTTCGTTGTCCGTCTTAACGTAGCCCAAATTCTGAAGCATACCCGCAAGTTTTTCCGACTCGTGCAGGTTCATCTGGCAACCGTAGGTTATAATGCAATAAGTTTTAGTAATATTACCCATATTGAATATCATACAATATAAATCGCTTTTTGTCAATTTTCTAACCGTGTTTTAGGCATACTCTCGCGCATTTTATACATACTAAAAGCGTATGAAAAACAAAGCGGTCAGAATTATCTTAATAATCCTCGGAATTTTTCTTCTTTTAACCATTACAGCGTTCTCTTATTATTTTATCGCCACGGCGAATATAAACCTTGATAAAAGCAAACTTATCAATATGAATTCGCAGGTGGAAATATACGACGACGGCGGTAATCTTTTGGAAGAATATTCGGGCGACAGAGTTATAACCGACGCGTCGCTAATTCCGGAATACACGTTAAACGCCTTCGTGGCGATAGAGGACAAGCGGTTTTATTCGCACAACGGCGTGGATATAAAGGGGCTTTTCAGGGCGGCGTTCAATAACGTTAAATCCTTTTCTTTTAAAGAAGGCGCGTCAACGATAAGTCAGCAACTTATCAAAAATACTCATTTAAGCGGAGAAAAAACGCTTAACCGAAAACTTGCGGAGTTAAAACTCGCGCGGCAACTCGAAAAAGACTATTCCAAAAGAGAAATTCTCGAAATGTACGTAAACACCATATATTTCGGCGACGGCTATTACGGAATAACGCAGGCGGCGAACGGATATTTCGGGGTTTCGCCCGAAAATCTTACGATAAGCCAAAGCGCGGCGCTTGCGGGAACGGTAAAAGCGCCGGCGGTGTATTCCCCGCGCGTTTCCACCGCTAAATGCAACGAAAGAAGGAAATTAGTTCTTAAAGAAATGCTTGAACAGAACTTTATAACGAAACAAGAATACGACGATAATATTTCAGCGGAAGTGTCGGCGACGGAACGGAAAGACGATTTAACTTCCCCCTATATTAAACTCGTAAAAGACGAAATACGGAATTTTCTCGACCAAAACGCTTATAAAACCACTAAATTAAAAGTCTATACCTATTACGACAAAAATCTGCAATCGGATTTGGAACAGGGCGTTAAAGCCTTAGGCAATACGAATACCGATAAAAAAGCCGTTATCTTAAACGACAAGAATAAAATTCAGGCGTTTTATTCCACTTGCGGAGATATTCCGAGAAGGTTAGGTTCTACCTTAAAGCCCGTGGCGGTTTACGCCCCCGCAATCGATATGGGCGCGATAGACGCCTGCACGCCTATAAACGACGAAAAAACCGACTTCGGCGGCTATTCTCCTTCCAACTACAACGACGCGTACTACGGCTACGTTTCGGCAAAATTCGCGCTGGCTAAAAGCCTTAATTCGTGCGCGGTGAAAGTTCTTAACGGTTGCGGCATTGAAAACTGCTTGAAATATCTTAAAAAAACCGATATTCCCATTACGGAAAAGGATAATTCCCTTAAATTAGCGCTGGGGTATACCGAAAACGGCGCAACGCTTACCGAAATCAGCGGTGCATACGGCACGTTCGTCAATAAAGGCGTGTATATAAAGCCTACCGCCGTTAAAAAAATATGCGATAAAAACGGCAACGTTTTATACAAAGACGGCGACAATTCTCGCAGAATATTCGGCGAAGACACGGCGTATATACTAAACGATATGCTGAAAAGCACGGTAAAGGAAGGAACGGCTAAAACCCTGTCTTCCCTTAACTTTCCCCTTGCCGCAAAAACGGGTACCGTGGGAAATGCGGACGGCAATACCGACGCGTATACCGTAAGTTATAACGGCGACTATATTCTGGCGTGCTGGGTGGGAAACGCCGACTCCGCTTTAATGGATAATTCGGTATCCGGCGGCACTTTGCCCGCTAAAATGTGTCTTAACGCGTGGCAGAATATGCGCTCTCGCGGATATTCCCCGCACGATACTTTCGAGACCGACAAGGTGGCTAAAATCAATATAGATAAAATCACTTATCAGGAAAACCACCTGATTGAAGAGGCGGACGAGAATGCGCCTAAAAAGTATATTTTAACCGAATTGTTTAAGAAAGACCGCATACCGAAAAGGTTTTCCGAAAGATTTACAACCCCAAAAGTTGAAAGTGCTGAAATATCAGTAAATTACTGCGATATTACCATACGATTATGTCTGCCAGACTACTGTGATTATAAGGTTTTCAGGGAAAGCGGTAGGTTAAAAGTTATGGTTTTCGACAGCAAAGGACAAAGCGATAAAACTCAATTTACCGATAAAAACTTAATGCCGAACAGTAAATATTCTTATACGATAGTTCCCTATTATGCGGGCAAAAACGGAATAAAATACGGCGAAGAATACCGCCTTAAAGAAATAAAAACGCCGCCGATAAATTTTGACGGCGACGAGTGGTGGGATAAGTTTTTCGATTTCGGTTTCTGAAACTAAAAACTGTGTTTTTCTATGTTAGCCATTGCCCTTTCTATAAGCCCTTCCACGTCTAAATTACTTTCGTTTTTAACCACTTTTTCAAGGTTTGGCTTAATCAAAGGGAATTTGGGCAGAAATACCGTACAGCAATCTTCGTAAGGTAAAATCGACGTCTCGTAGGTGTCGATTTTGTTTGCCACGTCGATTATTTCCAGTTTATCGAACGCGATTACGGGGCGCAACACGGGCATTCTTACCACGGAATTAGAAGAGGTTATACTCTCTATCGTCTGGCTTGCAACCTGCCCTAAACTTTCCCCCGTGATTATCGCCTGATCGCCCAAAGACACGGCAAGTCTTTCCGCAATACGCATCATAAACCTGCGCATTAAAGTTATCATATATTCTTCGGGGCAGTTTTTATGTATCGCTTCCTGAATTTCGGTAAAAGGCACGACGTATAAATTTATTCCGCCGTTATATTCGCCTATTTTTTTAGTAAGCGTTATCACCTTTTCCTTTGCCGCTTCGCCCGTATAAGGAAAACTGTGAAAATGGATACAGTCTATCTTCATACCGCGCTTAATCGTCATAAATCCCGCCACGGGACTGTCTATTCCGCCCGAGATAAGCAAAAGACCTTTCCCCGCAGATCCTACCGGCATACCGCTTAAACCGTGTTCCGTTTCGGAATATATGAAAGTCTTTCCGTCTTCTCTTATGTCGATATTAACGGTAAAATCGGCGTTTTTAACCGCAACTTTAAGATTTTTGCCGTAAAGTTCCAGCATCTTGCCGCCGATAAGTGCGGAAGTTTCCACCGAATTTGGCTGAAAAGTCTTGTCCGCACGGTTGGTTTCTATCTTAAAAGTGCCCGTTCTGTTTTTACAAAGAGTCGCCGCAGCATTTTGTATCGCGTCAAAATCGTTCGGCACGACTAACACCCTGCTGAAAGTATGCACTCCGGCTATTTTACGCAATTTTTCGCATATTACGGAATAATCCGCTTCGGAAAAATCTTCTATCAAATAGCGGCTGTGCATAGCGGTGAATTTATGCTTGATTCCGGCAAGCGATTTTTCTATATTAACACGCAAAAGTTTTTCAAAAAAACCGCGGTTTTTGCCTTTTAAGTGTATCTCGCAATACCTTACTATTATCGCGTCCATTATCTCATTACTTCCTTAAGTCTTTTTGCGATTTCGTTTATCCTTGCGGTAAATTCTTCCGCTTCTTTTAAGGTGTTATCCTGTGAAAAACTTACGCGCACCACGCCGTCCAAAATCTCTTTCCCGTACCCGCAGGCTTCTAAAACCCTGCTGAACCGATTTTTAGACGAACACGCAGAACCGTTCCCCACGATAATCCCGTACTCTTCCAAGGCGTGCATAATCACTTCGCCTTTAAGTCCTTTTGCGGACAGGCTTAAAACGTACGGACTTGCGTTTTCGCCCGATATTACCGTAAACAAATCTTTATCGATATTTGCCCGTATATAGGCGTTTATCT
This sequence comes from Clostridia bacterium, assembly GCA_017615975.1. Classification (GTDB taxonomy): domain Bacteria; phylum Bacillota; class Clostridia; order Christensenellales; family Borkfalkiaceae; genus UBA1259. Next base: position 7,239 of record JAFZYZ010000055.1, on the reverse strand, counting down.
CTTGCACCTTTTCAAAGTTTCCGTAAATATCGGCGTAACGTTCTTCGCCCGCGTACTGAAAGGTCTTTATACCGAACACGTTTTCCGTGCCGCTGCGAAGCCCGTTTTCCTGCCCGCCGCCGAAAATCAGCGGAAAAAGACGCGACTTGCGCTTTTTGATAAGCACGCCGCAGCCCTTTAACGCGTTGATTTTATGCGCGCTTATAGAGTAGAAATCTATATTTTCCGAAAATGCGAACGGAATTTTGCCGTAAGACTGCACCCCGTCAGAGTGAAAGATTATAGACGGGTTTATCTTCTTCAATTCGTCGGCGATAAAACTTATATCGTTTATCGCGCCCGTTTCGTTATTTACGTGAACGATGGAAACGAGTCCCGCACCGCTTGTTTTTACGCAGTCAAAAAGTTCGTCAACTTTTACGCTGCCGTCTTTATTAAGCCCGACAAAGCGCGCGTCCGCTTTCCTTCTTACAAGTTCGCAAAAACTCTGATAAACGGCGGAGTGTTCCCCTTTATCGGTTATGTAAGCGCCGCGGTTTCCCGAACAGAAAATCGCCGCGTTATCGCTTTCCGTACCGCAGGAAGTAAAAATCACTTCGTATTTCGACGGGCTAATCCCCAGATTTTTAAGCACGCTTTCTTTTGCCGCCGCTATTTCTCTACTGCACGAAAGCCCGCCGCGATATAACGCCGACGGGTTGAAATAATCGTCTTTTATAAATTTTTCGGCTTTCGCCACCGCCGATAAGGAAGGCTTGGTCGTCGCCGCGTTATCGAAATAAATCATCTTTACCTATTGCTTTTTTCTTAAAAACCCGTCTTCTATCACCGTTCTGTTGGAATACCTTATAACGTATGAAATAAAAGTTTCGGAGCATTCCAGCACGAATATATACTTTTGCCCGTTTACGTTAGCCACTATATAATAGAAACCTTTGCCGTCTTCCGGTTCGATATTTGAACTAAGAACAACTTTCTTTTTATCGGGCATAATCATATACCTTTCGAAAGTATCGCTGCCGTATCTGCCAAGTTTTTCTATACTGCTCGTTTCAAACTGTAAAATATTTTTTCTCTTTACGTTTTTGATAACGCGCGAAAAGCGTATAGAACCTGATACGAAAGTATAATCGTAATCGACGTAAAGTTTATCCTTTATTTTTCCGAGTATTATGCCCGACGCTAAAAATACCGCGAACGGCAACGCCGCAAACAGTATGTTTAGCAGCACGTTCCCCTGCGTGGGAAACAGCATAACGGCAATAATCCCCCACACCGTCGCTATAACGTACGATATCACCGAAAACGTTTTTACTATATAATATCTCGTTTTGGCAGGTCCTGAACTCTGCACCATTGCCGATTCTTCGTAAAAGACTTCCTGCATAATTTCACCTTGGTTTTATTTTATCACTTTTGTCGTAAAATTTCAATTATTTTAACTTTATAACGGTAATACCGTTTTCACCTTCGCCGTAATTGCCGCGGCGGTACTCTTCAACGCGCTTATCGCGCTTTAAGTATTCCCGTATGGATTTTAAAAGCACGCCCGCGCCTACCCCGTGGATAATCCTTATTTCCGAAAGCCCGTGTACTATCGCTTGGTCAAGAAACGCGGAAACTTCTTCCATCGCTTCAAGTTCCGTCTTGCCTATAACGTTCAGTTCCGATTTGGGCGCGATATTCCGTGCGTTGTTAAACACTTTTATCGGTTTTTCTTCCGCTTCCCGTTCGGAATTATAAATATCCGACAGTTTTACTTTGGATTTTATATCGCCTATTAAAACTTCCGCTTCGTTCTTCTGCGGCTTTACCGCAACGACTTTCGCGTATGCGTCCAAAGACTTGACGTAAACTTTTCTGCCCGCTTTAATATCCGCAATATCGGCTTTTTTTAGTTCTATCGGCGCATTTTCGGCGGTTTTACCCAAATACCTGCTGTTTTCAAGCCTGTTTTTAAGTTCGCTTGCGCGGAAAATCTCCTTACTCTCTAAATTCGCCGTTTTAAGAATTCGCTTAAGTTCCGAAACGATCTCTTCCGCTTCTTCGAGTTTGTCCGCCACTATGCGCTTGGTTTCCTGCTTGGCGTTATAATAAATCTTTTCGCGTTCTTTGATAATCTTTTGCTTCTCCGCGGCGATTTCTGCTAACTCCTTGCGTTTTTCCTCTTCCAACTCGGTAAGCCTTGCGGAAAGCATTTCCGATTCTCTGCGGCTTTCTTCCGCCTTTTTAAGTATCTTTTCCACGCCTATCCTTTCGCTCGTAAGATGCCGCATAGCGCCTTCTATAACGTCCGCGTCAAGCCCTAACGCCTTGGCTATCTCTATAGCGTTGGAACTGCCCGGAATACCTATATTTATCTTATACACGGGCTTTAAGGTGGCGGCGTCGAATTCCATAGACGCGTTCTCTATCTTATCCGTCTCCATTGCGTAGGCTTTAAGTTCGGAATAGTGAGTGGTGATAATGCCGCAGCAATCGCTTTTTAAAAGCGTGTCTATAACCGAAAGGGCAAGCGCGCTGCCTTCTTCGGGATCAGTTCCCGCGCCGATCTCGTCCAAAAGTACGAGATTTTTGCCCTTTACCGCGCCTAAAATGCCGATTATGTTTTTAATGTGCGAAGAAAAGGTGGAAAGGTTCTGTTCTATGCTCTGTTCGTCGCCTATATCGCAATAAACCCCGTCGAACACCGAAATTTTACTATCAATGCCCGCCTGAATAAACATACCGGACATTACCATAAGAGAAAACAATCCCGCAAGTTTAAGGCTTACCGTTTTGCCGCCCGTATTAGGTCCTGTAATAAGTAAAAACTTAAAATCGCCGCCAAACCGCAGCGAAACGGGTACGACTTTTTCCGCGGGAATAAGCGGGTGTCTGCCCCGCCTTATATCGGTAAGCCCATTAGCGTTAATCTCGGGGCGGGTGCTTTTAGTTTTAAAAGCGTATTCCGCACGGGCAAAATAGCCGTCCGTTTCGGACAGCAAAAGGGCGTTTTCCCGCAGTGCCGCGGACATAAACGTAAGGCGCGAACTCAAATCGGAAAGTATCCTGTATATCTCTTCTTTTTCTTCAAAAGTCGCGCGCTTTAAGTCGTTATTCAGTTCCATAACGGCTTCCGGTTCTATAAACACGGTAGAACCAGACGAAGACTGGTCGTGAATAAATCCTTTCACCTGACTTCTGAATTCGCTTTTTACGGGTATAACGTACCTATCCTGCCGCACGGTTATAACCTGATCCTGCAGATACTTATTTAAGCCCGTGCGCATATAGGAATTGAGTTTATCGCGTATCCCCGCGTTTAAGTCCCTTATCTTCTTCCTTATGGAATACAGCCTTGGCGACGCGTTGTCGCTTATCTCGTCTTCGGATATGATTTTGGAAGTTATTTCCTTTTCAAAATCGTAATTTTCGTATAGCGTTTCCGAAAGCGTGCGCAAAAGCACGATTTTATCGTCGTTTACGGAACTTATCGCGCTTTTCATCATACGCGCGCTTTTCAGGTTGTCGGCAACGCGTAAAAGTTCGGCGTTATTAAGAGTGCCGCCAGCGTCCGCACGCTGTAATTCGTCCGTAATATCGGCAAAATAGAATACACCTGAAACGCCGTGATCGTATAAAAGAGAGTACGCTTCGCGCGTTTTGTCCAGCATTAGGGAAACTTCTTTAAAATCGGAAACGGGCGAAAAGTGTAAAATTTCACTTTTCGTCCTGTCTAAAACCGCGTATTTGCTTAAAACAGATAAAACTTTATCGAATTCAAGCGATTTTATGGTCTTTCCCGAAATCATTTATCTCAATTCGGCGTTTAACCGTTCCTTTAATGCGTTTAATATCTTCTTTATGGCGGCGTCCACTTCTTCCACGCTTAAAGTGCGTTCGTCGGACACGAATATAAGATTAAACGCCATACTCTTTTTGCCGCTTGCCACCTGTCCGCCCTGATACACGTCGAAAAGGGATAATTTTTCCAGATATTTGCCGCCCGAAGTTTTAATCGTTTCCATAACGCTTTCGCACGGGCAGTCTTCGTCAACCAGAATTGCCAAATCCCTTTCCACCGTCGGGAACTTTGAAACCGCTTTCGCCACGATTTTATCGTTAAAGCACTCTGACAAAAGTTTATAGTTTATTTCAGCACCGAAAAGGGGCTTATCCGCGTCGTAATGAGCCAAGGTTTCGGGATGAACCTGCCCCACGAAACCGACTTTTACGCCGTTTACCATTATATCCGCCGCGCGCGTCGGGTGCATAAACCCTTTTTCGCACTTAACGAACTTCACTTCCGCACCGCGGCAGAAAGTTTCGGTTAAGCCCTCAACCACGCCTTTTACCGTGAAATAATCCTCATTTTCACCGAACGCCACGAACGCAAGGCTGTCCGTTTCAACAGGCAACCCGCCGTTTTCTTCGTTTTTAAGGTAGGTTTTTGCGACTTCAAAAAGTCTGCCCGCCATATTTTTCCTTTTTAAGTTGTTTGCGGCGACTTTCACTAACGACGGAAACAGCGAAGTGCGCATTACTGCCAGATCTTCGCTTATAGGGTTGAGAATTTTAACCGTACGACTTTTATCCAGTCCGAACAACTCGAATTCCTTTTCCGAAACGAAGGAATAACTTATTATTTCCGAATAGCCGAACCCGACTAAAAGATTTTTAACGTTTTCAAGCGCTTTCTGATTATCGTTTCTGCCGCCGTTGGTTATTGCCGAAGTCTTTAAAAGAGTAGGCGTTATATGGTCGTAGCCGTATTCGCGTATGATTTCTTCTGCAATGTCGGGATAACTTTCCATATCTTCGCGATAAAGCGGAACGATTACTTTAAGGTTATCACCCTTTTCGTCCACTTTGAAATTAAGCCGCTTTAATATGTTAACTGTAAACTCGTGCGGAACGTCTATACCCAAAACGCCGTTGACTTTGGAAAAGGTGGTTTCTATAACCTTCTCCTTAATCGGCGCGTCGATTAAATCGTATTCGTCGCAGGCAATCGTACCGCAATTCAACTCGCTTATTAAGTGCATAGCGCGGTTCATACCGTTTTCTACCGACAGATAGTCCACACCCTTTTCGTATCTTGCCGAAGCGTCCGTCCGCTGCCCCAAGGTGCGGGCGGTCTTTCTTATATTATCGCGTGAAAACTTTGCCGATTCAAACAGAACGCTTACCGTGTCTGATTTGATTTCGCTGTTAAGTCCACCCATAACGCCCGCAATAGCCACGGGTTTCACCGCGTCGCAGATTACGAGATTATTTTCGTTCAATGAAAATTCCTTTTCGTCAAGCGTGGTTATCTTTTCCCCGCTATTTGCCCTACGGATTATAACCGTACTGTCTTTAAGGTCTTTCAAATCGAACGCGTGCATAGGTTGCCCAATTTCCAACAGAACGTAGTTAGTTATATCTACGATATTGTTGATAGCGCGTAAACCCATTAAGAACAGCCTTCTTTTAAGCCATAAGGGCGATTCGGCAATTTTAATGTTTTCAACCAGCCTGCCTTTGTATCTTTGGCACAGGTCGAACGCCTTATCTTCTATTTTTACCTTTTTAAGTGTAGATAATCCCGCGTCCGTCTTATATGAAAAATCCGGTTCTTTAAGCGGCTTATCGAGTGCTGCGGCAACCTCCCTCGCAATACCTAAAATCGACTGACAATCAGGGCGGTTTGCGGTTACGTTTATGTCAAATATAACGTCGTCTAAATCCAAAATTTCCTTGACGCTTTTACCAAGCGGCAAGTCTTCTTTGAATATTAAGATCCCGTGCACGGAAGCACCGTCGTACCAGTCGTCGGTAATCCCCAACTCTTCACCGCTGCAGAACATTCCGAAAGACGGCAGCCCGCGCAGATTGCCTTTCTTTATCTTGTCGCCGCTTGCAAGCGTTGAACCGTCAAGCGCGACGGGAACGATAGCGCCTTCAAACACGTTGGTCGCTGCGGTGATAATCTGCAATTCGCCGTATTCGCCCGCGTCCACCGTACAAACGTTAAGTTTATCGGCGTTAGGGTGTTTTTCGATTTTCAGTATTTTACACGACACGATTTTGTCGATTTTTTCACCGAACCTAGCCTTGCCTTCCACTTCAAACCCGCACGAGAACAGTTTTTCTTCCAACTGTTCGGCGGTACAATCTATATCTACGTAATCTTTTAACCAGGAAAAAGGAACTTTCATCTTTTATCTCCTATTGAATTGCTTTAAGAAGGAAACGTTGTTTTCAAACAGCGTTCTGATATCGGAAATGCCGTATTTTATCATAGTAATACGCTCTATCCCCAGCCCGAACGCAAGCCCGGAATACACGTCGGAATCTATCCCGCTCATTTCCAAAACTTTTTTATTAACAACGCCTGCGCCCAAAATCTCTATCCAACCGGTGTTTTTGCAAAGGCTGCAACCTTTTCCGCCGCATTTACAGCAGGAAACGTCCACTTCCACACTCGGTTCGGTAAACGGGAAATACGAAGGACGGAAACGCGTTTTGGTATCCTTATCGAAGATAACTTTAACGAACTCGTCTAAAAGCCCTTTTAAATCGCACAGAGAAACGCCTTTATCTACGACAAGTCCTTCTATCTGGTGGAACATCGGCGAGTGGGACGCGTCGTCGTCCGCCCTGTACACCCTGCCGGGGCTTAAAATCTTGATAGGCGGCTTTTTGTTTTCCATAGTGCGAACCTGCCCCGGAGAAGTATGCGGGCGCAACAGCACGTTATCGTTTATATAGAAAGTATCCTGCATATCGCGCGCGGGATGATCTTTCGGGATATTAAGCGCCTGAAAACAGTAATAATCGGTGTCGATTTCAGGGCCTTCGAATATCTCGAACCCCATACCCGTAAACGCGTCTATTATCTTGTTTTTGACGATATTTAAGGGGTGCAGACTGCCGATTTCGGGAAGTTTACCGGGAAGAGTTATGTCCACCGCTTCTTTTTGGAACTTCATTTCCGTTTCGGCGGCTTTAAGTTCGCTTTCCTTCTTCTCGAAAATCGCGGAAACTTTTTCTTTCAAGTCGTTTACCTGTTTACCGAACGCGGCGCGCATTTCCGCGGGGACATCCTTCATACCCCGTAAAAGTGCGGTTATTTCGCCGTTTTTGCCGATAAACTTCGCCTTAACGTCGCCGATAATCTTCAAAGAAGTGATTTTTTCCGCTTCTTCTTTCGCCTTGAGTTTTAATTCTTCAAACTTGTCCATTTGAGTAATAAATTCTCCTATAATAAAAAAT
>JAFZYZ010000054.1 GCA_017615975.1 Clostridia bacterium | reverse complement strand
TTTACGCCGTCAATCGCGTTCATATTTCGCTATCCCATCATTTTCGCACGACAAAAAAGCACGAGCAGGGCGTTAGCCGGTGTCGTGCTTTTACTATGGCGGAAAGGATGGGATTCGAACCCATGTGCCGGTTTAGCCGACAACCGCATTTCGAGTGCGGCTCGTTACGACCACTTCGATACCTTTCCGTACTATTGCTATTGTTTTAACTCGTATTGTCCTGATGCGTTATTTAAGCGGGCTCGTGCTGCTCCGCATTACGCTACGCAGGTCTTGTCCGTCAAGGTTGCCCGTCATATGACGACCGATACCTTTCCGTACTATTGCTATTGTTTTAACTCGTGCCGTATCGTCTGTTGCTTGACGAACGGTTTTTATTATACATTAATTCGCCGTAAAATGCAAGCGATAACGACTAGGTTTTCATATAATATCTTGTAATTGTTATAAAAGGCGTAAAACGCGTTGTTTTAGGTTGCTTTAACGGCGATAGTATTATATAATAGTAGCGTAAAATATAAAGGAGTAAGTATGGCTAACAATAGTGGCGGTAAGTCTTCCGTAAGCAAGACCACGAAAAGGGTTAAAGCGAATAATATATTTGCAGGTACGGGGAAAAGCGGTACTAAAAAATCTTCGACTGTCAAAACCGCAGTTTCGGTTATTGCCGCAACGGGTGCTGTGAAGGCGGCTAAAAAGGCAGGCGGCAGAACGATTTTGACCGCTTTTATATGTTTTATTCTTGCGCTTGCCGTGGGCGCTGGCGTGTGTTTTTTTCTCGGCAGGAACGATAAGTTCGAACTTGTCGGCGAAGAACATGTTTATCTTGAAGTAAACGAACGGTATTCGGATACCGGTGTGGATATACGCGAATTCGGGCTTGATTTCAGTAAAAAAGCCGTTATAGAAACGGATTTGGAAAAAGATAGCGACGGTAATTATTACGCTGCAAGCGCGGGTGATTACTATATTTCTTACACGGTAAAATCGCTTAAATTCGGACTCGTATATCCCGTGTGCAAGATAAGGCTTATCAGCGTTATAGGCAACAGCGAAGGAGGTGAGTAATATGGCGGCAAAAAAGCGTGCGAAAAATGGGAAAGGGCTTACTTTCTTTTTATCAATTATAGCGATAGTTATAGGCTTGGTTGCGGGGCTTATTATTCCGCTTTACGTTGCCGAAGCGTATTTTACGAAAAATATTTATACCGACGAGTTTGCGCCTGTAGAAACCGAACCTATACAGATGGAAGACGCGGATATTTCCGTGCATTTTTTGGAACTCGGCAATAAATATACGGGCGACTGTATCCTTATTAAAGTCGGCGACGTGGAAGTTCTGATCGACTGCGGTTCGCGGGCAGACAGCGTAATGACGGTTGCCGGCTACCTTAATAATTACGTTTCAGACGGAAAACTCGAATACGTTATTATAACGCACGCGCATCAGGATCATTATGCGGGGTTTGCAACGCCTGAAAAAATGAATTCCATATTTGATTTGTACGAGTGCGAAACCATAATAACTTTCGCTAAAACCAACCAAAAGGCAACTAACACTACTTATAAAAATTATCTGCGTGAACTAAACGCCGAAATAGCAAAAGGTGCTAATCACTATACCGCCGATAAGTGTTATAACGGTACCGACGGCGCGCAAAAGATTTATTCGCTTGGCGCAGGCTACGAACTTGAAATTTTGTATAACGCATATTACTGGGAAGCGGCATCTACCGAAAACGATTATTCGGTGTGCTGTATGGTGCAGGGGAACGGCAAGCATTTCTTATTCACGGGCGACCTTGAAAAGACGGGCGAACTTGCGCTTGGTGCAAGGTATCAGACGGATCACTCTGAAATAGATTTCGACAGTTTCAGCGTAGATTTATATAAGGCCGGGCATCACGGCAGCAAAACGAGTTCCAACGCCGAATTTTTGCAGGTGTTTAAACCGAAAATCTGCTGCGTGTGCTGCTGCGCGGGCAGTAAAGAATACACTTCTAACAAGAATAATCAGTTCCCGACGCAGGACTTTATCGACCGTATATCCGTATATACCGATAAGGTGTATATAACCACTCTTTGCGTGGACTACGATAACAACGAATTTATAAGTTTTAACGGCAATATCGTCGTGCTGGCAAAAGGTAGCGATATAGACGTAAAATGTTCCGACAATACTACGCCGTTAAAAGATACCGTATGGTTTAACGAGAACAGAACCTGCGCCGCTTGGGGTATATAGGACTAAAAAGCATTGCGGCGCTACGAAAAATCGCAGCGCCGCAATTAAAGCGTTTTATACTTAATAAAACGCTTGCAAATATTAGTAAAATAGGCTATAATATAACAGCGCTTATAGGTTAATATACGGAGGCTTATCGGGCGCCGTATGACGGGCAATCTTTGACGGACAAAGTCCTGCGTAGCGTAAAGCGGAGCAGCACGAGCCCACTTGAACGACGTATTAGGTTAATACGAGTATAAAATTTAATATTATATATGGAGGCTTATCGAAGCGGTCATAACGAGGCGGTCTTGAAAACCGTTTGGGTGCAAGCCCACGGGGGTTCGAATCCCTCAGCCTCCGCCACTAAAAAACACGACACCGGCTAACGCCCTGCTCGTGTTTTTTATTATGCTACGGCTGCGGGATAGCGAATTATGAACGCGATTGACGGCGTAAAGCCGTAGCAATCGCTACTCCGTCGCAAACGGGGTTTGCTTCTTACGAATCCCTCAGCCTCCGCCACTAAAAAAGCACCCCCTAAACGGGGTGCTTTTTTAGTAATATTACAGTTTTAATTTGTTTTTTTAAGTTGAGACCAGAGAATAGTCGCTATCTGTAAAGGTATTCCTATAATAAATATAGCCCATAAGTTATAACTGGACGGGGCGGTTAAGACCGCAAAATAAATAGCGGCAAGCATAGTCCATATCAGCACGGAAACGAGAATAAAAGCGTATTTGCGCTTTCCCCAAATGCTGTTGAAGATTAAAAGCACCACTGTCGTTATCGGGATAGCGGCTATAAAAAATATCCAAAAACTTTTTTTGGCAAAGGTAATTCCGTAAACGAATAAAACCGTAGCGACAATCCACACGAGAGATACCGCAAGCAGCGTAATAATGATTTTATTAGCGTCTTCTCTCTTTTTTTCGGCATTTAAAGAGTGTGCTATTCCGTTCGTATCGGAAATAAGCGTGTCCAGACTTACCCCGTATAAATCCGCTATCTCTTTAAGTACGTCAACGGGGGGAATAGCCTCTCCGCGTTCCCACTTGGATATCGATTTATCGGTGTAATTGAGTTTTTCAGCCAACTTGCTTTGAGTAAAACCGTGTTCCGTTCTTAAACGGATAAGGTTTTGCGGCAACGTTTCTTTAATATTATTCATAAGGCAATTATATCATAGCGTTTTGATAAAATCAACGCATTTTCAACTAAATTTACCTTTTTTATTTGTCGGTAGACGCAACTCTCTTATTAGTAGAATAGCCGTTCTACTAAAAGGCTATTCCAAAAAAGCAAAGTTCTACCCGTGATTGTTGATTAAAACGG
>JAFZYZ010000053.1 GCA_017615975.1 Clostridia bacterium | reverse complement strand
TCTCCTTAATTTATCCTTGTAATGATAAGTTTGTTGGACGACTTCTTATGCTTTCTCGTCTTATAGCCGAGTGCAGGTTTACCCCACGGGGTAACAGGCCCGGGCATACCGACGGGGGACTTGCCTTCGCCGCCGCCGTGCGGGTGATCGCACGGGTTCATAACAACACCGCGGACGGTCGGGCGGATACCTAAATATCTCGTCTTACCCGCTTTGCCTACTCTTATGATTTCGTGTTCCAGATTGCCTACCTGACCGATAGTCGCTTTGCAGGTCGCGAGAATATATCTCATTTCGCCGCTGGGCATTTTAAGAGTGATATACTTATCGCCTTTCGCCATAATCTGCGCGCTCATGCCAGCCGCTCTCGCAATCTGTCCGCCCTTACCGGGTTGCATTTCGATATTGTGAACCATAGTACCTACGGGAATATCTTTCAAAGCGAGCGCGTTGCCTGCCTTTATATCCGCTTCAGCGCCCGAAAGAACGGTATCGCCGACTTTTAAGCCTACGGGTGCGAGAATATAAGTCTTCGCGCCGTCTGCGTAATATAAAAGTGCAATATTCGCGCTGCGGTTGGGATCGTATTCAATCGACTTAACAACCGCGGGAACGCCGTCTTTACTTCTCTTGAAATCGATTATGCGGTATTTTCTTCTGTTGCCGCCGCCGATATGACGAACGGTGATTTTACCCTGTGCGTTTCTTCCGCCGGATTTTCTCTGATCTTCGAGAAGAGATTTTTCGGGTTTTTTCGCCGTGATTTCGTCGTAAGCGCTGACCGTCATAAAGCGGCGCGCGGACGAAGTCGGTTTATATCTTTTAATAGCCATTTTACACCTCCGAGTATTAGGACAACGAATCGAAGAAGGCAATGGACTTGCTGTCCGCCGTGAGTTTTACGATTGCCTTTTTGTAATCGGGAGTATATCCTTCATACTTGCCCTGTCTTTTCAACTTACCGTGAACGTTCGCGGTGTTGACTTTCTCAACCTTAACGCCGAAAATTTCTTCGACGGCGAGTTTGATTTGCGTTTTGTTGGCGTTCTTCGCCACTATAAAGGAATATTTCTTATCCTTGATCCCCGCATAACTCTTTTCGGAAAGCAGGGGTTTCAATATAATATCGTGCGCAGCCATTATTCTCCGTAGACCTCCTCTATATATTCGACAGCCTTCTTGGAAATAACGAGTTTAGCGTTTTTAACGACGTCGTAAGTATTGATTTGGCTTACGGGAATCGTGTTCAGTTTTTCAATGTTCGCGCTTGCGCGGAGAACCGCCTGATCCGCATTATCCAAAACCATAAGCACGCTGTCCCCGAGTTTGAACGCTTTTAAGAAAGCGACCATCTCTTTGGTCTTGGGCGCAGCGACTTTGATTTCGTCTATAAACACCACTTCGTCATTTCTGACTTTCTGCGAAAGCGCCGCAAACAGCGCGACTTCTTTCGCCTTGTAATTCATTTTCTTGGAGAAGTCTCTGGACTTCGGAGCGAACACAACGCCGCCCTTTACCCATTGCGGACTTCTGATAGAGCCCTGTCTTGCTCTGCCCGTGCCCTTCTGACGCCAGGGTTTCGCACCGCCGCCGCGAACTTCGCTGCGGGTAAGCGTGCTCTTCGTCCCCTGTCTGTCGTTAGCAAGTCTGGTTACCACCGCTTGGTGAATAACAGACTCGTTATATTCAGCGCCGAACAGCGCGTCGTTAAGTTTGAGAGTGCCGACTTGGTTTGCTTTCATATCGTATAATTTAACACTTGGCATAATCTTTCTCCTTACGCTTTAACGCTGTTGCGTATGCAAACTATTCCGTTTACCGGACCGGGAATCGCGCCTTTAACCAAAATAGCGTTCCTTTCCTTGTCAACGCGTACTACTTCGAGATTCAAAATCGTTACGTTTTCGTACCCGTACTGCCCAGGCATCTTTTTGCCCTTGAACACCCTTGACGGCGAACTGTTAGCACTCATAGAACCGACTTCCCTGTGTACAGGGCCTACGCCGTGGGTTTCTTTAAGCCTGTGATTGTTCCATCTTTTGATAACGCCCGTAAAACCGTGCCCCTTGGTGATACCGGAAACGTCGATTTTATCGCCCGCCGCAAAAGTATCGCACTCTATCACCGTGCCGACCGCCACGCTTTCCGCACCGTCGATTCTAAATTCCTTTAAAACCTTGCAGGGCGCGACGCCCGCTTTCTTGAATAAACCTGCCTGCGGTTTATTGATTTTCTTTTCGTCAACCTGACTAAACCCTAACTTAATAGCGGAATAGCCGTCCCTTTCCAAAGTTTTCACCTGAACGACGGGGCAAGGGCCAGCCTCTACCACCGTTACGGGAATAACCTTGCCGTCTTTCGAGAACAGTTGAGTCATACCCAACTTTCTGCCAATGATTGCTTTATTCATAGATAAAGTTCACCTCCGTAATATATATAATGTTTTAAACCGTTTTTTACAGTTTGATTTTGATATCTACGCCTGCGGGCAAATGTATGCTGTCCAACAGTTTGATGTTGGGCGAGTATATATCGATAAGCCTTTTGTGCGTTCTGATTTCGAATTGTTCTCTCGAATCCTTATACTTATGCGGAGAACGAAGAATAGTTACCACCTCTTTTTCGGTGGGAAGCGGAATAGGTCCGCTTATCTTCGCGCCCGACTTTTGCATGGTATCGACTATGTTTTTAGCCGCACCGTCAAGCATTTCCACGTCGTAAGACATAAGTTTAATTCTGATTTTCTGTCCTGCCATTTTTCTACTCCTTTTTATACTAACTTTTTACCGTGCATTTGCCGTAAACTTTTCCGTGTGTGTCGAGTTTTCCGAAATAAAAAAATCATCCGCCGATACTTAAATTTTAAGTCGCTGCGAATGACTTCGGATTCTCTTCGTATCAGTTAGTCGCAGGGATCAACGCCCCCACATTTGTCAACGGAAATTATCTTTCAGAACCTGAATTAAGTAACTTCCCGTCTCAACCCAAATTACACAGCCTAAACATTATAACAGCATAATCAAGGCTTTGTCAAACGATTTTTGAAGATTTTTTTGAATTTTTTTATTTTTTCGCTACTTTAAATCGGAATATTTTATCAGTTCCACGTCCGACTGCTTAAACAGTTCCAAAGCAAACGGATCGGGATAGCCGTTCTTGTATATCACGCGTTTTATCCCCGAATTGAGTATCATACGCGTGCAGATAACGCACGGCTGGTGAGTAACGTACATCGTAGCGCCCTCTAAACTCACGCCGAGTTTCGCCGCCTGTATTATGGCGTTCTGTTCGGCGTGAACGGCGTAGCACACTTCCTGCATAGTTCCGCTTGCGATATTCCGCGCGCGGCGCAGACACTCCCCGCGTTCCGCGCAACTCTCTATCCCAGACGGTGCGCCGTTATAGCCCGTCGTTATTATTCTCTTGTCGCGCACTATAACCGCGCCGACGTGGCGGTTTTCCTGAAAACAACTCGACCACCCCGCAACAGTCTCCGCAAGTTGCATAAATCTCTCGTCCCACTTATTCATAGGTATAGTTCCTTAAATATTATTTTTTCTCTTTTTTGACCATTTTTTCCAACTCTTTCATAAACGAAGAAGTGTCGGTAAACGAACGGTAAACCGACGCGAAACGGACGTAAGCCACTTCGTCGATTTCCTTTAACCCTTCGCACACCATTTCGCCTATTTCCTTGCTGGAAATTTCCTGTACGAGTGAATTGTAAATCTTTTTCTGGATATCGGCTACGAGTTTGTCTATATCGCTTGCGGCGACGGGGCGTTTTTCACACGCCTTTATTATGCCCGCCTTTATCTTGTTGGGATCGAACGCCTGCCTTGCTCCACCCGATTTTATGACGAAAATCGGCGTGTTTTCCACCGTCTCGTAAGTAGTAAAGCGCCTGCCGCAATTTATGCACTCGCGCCTTCTTCTTATACTCGTTCCGTCCTCCGTCGTGCGGGAATCGACGACTTTACTGTCGATACAGCCGCAATACATACATTTCATTTTGGTACTCCTTATTTTAGATTTATCCGAATTATAAAATTTTATTTATCGCTTTGGGCAGCGCCGAAATCAAATCGGTCGCCGTTATCGTGTAAGAATTCTGTTCTTTTGCGGCTATTTCGCCCGCTTTCCCGAACAGATACGCCGCCACCGCCACGCAAAAAAGCGGTTCTTCGTCCCTATTTAAAAGCCCTGCGGCAAAGCCCGAAAGCACGTCCCCGCTGCCACCCTTTGCCATACCGCCGTCCCCCGTGGTGTTAAGCACGGTCTTATCTCCGTCGGTTATAACGCTCACCGCGTTTTTAAGCAAAAGGGTTATGCCGTACCGTGCGGCGAATTCTTTTGCGCAAGCTATAGGGTTTGACAAAATCTCTTCTTTACTCTTGCCCGTAAGCCTTGAAAACTCCCCTATATGCGGAGTAAGGACTATTTCGCATTTTTTGTCGTTAAGAATTTCCTTGCCGAACGCGGCAAGCGCGTTTATACCGTCCGCGTCGATAAGCAGCCTGCCCGTGTAGTTTCTTATAAGGTAGGAAAGGGTTTTATAGGTTTCCGCCGAAGCGCCCGCCCCCATACCGAAGGCTATCGAGTTAAAGTCTAAAAGCGGCTTTACCGCGTTTTCGTCAAAAACCATACCGTTGCCGTCGTCGGGCAAGCAATAAACTATACACTCGGGGTGAACGCCCGCAATCAGATCGAATATGCAGTCAGGAACGGCAATCGCCGCGTACCCCGCGCCCGTTTTATAAGCCGTAAGCGCGTTGTGCGAAAGCATGACGCTTCCCGAATAACTTTTACTGCCGCCAAAAACCGCGACTTTACCGCACTCACCCTTATGGATATTGCGGGGGCGTTTTTTGAACAATAACGCTGCGTCCTTATCGGTTATACGGTTTGCGTGAGTGTCCGTCCACACGCTTATACCTATGTCTTTGGCGATTACTTCGCCCGAATAGTCCACGCCTTCGTTTAAGAAATGCCCGAGTTTGTATTCCTGAATAGCGACGGTTAAGTTTGCTTTTACGGCTACGCCCAAAACCTTGCCGCTATCGCCGTTTATACCGCTCGGAATATCGCAGGAAACCACGAATGCGCCGCTATCGTTTATCTTTTCCACGGCGGTCTTATATCTGCCCGTTATTTCCCGATTTAAGCCCGTACCGAACATACAATCGACGATAATATCGAACTTCTTCTCGAAAATCTTGAAAAATCCCACTTCGGCGCTGAAAGTCGAAACGGAAAACCCGTGAACGGCGGAAAGAATTTGCGCTATCACCTTACCGTCTTCGCCGTTATTGCCCTTACCCGTGCAGACTAAAACCCTGCCGCCCTTAAAGCGCTTTAAGATTTCCCGTGCGACGGCTTCGCCCGCACGGCTGATTAAAATTTCACTCGATACGCCGAGTGTGTTTATAGTATATTCGTCCGCCGCACGCATTTCGGCGACGGATAAAATCCGTTCCATAGTCCTTAATCTTCCCTAAAATACGCTACGGCGTAATCCGCCTGTTCGTAAGAAAACCCCTTGCCTATCATATATTTGTACGCTTTCAGTAAGTTCTCTTTCGTAATCTCTTTATTGCGAAGATATTTCACCGCAAGCGCGCGGGCGTTTTCCTTATCGTCCGTCTCCGCGTTTTCGTATGCTAAGGCTATATCTTCCTTTTTTACGCCTTTCGACATAAGTTTGTATTCGATAAGCCGCCTGCCCTGCGTTTTCGCCGTGCTCTCTATAAACCTTTTGGAATACTCCCTATCGTCTATATACCCGTACTCTTTGAGTTTATCTACGGTATGCCACACGGTCTCTTCGGAATACCCCTTTTTAAGAAGATAATCCTTTACCTGTCTTTTTGTTTTAAGGGTTTTAAGTACGTAGCTTGCAGCTTTATTCATAGCGTCCGCGCGTTCGGATTCCGTAATTATCTCGTTAAGTCGCTTTTCTTCCACTTCGTCGCCCGCTTTTAGCCGAAGTTTCATCACCGTTTCAAGCGAAACGCCCGCAAAAAATTCCCCGTCTACATATACGTTCGCCCGCTCTTTGTTCTTTTCCTGTGCGGAAATCTGCGTAATTTTTTTCATACCGTACCGTTTAACTCGGTCAGAACGCAAAATAGCCCGTTCCGAGTTTTTCCGCCTTGTATTCCCCGCCGAAAGCGTCCGACGCTTTTTTCAAAAAAGTTTCCGCTTTCTCCTTTTTTACGGCGACTTTTACCATCACGCCGTCGCCGTATTCCACACCGTTTAACCTGAAATCGCCGGATAACCCCGAAAACTTTTTGTACTGCGCGTAAGACAGGGTAAGTTTATAAAATTCCACCGTATAAAGGGTACGGATATCCGCGGTATCAAGTGCCGCGTTTACCGCGCCGCCGTACGCGCGGGTAAGCCCGCCCGTTCCGAGTTTTACACCGCCGAAATATCGTACCACCACGGCAACCGTCTTGCTTACGCCCCTACTTTTAAGCGCGTTAAGCATAGGTTGCCCCGCCGTGCCGTGCGGTTCGCCGTCGTCGG
>JAFZYZ010000052.1 GCA_017615975.1 Clostridia bacterium | reverse complement strand
GGCGGTTTGTTTAATATCTTTTTCAGTTATAAATCGGGAACTTGTCGCAAAGCGCCATAACTTCCGCCGTGATTCTGTCTTTAACGTTATCGAAGTCGGACGCCACTTCTCTCATCCAGACGGCGATTTTCTTCATTTCTTCTTCCTTAAACCCGCGCGAAGTAACGGCGGGAGTTCCCACCCTTATACCGCTGGTTATAAACGGCTTTTCGGGATCGTTGGGGATTGCGTTCTTATTGACGGTGATATGCACTTCGTCAAGCCGCTTTTCCATCTCTTTACCCGTTATGCCGAACGGCCGCAAGTCTATAAGCATCAAGTGGTTGTCCGTGCCGCCCGATACGATTTTGAACCCTTCTTTAAGCAGTTCTTTGCTTAAAACCTGCGCGTTTAACACGATTTGTTTCTGATATTCTTTAAACTCCGGCTTTAACGCTTCGCCGAGTGCCACCGCCTTTGCCGCGATAATGTGCATTAAAGGTCCGCCCTGCGTTCCGGGGAACACCGCTTTATCTATTTTAGCCGCGAGTTCTTCTTTACAGAGAATAAGCCCGCCGCGCGGTCCGCGAAGAGTTTTATGCGTGGTCGTGGTAACCACGTCCGCATACGGCACGGGGTTTTGGTGCAGTCCTGCGGCGACAAGCCCCGCAATGTGCGCCATATCTACCATAAGGTATGCGCCGACCTTATCCGCGATTTCACGCATTTTCTTAAAGTCGATAGCGCGAGAATAGGCGGACGCGCCCGCTATTATCATTTTAGGCTTGCAACTTTCGGCAACCCTTAAAATATCGTCGTAATCCAGCATTTCCGTCCTGTCCGAAACGCCGTACGGTACGATATTGAAATATTTACCAGAAATGTTTACGGGAGAACCGTGCGATAAATGCCCGCCGTTCGCAAGATTAAGCCCCATAACCGTATCGCCGGGGTTAACCAGCGCGAAAAACACGGCAAGGTTGGCGTTCGCGCCCGAGTGGGGCTGAACGTTTGCGTGTTCCGCACCGAAAAGTTTTTTGGCGCGCTCTCTCGCTATATTTTCCACTATATCGACGTACTGACAGCCGCCGTAATAACGCTTTGCGGGAAAGCCTTCCGCATACTTGTTGGTAAGCACCGTGCCCGCGGCAAGCAGCACCGCTTTCGACACTATGTTTTCGGACGCAATAAGTTCTATGTTATGCTGCTGGCGCTTTAACTCCAAGTCGCAAGCGGCGTAAACTTCCGCGTCGTAATTTTCAAGTTCTTCAAAAAAGTTCTTCATATATTTTCTCCTTGCTTACTCGTTTGTTAGTGGTGGAAAAGGCGCATACCCGTAAACGCCATTACCATTCCGTACCTGTCCGCCGCCTCTATAACCAAATCGTCCCTTACGCTGCCGCCCGGTTCAACGACGTATTTAACGCCGCTTTTCGCCGCGCGCTCTATATTATCCGCAAAAGGAAAGAACGCGTCCGACGCAAGCGTGATACCGCTTACCGTCTTTAAATATTCGTCCTTCTGTTCGCGGGTAAAGGGTTCTGGGCGAACGGCAAAATACTTTCGCCAGTTAGACAGCAAATCGGGATAGTCCGCGTCGGAAAGATACAAGTCTATTATATTGTTTTTGTCAGGTCTGCCTATATCCGCCGCAAATTTAAGGTCAAGCACTCTGTCGCTCTGTCTTAAATTCCACAGATCGGATTTATTTGCCGCAAGGCGGGTACAATGTATTCTCGACTGCTGCCCCGCGCCTACGCCTATCGCCTGCCCGCAGCCGGCAAAACATACCGAATTCGACTGCGTATATTTAAGCGTTATTAACGCTATTATCATATCTTTCTTCTTTTCAATAGGCAAATCTTTATTTTTACTTACGATATTAGTCAGAAGATTTTCGTCTATTTTGAATTCGTTTCTGCCCTGTTCGAAAGTTATGCCGAACACCTGCTTGCGTTCCGTATTTTCAGGCTTATAAGATCTATCTATTTTTATTATATTGTAATTGCCCTTGCGCTTGGCGCTTAAAATTTCAAGCGCTTTCTTGCTGTACGACGGGGCGATTATTCCGTCCGAAACTTCCCGCGATATAATCTTTGCGGTAGTTTCGTCGCACTCGTCTGAAAGTGCAATAAAATCCCCGAAAGAAGACATCCTGTCCGTTCCCCTTGCCCGTGCGTAGGCACAGGCTATCGGGGAATCGTCAAGCCCCGCGATATCGTCCACGAAACAGGCTTTTTTAAGCCTTTCGGAAAGGGGCTTGCCTATCGCCGCCGAAGTTGGCGAAACGTGCTTGAAAGACGTTGCCGCGACTTCCCCCGTCGCTTCTTTTATTTCTTTAACGAGTTGCCAAGCGTTAAGCGCGTCGAGAAAGTTTATATACCCCGGCCTTCCGTTTAAGATTTCCACGGGCAAATCCCCGCCGCCCGCCATAAAGATACGCGCGGGTTTCTGGTTCGGGTTGCAGCCGTATTTTAAAGAATATTCGTTCACCGCCGTCTCCTTTTACTTGTTCTTGTTGATAAGCCGCTTCTCGCAATTTCCGGTTTTTAAGTCTATATATTCAACGTAAAGGGAAATCTTATTGTCGCCGTCAAGCGCGTGCCAGAGTTCGTCGGCAAACTCGTCTATGCCGTTCGGAATTTTAACCCGTTCGGGTTCGCCCGAAAAAGTGGGAATAGGATTGCCGTCGGTAATATAGGTATGGATAAAATGCCCAAGCCCCGCTATCGGCGAAAAAGAGAACAGGTATCGATTGCACGCACTACCCCGTTCGTCAGCCGACTTTAATATACTCATCTGGTAATCGAAAGCGTCTTTTTTTAAGTTGATTATCCCGCTTATTCTCGGCGTAAAGTTGGGAAAGTCGGGTTCGAATTCGCGCGAATTTAGCGCGTCAAAAAAACTTTTGCCCTTTTTTAAGCCGTCTATCACCGTGTCCGTCTGGTCGCCGTTCGTTATAACCACACCGCCGTTAAAACGCTTTACCGCAGGATAGATTATAAGACTTGCGTCTTCTACCTTGGTTAAGTCGAATGGTCGGGTAAACACTTCGCCGTTCTTTTCGGTAAACACGCGGTTTCTGCTGTTGGCACTTCTGCCCATAATGAAATATGCAAACGCCGCGCTCTTTCCGTCTTCGCTTTTACCTATTATTATCCCGCGCCCGACGTAAGGATTGCCCGTTATCAGTTCCGAAACGCCGCTGATTTTATACACGTTCATAAACCTTTCTCCGTTAATAAAATAAAAAAGCACTTCTCGCTAGGAAAACGAGTGTGCCCAGACGGTCGGCAAAAGGTTTTACCCTTTACTACGTTTTTCTGTTTCCCCGTGGTTATCCACTTTTCCGTCAGTTGCAGAAAAATCTTAAATTGCGCTTTTATTACGCTAACATTATAACATCAGCCGCCTTCAAAGTCAATCGCAAAGTAGGGGCAAAACACCTTTTTATACCCTTTTACGATTATTTTTTCCCTTTTTGTGGTATAATCCACCAAGGCAAAAAAGGAGAATTATGAAATACAGAAAATTAAACGTCGCCGCGCTTGTGCTAAACCTGTCCGTGCTTATCATTACGGCGTATTCGGTGGCGCATAATTTCAGACAGGACGTTATAAGAGTTCCCGAATCGGTAAACGGCGGAACGCTATCAGATTTTACGGGAATTTATTCTTTCAGATATTTTACCAACCTGTCCAACGCGTTCGTCGCGATAGCGTCGGCAATTACTCTGTTTTGCAACGTAAAAAACGTGATAAAAGACGAATATTCTTTCCCGCGGTGGGCTGTGGCTGTTAAATACGCCGCCGTATGCGCCGTCGCGCTTACCTTTTTTACCGTAGCGCTGTTTTTAAGCCCCCTTATTACCCATTACGGCAAAAGTTATTTTACCCTTTTTAGGGGAAACGGGTTTTTCTTCCATTTTCTTATCCCGTTGCTTTCCGTGTTGTGTTTTGTTGCTTTCGAAAAGTCGCCGGCGCTGCCCTTTCAAAGCACCTTTACCGCTATGCTGCCCGCAATAGCCTATTCCTTTCTGTATACCATAATGGTTGCGGGAGTTAAACTATGGCCGGACTTTTACAGTTTCACCCATAACGAAAGATACTGGGCGCTACCTATAACGATAACGGCTATGTTCGTCTTGTCGTACGGCGTTGCCGCGCTTACCTTTTTCTTGCGAAAAAAAGTAAACCTTATTAAATAACCATTTAAAATTCTACGCGCCGAAGCGGTCGCTTCGGCGCGTTTGTTTTTTGTTTTACTTTACGGTTATTCCCCCGCCATCTCTTCGGGGCGGAACACTTCGTCGAACTTTTCGGCAGTTAAAAACCCGAGTTTTACGCACGCTTCTTTAAGCGTTATATTTTCTCTGTACGCAAGGTGCGCGCACTTTGCCGCGTTGTCGTAGCCTATGTATGGATTAAGTGCGGCGACAAGCATAAGCGAATTATATAGGTTCGCCTTCATCTTGTCCTTATTCGCCTTTATCCCAGACGCGCAACGCTCGTCGAAAGAAGTTATCCCGTCCGCAAGCAGGTTCACCGATTGCAGGAAATTATAAATTATAACGGGCATAAACACGTTGAGTTCGAAATTCCCCTGCGACGCGGCTATTCCCACCGCCGTATCGTTCGCCATAACCTGCACGGCGACCATAGTCAGCGCCTCGCATTGCGTAGGATTGACTTTCCCCGGCATTATGGAAGAACCGGGTTCATTTTCGGGAATAGAAATTTCCCCCAGCCCGCAACGCGGACCGGACGCTAAAAAGCGCACGTCGTTGGCGATTTTCATAAGGTTTGCGGCAAGCGCTTTCAGCGCACCGTGCGCGAACACGAAAGCGTCTTTACTCGTAAGCGCGTGGAATTTGTTAAGCGCTGTCGAAAAAGTCTTTCCCGTAAGTTCGCTGATTTTTTGCGCCACTTTTTCCGCAAAGCCCGCGGGCGCGTTAAGCCCCGTGCCGACCGCCGTTCCTCCAAGCGCTAAAGCGGAAAGTT
>JAFZYZ010000051.1 GCA_017615975.1 Clostridia bacterium | reverse complement strand
TACCTTAACGGGGCGCTTTATATTTTAAATACTTGTTCTAAAACCCGTTTTGTATCAATAAGTTATTTATGGACGAAAAGGGCTGATTAAAAAAATACAAAAAAGCCGTTTTTTCGCGTTAATCGGTCAAAATCCGACGGAATAAAGGTATTAAAATGTATTTTACTTTTCTCAATAAAAGAAAGTTCTTAATAGGCTGTGCGATAGCCCTTTGCGGGGTGGCGGCGTTTATAACGCTGTTTTCCACGGGCGCTTACGCGGTGTTTTACGGCGGCAATTTCAGAAAACTGCCCATCTATTATGTGAAAACGGACGAAAAGAAGGTGGCGATTTCTTTCGACTGCGCGTGGGGTGTAGATTACACCGATAAACTGCTTGAAACGATGGCGGCTGAAAACGTGCGCTGCACCTTTTTCGCGGTGGAATTCTGGTCGGCAAAGTATCCCGAATATCTTAAAAAGATATCGGACGCGGGGCACGAGATAGGCACGCACTCCGCAACCCACCCGTATATGAGTAAACTCGACAAAGCGGCTATTATCAAAGAACTGACTTCTTCAAAAGAGATAATAGAAAAGACTACGGGAAAGAAGGTGGAACTTTTCCGCCCGCCCTACGGTGATTACGACGATTTACTGATAGATACCGCGGCGGAGTTGGGGCTTTACACTATTCAATGGTCGGTGGATAGTCTGGACTGGAAAGACTTATCCGCAAACGAGATAAAAAACAGGGTAATAAAAAAGGTACATAACGGCGCGATAGTTCTGTTCCATAACCAAGGCTTGCACACGCACGAGGCGCTGCCCGAAATAATCAGAGAGTTAAAGGCGCAGGGGTACGAGTTCGTGCCGATAGGCGAACTTATTTATAAAGACGATTATATAATGGGCGCGGACGGCGCGCAGATACGGAATATTTAATCAGCGAACAATTTAAGGAGAAAATATATTATGAACAATTTAGCGGAGAAAAACAACAAGGTTTTTATAAGCGGCGAAATAGTGTCCGACGCAGAATTTTCGCACGAAGTTTACGGCGAAGGCTTTTACGAGATGAACGTGCTTGTAAAAAGGCTGTCTGGGCAGGGGGATATTCTGCCTATGACGGTGTCCGAACGGCTTATAACCGATAAAAACCTGCAAAAGGGCGTTATCATAAACGCTTTGGGGCAATTTCGGAGTTATAATAAACTCGTGGACGGAAAAAGTAAACTTATGCTTACGGTGTTCGTCAGGGAACTGATAGAGGGGATAACGATAAAAAATCCCAACAGCATAGTGCTTTCGGGGTATATCTGCAAGCCGCCCGTTTACCGTACCACGCCGTTTAACAGGGAAATAGCGGATATACTTATCGCGGTCAACCGTTCTTACAATAAGTCCGATTATATTCCGTGTATAGCGTGGGGCAGGAACGCGCGTTTTGCCAAAAATCTGGCTGTCGGCGAAAGAATAGCGATAGCGGGCAGAATACAAAGCCGAGAATATCAAAAGCGTATAAGCGACGAAGAAATCAAGGTAATGACGGCGTACGAAGTGTCTATTTCTAAACTTGCCGCCTACGAGAACGCCGAGAATTTCGATACCGAAACAGAGTTCGAATCGATAAATTTCAGCGAGTTTAACGAAGAACGGGTTTACGGAGAATAATAGTCGTAAAAACAGCACCGCCGCGGTTTCAATC
>JAFZYZ010000050.1 GCA_017615975.1 Clostridia bacterium | reverse complement strand
TATGGAAGAATAACTCTTTAAAAAGCAGGGCAAATCGGTTTTTACGGTCTTTTCGGGCGTTGCCGTCTCGAAAAACCGTTCGGGCGTAGAGTGTATGATTTCGTACTCGCCCGCTTTTTCTTTTTTAAGTTCTATAATGTCTGCAAGGTCCTTTCTCGAAGCGCCGCCGCCGTGGTTTCCCACGCCCCAAAGGGCGATACCGCTTTCCTGATTTTCAAACGGCTTAACCTTGCGTAAAATGTTTTCTTTAGCGTGTCCTAAATCGGAAGAATAAAGAGTCTGGTCGTTGATACGTATGGCTTTTATCTTACTACCGTCGTAACCCTTCCACCAGAACGGGCTGTCGGGAAGATTCATAAATTCGGGCATAGGTCTGCAAAATATATACCCGTCGTAGCCGCACTTTTTAAGAATCTGTACAAGCCCGCGCGTATGTCCGAACGCGTCGAAATTTACGGCAACCGTCGGCCTTACGCCGAATTTTTCCTGAAAATACTCTCTGCCCGTCGTAATCTGTCGTATAAACGACTCGCCACTCGGCAGCATACAGTCGGGCTGTAAATACCAGCCGCCCATCACGTGCCATTTGCCGCACGCTATCGCTTTTTTGATTTTTGCGAACAATTCGGGCGCATACTTTTCAACGTACTGATAAAGAACGGCTTCGTTATGACAGAAAACGTAGTCGTACTCGTCTAAAAGTTCCGCCGCCGAATAAAAGGTCGAAAGTGCCGCGCACGCGCCCTCGTCCCAGTCCCACATCCATACCGGGTCGAGATGCGCGTTGCATACTAAATGTAAAACTTTCACAAAAACTCCTTATAATTCCGATAAAGCGGATTTAAATAAAACCCGCTTTATCGACTTTATATTTAATTATTTATCGGCTTTTTTACCCACTCTTTTTAAGGTCAATACCATAGCCGCGCACAAAAGCAGCGCTACGTAGCCGAAGATGCTTCCCGATACGTTAGAAGAACATCCGCCGCCAGATTCTTCGGTAAATTTAGCGTTAAGCACTATATCACCGTAAGAGCCCGCTTCGATTTGTTCGACTTTATTGCCGTCGGCATCGTACCAACCGAGGAAAGAACATCCGTCTTTCGTAGCGTCCTTTAACACTATAGTATCATCTTCTATCGTGTATTTTAACGGATTTTGCGGGCTGTTCTTGCCTCCGCCCAACTTATAAGTGATACTATAACTTATAGCGGTTATCGTACCCGTTATCTCTTCGTCTCCGTTGACCTTGCTAATGGTCTTATCCCAGCCGCTGAATTCGTAGCCCTGATCAACCGTCGGCGCTGCGTGCATAACAACGGTTTCGTCCAACTTGTATTTATCGGTCGCGAACACTTCTCCGTTTACGTAATAAACTATAGAATATTCGTAATTCAAATCAAACCACTGGTCCGCTTTGCGACGATAATTTGCCGTGCCGCTTAACTCGTATTCGTTAGTACCGTTGACTATCGTAAGCCCTTCTAAAACCGACACCTGAACGTACGGTAAAATCGCATAATAATTATCGTGCATTCTTAATTCGATCTTTTCGGAAGTTATATAAACGAGTATCGGAACTTGATATTGCGGCATATTGTCTTCGTCTCTCGACGGGAACATATTGAATTCCCAACCGTCCACGCTTGTTTCGGCATTTATTTCATTAATCGTTTTGCCGTTTATAGTGATATAGTTTGCGATATACTTATAAGCAGCGTCGCTTATTACACCGTAATTGATTCCTGACGGCAACACCCCTTCCGCAAAATCGATATAGAAGGCTTTAATACCGTTTATGGAAACCCAACCTCTTACCAAAACGTCTTCCGCCTGAATTTCTACCGTCTGCCAGTCTTTATTCCAAACACCGGATTTGCATACGGAAGTTGCGTCTTCCGCCAAAACGTATTCTGCGTTTCCGTTTACAAAGTAAAGACCTTGCAACAGCGACGCGGTCAACGTGCCGTTAAGAGTTGCGTAATAATTATCGTGAACTCTTAATTCTATCTTTTCGGAAGTTATATAAACTACTACCGGCACTTTAAATGCGTCTATCGAATTCGACGGGAACATATTGAATTCCCAACCGTCCACGCTTGTTTCGGCATTTATGTCATTAACCGTTTTACCGTTTATCTTAATATAGTCCGCAATATACTGATACGAAGCATCATTTATTACGCCGTAATTTATACCGGACGGCAACACGCCTGAACCAAGCGTAATGTTAAACGCTTTTATACCGTTTATGGAAGTCCAACCGCTGAAATCAACGTCTTCTGCCGCAATTTCTACCGTCTGCCAGTTTTTAACCCAAGTTCCGCCCTTACGGGTATGGTTTACGGTTTCGTTTAAAACGTATTCTTTATTGCCGTTTACAACCGAAAATCCTTCAAGCACGGATACCGTAAGATCGTCGGTTAAAGTCGCGTAATAATTATCGTGAATTCTTACTTCTATCTTATTCGCCGTTACGTAAAGCACTACGGGTATTTTAAATGCGTCTATCGAATCCGACGGGAACATATTGAATTCCCAACCGTCCACGCTTGTTTCAGCATTTATTTCCTTAACCGTTTTACCGTTTATCGCAATATAGTCCGCGATATACTGATAAGCGGCTTTATCTATTACGCCGTAATCTATGCCTGACGGCAACACTCCCGAACCAAACGTAATATCAAGCGCTTTTATACCGTTTATCTCCGTCCAGCCGCTTACGGAAACGTTATCGGGCGAAATCTCCACGGTATCGGGCATTTCGGATATGCTGAACGAACCGTTGCTGCCCGTGATTTTATAACTTACACCGTTTGAAATTACCATACCGTTATTGACGATTAATCCGCTGCAAACCTGTAATTTAACAAAATCATTGTCCCCTTGAACGATAGAGTACATATTTTCGTGGATATATATTTCTATCGCGGAATTGCCGTTGCTGCTTCTTAGCGCTATCGGCATTTTTTCATAAAACCCGGGTTCGTTCATAGGCCATTTGTTAAACGTCCAAGCGCTTGCGGTCTCTCTGTATTCCGCATTCCATTCTCTTACGCTTTTGTCGTTTAATATAACCTGATCGGGAACGGAACTATCGCCGTTCTGATCGTTATACCATTGCCAGTCAGAACTTGACGGCTTAGTGGACAATTTTATGTGAAAAACGTACATTTCTTCACTTTTTGCCGAATACATAACATTCGTAACCGATATATCGGTCTCGGCACTCGCGGGTTTATAACCCAAGTTTATCCCGAACAGCGCAATACTTAAAAATAACACGCATCCGAGAATAATTTTTAATAAATTTCCCCTTTTTATACTCATAAAGCACCTCCTATTATGCTTTTATTTCTTTTTTATGCTTTTACACCGCTTATCGCAACGCCTTCTATCAGGGATTTCTGGAAAATTCCGAAAATCAGCATAGAAGGTATGCACATCAAAACACCTATTGCCATCTGTTGGTTCTCTCTGAAAAAGGTCTGCGTCTGTTCGTCGTCGTAGCGCCCCCTTGACAGTTCGAAAAGCCCAAGCGCCAACGTCCATTTTTCTTCGCCGCTGTTCCTTAAAAAGGTCAGCGCGGAAGAATAGTCGTTCCATACGCCCAAAAAGGTGTTTACGCAGACGAGTAAAGCGATAGGCAGACAGTTGGGCAAAACTATTCTGAAAAGACATCTTAGTTCGTTAGCCCCGTCTATTCTCGCACTCTCTAAAACCGAATTCGGAATACCTTTGATAAACTGCATAATAAGCAGGATATTCATTGCGCCGCCGCCTAAAAACGCGGGCACAAACAGCGGTTTTAACGTGCCGTTCAGCCAGCCCCAGTCGGCGTATATCATATATAACGGTATTCGCATCGTAATACTCGGCAACATCGTAGAAGCCATAGTAGCCGCGAAAATAATCGTTTTAAACTTAAAGTGTACCTTTGAAAACCCGTACGCGCACAGGAATGCGGAAAGCAAAGTTCCGACTATGCTTAAGCCCGCGACTATCATAGTGTTCATAAACCAGGTCAATATGTACGGCATTATCGCTTTATTGTAATAGTTAGCAATAACGATACTGGACGGCCAAAGTTTCGGGAAGTCGAAAACTTCTTCTTCCGACATAAAACTTTTTATAATCATTACAAAAAACGGTAATAAAAAGATGAGAACCAAAACTACCGCGGCAATATACCACGAAACTGACGCTTTCTTACGCATAATCTTCACCGTAAATTACCCATTTTTTGCACGCGAACACTATGCCTGACAGTATTGCTATAATAGTAAACAATACCCAGGACAGCGCGCACGCATAGCCCATATCGAAGAACCCGAACGCCTGCTGATAAATAAACACGACAAGGAAATTAAGCGAGTCGCCTGTCAGCGGCGTAGAGAACATATACGCCAGGTCGAACACCTGCAAAGTACCTATAATACTCGTCAAAAGCACGTAGAATATAGTAGGTCCGCAAAGCGGTATAGTTATTCTGAACAAGGTCTGGAAACGGTTAGCGCCTTCTATATCCGCGACTTCGTACACGGTCGAAGGAATATTTTTAAGTTGCGATATCCAGAGTATCATAGAACTGCCTATACCGAACAGCCCTATAAACACGAACGCCGCCAAAGCGGTCTTTTCCGAATAGAAAAGCGTCAGTCTGCCTAAACCTAGTTCGGTTAAGAACAAGTTAAGGTATCCTACGTCGTATTCCATTATCGTTTTCCACAACAAACCGCTGACGACGGTCGGAATAATTACCGGAACGTAGCATAAAACCCTTACAAGTCTTACTCCCCTGACTTCTTTATAGAGGAACAAAGCAAGCGCAAACGATAAAGTCATACGGAGCGGAATATCTATCGCCGTAAACAACAGCGTCTGCAACAGAGAACGGGTAAACTGCGTATTCGCCGAGTCGAATATCCTTTTATAGTGATTAAAGGTAAACACCGTTTCTCTGGTTGCATAGTCCGTTTCCTGAAAACTGTTTATCAGGGATTTTCCCATAGGAACGAACGTAAAGCACGCAAGTCCGATTATTACCGGCAATACGAATAAAATGCCGAGGTAATCTTTTTTCAACTTGTAAAGAAATTTCATTTTCAAGAATCCTTAATTGCTTATTGCCGCCCTGTAATTTTTAACGTTATTCTGATAAGTACCGATCTTTTCCTTTAACGCAGCGTATCCGGTAGCAGCACCGCCGTCGGTGTAATTTTCTTTCTTTATAACCTGCGCTATGGTATTACCCATATTGACGATTATAACCGCCGCCTGCTGCGGGGTGAAATCACGATACACGTTCATACTGAAATCTTCGCCGTTATTAGAAACGAAAGCCGCGTGATTTAACGACGCACTCTTATAAGTCGTCCAACTCTCGTCGTTTGCAAGCGATTTCAAAACGGGAATTATATTTCCGTTTGCCGCGCCTATCTTCTGCCCTTCCGCAGAAACGATATATTTCAAAAAGTCGTAG
Source organism: Clostridia bacterium (assembly GCA_017615975.1). GTDB lineage: Bacteria > Bacillota > Clostridia > Christensenellales > Borkfalkiaceae > UBA1259. The sequence goes on along the minus strand of JAFZYZ010000050.1, from coordinate 15,235 downwards.
GCGTAATCTTCGTTAGTGCGCTTTGCCGTCTTATTATACGGAGAAGAACTTACTCTCTGCTTAGCCATACTTGATATAGCGTATCCGCTGCATCCTACTCCGACGTAATCCAAGGGCAACGGTAAAAAGTCTATATCGTATTTGGAAGTGTTGGGCAACGCGGGAACGTTAGGTCTTACGTCTATTCTCATAGCCGCTCTTAAAACCGTAAATTTCGCGGAGTTCTTATTGCCCTGATGCGCGATATATCCCTGTTCGATAAGGTTATAAATCTGACCGTAAGCGTTTAAGTTGGCTTCACTCATAAAATTGATGCTGCCGTCGTCTTCCACGAGTTTGCCGCCGAACTGCTTTAAGAAAGGCATATAAGAAGCGCTTAAATCCATATTCGCATCAAGCGGTACGGCGTCTTTATGAACACCGTAGTCTTTAGCAAGGTTATTGTCCATAGCCGTTCTTAATCTTGCGCAGACGTCCATAAGTTTATCGTAATCCCAGTCGTCTTTTAATCCGTTGATTTCATCTTCGGTAAAGCCCGCGTGTCTGAATACTACCCTATTTATAATGATAACGCACCTATTGTAATCTCTGGGAATAAAATAAATTCCGTCGTCTCTGGAACTCTTATGCGTTACTTCTATCATAGATTCGTAAAAATCATTTAAATCGATAGCGTCGTCAGCGGTGTCGCGTTCTATTCTCGATTTAAGGTTGACGAATACACCTTCGTCCGACCATTTCATATGTTGCATATCGGTAGTCCAGATTATATCAGGCATCGTGCTGGGACTGTACTGATAACTCATAAGTTGCGAAGTGTAGTCTTCGGAAATGTTTCTTAAAAGAATTTTAATTTCCGGATGTTTTTCTTCGTAGCTGGCCTTCCACTGTCTCATCAGTTTGTTTTCTACCGCAGAACTGCTTATGCCTACGCTGATTTTAATCTCGTCGCCGCTTTCGTCTTCACTCGTGCCGCCTATGCCGCCGCAGCCGCCGAAACAACCCAACGCAAAGACTGTCGCAAGCAATAATACCAACAGTTTTTTCATATTATTTTACCTCCAGTTTTTGGGCGTAAAAGCCCGTTTCTATAGAAACTACGCCGTTTTCGAATTTATAACGGGAATCGTCGATTTTCTCGCCGTCGACATATACCGAAGGATTAGTCCCGGTATAAGCAATATTAACCCTTACTTTCTGGTTTAAGGTATTGCCCCTTACGCTTTGAATCATAACGTAGTTTTTACCCATCTGTAAATCGTACCTTATATTGCGGTACATAAGATTTTCCATCCGCCAGAAAGACAAGCCGTTCGGCAAAGACGGGGTTATAGATAAATATCCGTCGCTGGTGCCCGCAAGCCCGAAAAATGCCGACGGAACTATCGAATAAACTATAGCACTCTCTATAAACTCACAGTCAAGCCCCAGCGTACCGCTGCCGCCGTGATTTACGCCTTGCAGAGTGATACCGACGTAATCGTAATACGCCGAATAGAAATCCCTTGCGCCGTAATCTTCCGCAGAATATTTATACACTTCGAGATACCATTTTTTCATTTCCGACAAGCGCTTGTACGCGTCTTCTTTACCGTTTGTCAAAAACCGCGCCAGCATATCGTAATAACTCGTAAATAAAATAGCGCCGCCGTCCTGACAACTATAGCCGTAAAAGTTATCGGCTTCGGAATGCCCCTCCGTGTACTGTTCGTAGTTTTTAACCGTGGTAACTCTCGGCGCAAACGCGAAATCGTAAATACCCAGATCGTACCCGTAAACGTCTTCAATATCTCCCACGTAGCCGATAGCGTCGTCGCCGTAGACTATTCTGTCGCCGTTTATCCACGCGCAAACGCTTTTAGCCTGCGCTTCCGTTGCCATACCTGCCGACACCACCATATTATTGAATATGGTAGAACCGTAATCCACCACGTCGCCGTGCATATTGAAGCCTTCTATAAACCTGCCCTTATTTACGTCGTAGAACCCTGTCTTCGCGGAAACGTTAACGGGCTGCTGAACCTTGGACTTAACGCTTGCCATTAAATCCGTCAGGTCGCTTACGGTAAGGTTATAATCGAGCGTGCCGCCGTTAAATAATTTAATGGACGGCGCTGCCGCAGCGATATTTTCGTACGCAACCGCGTTTTCAAGGAATAAAGCGGCTTCCAAAGTCTGATAATACAATACTTGCGCATATATCGACTTTGGCGAAAAGGATAAAATGTCCCAATAACTGGAACTTATCGTGTTGCCCACGCCATCCCCCATAACGCCGCCGTTATGACCTACAAATTTGGATAAATCCACGAGACCGGTATAGCCGTCAAGGTTGTAGATTATAAACAATACGGCTGCCCTGCATTTTTCGATATTATCGGAAAGAACCTGTTTATCGCCCGTGAATTCATAATACTGTTTCAAAGTGGAAACGTAGTTGAAGATATTGTCTATCTGTCTGGAATCGTAATTTGCCCTTACGCAGTTAAGATAGAACTTACCGCTGAACGTTTTACCCGTTTTTGCCTTAACGGTAATACGGATATCGGTTACCGTTTTGTCAAGCCCCCAGTTTTCGTTGAGATACAAGGGCATATAAACGTGATTAACGTAAAGGTTGGAAATATCGACCGTGCGTTCGGTAAGATCGGACTGTTTAACGGTATAATATTCGCCGTTGGAATCGGTCGTTTTAAATGAAACGTAAATATCGTCTATAACGCAGTTTTCGTAAGTTCCGCCCACCGTCCAGCGTAAATCGAATTCCAAAAACGGATTTGCCGCCGTATCTAAATTTTGTCCGCTTAAAGAATAGGTAAGTTCCGTAGCGTTGGTAATCTGTACACCGTAAAACCCGTCGGAAACGTATAACGGTTTAGTAATATGATTTACAGTATACGTTTTCAGCGCGCTTATACTGCCGTCGCTCGTCGCGGTCCAGCCTTCCGCGTTATTAACGTCGTTAAATTCCCAGTCGTACTGCGCGCTGCTGCCGTAATTCGGGAAAGGCCAGCCCATACCGAAAGCATTTACGTCGCTGTCGGTAGGAGTTCTGTTGGGTTTTTCGGACGCCGCCGACGACCAGACGTAGCCGTAATCGTCCACGGGAATATTGTAAAGCCATTGACTTATAAGCGAGAAACTGTCGTGGCGGAAATTCGTCGCGGTGCTGTCAAACCACAAAAGACTTTTAGATTCCCAGTCTTTCCAAGCGGAACCGCCCGTACCCAACTCCATCTCGTTTATAGCATATTCAAGAGAACTGCGTGAGTGCCGTTTATAAAAATCGTTTAAGAACAAGTCGAGATTTTTATCCGAACTGTAAAAATAGAGTTCGTTTTCCGACTGCTTAACGTAAGACGCAGAGTTTTCCGCGCCGCCTTTATCTCCGCAAGCGCAAAGGGAAAACAGCAGTAAACCGGATAAAATCAGAGATAATATTTTTTTCATTTAGTTTTTCTCCTTATAAAAAGCGCCGCAAGTAGCATACCGGCAACGCCGAAGCCCGAAGATATTCCGGAAGAACAGCCGCCGCCGGAAGAACTTTCTTCGCCCACGTAATCTATAACCACCTGCAATTCGTTCTTATGGAATCCGTCTTCCGCAGTGCAGGAAATAAAGACGTAATTAAGCCCCGATTGCAACTTGTCGAACGACGTTTCCGTTGTAATAGTCGAATTTATATTCTTCGGCTTGATATAGAACTTATCGAAAGAGTAATCCTGTTTGTTTTTAATCGTGATTACGTTATCCGTTTTAGTCAGAACTCTGCCGTCGTAATTTACGTCGAATTCGGTGTTCGCCGCGGTGATGGAAAGGTCTTTTCTAACGAAAGTTCTGTCGCTTAACATAAATTTCCAGTCGGAATCCTTTTCCAGCATAACGCCGCTCGGCAGTTTAAGCCCCGCTTTAAAGGAAATTTCATAACTTTCGTCCAAATTCGTGCTTAAATGCACGATATTCGTGCCGAACTCAATATTCATAGCGTTATTCACGCCTTCTTCCCCGAGATGCACCATACAGGCGTCAACGTTCATCGCCTGATATTCGCGTATCGACTTGCCGTTAAAATACACGCAATCGTTTATGCTGTTGATAATGCCGTTCTGATCGAAAAAGTCGATTGCTTCTTCTGTGATGGCTGGATTTGCTTCGCCTATCGTCTCTTTAAGCCTGTTGGGGCGTCTTGCCATATGCTTGTAGTTAGCATAAGTTATATCCGCGTCGAAATACACCACGAAAATAACGTGATAAAACTGACCGCCGAACACTTCCCTTAAAGTGGGCGGGGCAATAGATACCACGTCCACTTCTTTATAAGTGAATTCGTCTGCTTTAACGCGATTATCCGTTTTAGGCGTAGCGATAAACGCAAAAACTATCATAATCGCTAAGATAGGGTACAACAATAAACTTTTTTTCATTATTTCACCACCAAAGTAAGTGCCGCAAACGGCGAAGAAGAAGTATAAGTAATAGTCTTGTTAGTAGTGTCTACCGTATAGCCGGAAGTTATTAAATTACCGTTAAGATAAACGTTAGGCGTAGTGCCCGTATAGTGCAAGGTTATCTGAATCTTCGCCTTGGCTAAAGTGCCGCCTGTAATATTCTGGTCAACGTCTTGAATTATAACGAAAGAATCCGCAACTACGATGTCGAAATCAACGCCTAAAAATCTAACGTCTTCTATCTTCCAGACGGCAATCTCGTCGGGAAGCGAGGGTTGAATTTTAAGAACCGCTTTATTATCGGTCGTATCGTATTCCGAACTTAATCCGAAGAACCCGTAGGGTACTACAGACATAAGTATAACGTTTTCGACGAATTCGGAGTCAAGCCCCAAAGTACCGCTATAAAGACCACCCTGGAAAGTAATTCCGGAACCTTCGTAATAAGGTTTGAAGAAATTCTCAGGATCGGTCTCTCCGGACGCCTCGTAAGCGGCTTTAACTTCGCTATACCAGTCGATAATGGCTTCAAGTCTCGCATAAGCGTCTTCCGCACCCTTATATTTAAGCCTTGCCTTTATATCGTAATAACTTAAGAAGAGTATTGCGCCGCCGTCTTCAACGTAACCGCCGTAAGTAGTAGCGCCGTGGTTCCAGACAACCTGTTCACCTATCGTAACCATATTACTTCTGGGTGCAAACACGAAATCGTAAACGCCGCTTAAAGAATCTATCCAGTTAAGTATCATTTCCGCGTGTTCGTCGGAAACTATACCCGTATCAATCATCATAAGGTTACACGCAACGGACTGGAAATCTATTTCCGTACTATCACGCCACCCATCTATAAAGTAGCCGTGAGTAGCGTCAATCGTCTTAAAGTAGCCTGTATGCGAACCCGCATTGTAAGCGGCGTTTATAGCCGTTTTTAACGCGGCGGCTTTACTGCGCAGCGAACTTGCCGTTTCGGAATAAGTAATATTACTGCCCGTAAGCGTGGTTTTAACGGTAGGTGCGGCAACTGATATACCGTTTATGGCAACCGCTTCTTCCAAATACGCCATATCGAGTAGCGCCTTATAGTAAAGCGAATTGACGTAAGAAGAGTTGGGCGCAAGGGAAATCAAATCCCAGTAAGTACTGATAAGAGAATTAGCGTAGCCCGTACCGCCGTCGTGTCCCTGTAAATTAGAAAGATTTATAATACCGTTGGCGTCAGTCATATAACTGATTAAGAACTGCATCGCCTTTCTGTAATTAGTTAGATTGCTGGCTAAGAAAGTCGTGTCGCCCGTATGTTCGAAGTGCATTCTGCCGCCGTTGATAAACGCCGCGTTGGTATCCGCCATACGAACGTCGAAACAACCCCTTACGAAATCCAACCAGATATATCCCGTATAAGTGCCGTTAAAGGTTATGCTTATTTCTTTAATATTGCCCGTCCAGTTAGCGTGTTCGAAAACGGGAATAAATAAGTGTGCCTCGCCATCGCCCGTACCGATAGTGCCGAAAGGCGTAGTTGCCCAGGTGGCAAGATCCAAAGTGTAGGAAGAACCGCTGCCGTTTTTAAACCCGAACGTTACGCTGGAAATGCTGCCCGAACGTATAAAGGTCTTGAACCTTATTTCCACGAATTTACAAATGCTTGCAACGAAAACGCCGTTATTACTGCTTTCACTTACGCTGAAAACGACGTTATGAGTAGTCGTTTTTGTATCCGGCACGTCAACGTAATAATAACCTTTGCCATCTTCGCCGTCGTTAATATCAGTTTGCGAAGCGTTAAACCCGGAATAATCTGCATTTATAGTCCAGTTGTTATTACAAGCGCCCCACCGACCGGTCGCACCGGCATCAGCGTCTAAAATAGAACTTTTTTTGCTTTGGCCGAGAAATTCCCAACCGTCAAGTTCAAACGGGCTATTTCCATCTTCTCTCCAAGTATAGGAACGGTTAATAGCATATTCCCAGCCTTGGGCGAAAAAGCCGTCTTCGCTGCCTTCCCAAACGTAGCCGTATTTATCCACTACGCTTGTTACGCCGATTTTCACGCCGTTAGCCGCATCGTTGCTGGAGATGTTTGTCGAATGTATGTAGGAAATAGCCATAGAATCCCAGCTTCTCCAACCCATTGACGTGTTGCCGACCTGCGAACTCGTTATGTATTCTCCGCTGTTATGGTACAAGAATTTGTTCTTATAATCGTCGAAGAATTCGTTTATCTTATCTGCGTCTTCCCCTACGCTTTCCATAAGAAAACTGTCGGTATTTTGAAATCCTGACGTTTCTTTCTCGTAAGTATATATAACACCTTTGGACGCGGTAAGCGAAGCGTAGCCTTCTAATATTTCTCTCTGCGCGTTGGTATAAGGCGAATATTTAGTTTCGCCGCCGACGATAAACGCATACTGATACTTTTCCGTCTGGCTATTGCTGTAATCGCTAAGCGCGGCGTTCGCAACGTAAGTAATACTTCTTTCTAACGAACCCAGATACATATCTTCAACGTGGCTGTCGGCATAAGTTATTCTTAAGAACGGCTGTGCCGTATATGCTTTAGAATAATCGGCGATACCCGTAATAACCACGTTATAATTGATTACGCCGTCTTCTACGTAATAAACCGTACATTCTTTATAAAAGTCAACCGAAGAACCCGCTCTATTCAGTTTCATCATATACTTAACGGTAGCGCCTTTTGCTTCAAGCGCTTGTATTAAACTTTCGTTAAGATGCGCGCAGAAACGCAAGCCGGACGTAGAATCGGTCGTCATTCTGACGTATGCGCCGTTTTCCATATATCCGTACGCGTTCGGCCACGCTGCCGTCGTGTACCCGTCGAAAGCCGGATCGGAATAGAACACCGCCGCTTCTTTTACACCGTAAAGAATATCGTTCTTCGTAATGAAAGTTCCGGGAACGACGGCGATTTCTATACTGTTGCCTGCGCCTTTATTAGCGTTCCACCAGTCGAGTTTCATACGAACTTCCATTTTACCGTTGGAAATAAGCGTTACGAACGGCTTATTATAAGTGCCTGCCCCCGTACCACTCGACGGGAAAGTCTGCCATGTTGAATAGCCTGAAACGTCGGTTCTTAAATTCCAGTATCTCATCGACATCCCGTTGATATAGATAAGATTTGCAAAATAGTAATATGCGGAATTATCCATCATCTTATAATTCGTGCCGTCGTTGAAAGGCGCATAGTTGATATCGAAATAGATAACGTCGTTTAAAGGCTGCCAACGGCTTATAGAAATCTCACTCGGATAAATATAAGTTATATCACTTTCGGTTATAAAGGTGGACGAAGAACCGTCGCTTGCCTCTTTAAATATCATTTCTTTATCTTCGGTCAAGATATAACCATTCATATTAAGCCCTTTGCAGACGGTAATCTTAACACCTTGCAGACTGAAGAACAGATTTTCGTGCATCTGCATCTGCAACGTGCCAGCCGAACTCACGTAATTTAATACAGGCAAATGATATTTGCTATCGGCATTTTGCGGGAATTTACCCCACGTCCACCCCGAAACGTCCGTTTCCGCAGTTATCTCGGTAAGCGTTTTATCGTTTATCTTGATATAATCGGTAATGTTTCTGGTATTGTACATATCGTACTGACCCGTAGTAGCAAATCCGGAGAATCCGATCTTAAAGTAATATGTATATTCCGACTGACTGTACGGACGGTTTGCATTGTTATCGACAAATATCGAAATGCCGCTTGCCGAAACTTCGGTAAGAGTACTCTTATCAATCCAGCCGGCGTCGGCAGAAGTCTCATTCTCCGCAATCGAACCGTCTCTTAAATAAACGACTTCGTTTTCAACGCAATAGATTTCGCCGCCACTCGTCGTAACGTAAACGTGCGGAACGACGGAAACTTCTATCGCGTTGCCGAATTTATTAGCGTTCCACCAGTCGTTCTTTATTTTCACAGTCATCTTACCGTCAGCGTCTCCATAGAACAAGAACGGCTTTCTGTATATTGCGTCCGCACTCTGCGGGAATACTCCCCAGGAAGAATAGCCCGAAACGTCTGTGTTTTCATTGATATATTTAGCCGAAACGCCGTTGACGTGAATAAGATTAGAGAAATAATAAGCCGCTTTATCGGATTTCATCACGTTATAACCAATAGAACTTTCAAAACCTGCGAAATTAACGAAGAAATAATACAAATCTTGCTGTATTCCCCAGGTATTGATAGTAGGCACAACTTTATTTATGCTGGAATCGTTAAGCCAAACGACGACATTATCGGAATTCAAAACGAATTTACAGTCGTCTGAAACGGTGTAGCCGCCGAAAGTAAAGCCGCTTTTAAACGTAATATCTATAAGGCCGTATTCGGCTTTCAGCGCGTTGTACAGGTTTTCGTGCATCTGCATCTGCATAACGCCATTTTCCCCCACGTAGTTAAGGATAGGTTTAGCGTATGACGCGACGGCGTTCTGTGGGAATTTTGCCCACGTCCAACCCGTAGTGTTAGTATTTTCGTTAATCTCGCTGATAGACTTGCCGTTGATTAAAATATTATCGTTGACGGCGGCAACGTTCACCGCGTCGTATCCCGTCGTCGTAAATCCCGCGAAATTAACCTTAAAATACCAGGTTTTTTCAGAAGGGCTATACGGTCTGTTCGCGTTAGACTCGGTAATAACGACAGCGGAATTGCGCAAATCTTTCCAGCCGGCCGCCGTATAACTGCTTTCACCGATAGCGCTGTCTCTTATAAATTTAACTTCTTCCGCCATGGTATAAATACCACCGCCGTCTCCGTCAGCCCGCGTTACGTAAACGTGCGGAACGAAAGAGATAGTCATTGCATTATTTACCTTGTTAGCGTTCCACCAGTCGTTTTTCATACGAACGTTTAACATACCGTTCGTAGAAGAATAGAAAAGGAACGGTTTTAAATATCTTGCGTCCCCGGACGTTTGCGGGAAAACGTTCCAAGCAGAATATCCGGAAACGTCAGTGTGTTCGTTGATATATTTAGCCGAAACGCCGTTGACGTGAATAATACTCGATATATAATAATAGGCACTCTGTGCAGGTTTCATAATATTATAATCGCTTGAAGCGCCGAATCCGGGGAAATAGACGTCGAAATAATACAGGTCGGAATTAACTTGCCAACGGCTTACGTTAACGTTAACGTCCGTCGCCGCTACCTGAGTGATGCTTGCATCGCTTATCGGCACAATAGTTCTATCTGATTTAATAACGAAAATAGAAGAATCAAAGTCAAGCGTATAACTGCCGTTTTCTAAATTCAAACCTTTACGCACTCTTATATCGACCAAGCCGTATTCCGCCTTAATCGCATTATACATTTGCGTATGAATATACATTTTTATATATCCGCTTCCGCTACCTTGGAAAAATATCGGCATATGGTAATAATACCCCGCCGCTGTCGTCGGAAATTTTTCAAAAGTCCAACTATCCGCCGTCGCGGCGTATTCGGTATTCCAAGCGGTTACTGATTTCCCGTTTAATTCAACGTAATCGGGCAGAACCACACCGTCCGCAGCGACTTCTTTATTATATTTTCTATAATCAGAAACTGCGGTATAGCCTGTCAGCGTGATTTCATATCTGTAAAACCCGTTTTCCGTCGAACCTTTTGCCATACTTACCGCGGTTATAGCGGTCGCCGCGCTTGCTTTTTTATCTTCCGCACGCGTGGCAAACAGCATAGCACCGCTCAACAAGAAAAGCACGCTTAAAACTATTAATAATAATTTTACGTTTATAGTCTTTTTCATTTTCGTTCCCCCCTTATCAATCCACGTCAAACACGTCGTCGCCGACAAAGTTATCACCGTTGCCTTGACTTACCAAAATTATATCCTTTAAATCAAGATACGTAATTTCCAACAAAGGACAAAAATAATCTCTTAATTTTTTCATTATTTTTATTCTCCTTATAAATTCTCCGTTTTATATTTTCACGGCTGTACCGCCGTTTAATCTCGATTCTTCCGCCGCAAGCGCCATTAAATGGCTTTCTATCGAATTTTCAAGCGAAGTATCCACCGCCGCGTTATTGCCCGTTATCACTTCGTACAGCGCGTCTATCATTCTGTGATCGCCGCCGCCGTGCCCCGAAAGGTCGCTCGTCAGTTCGCTTATCTTATAATCGGTATTCTCTTTCCCGAACGGGCGGACGGAAATAATATCACCCGCCTCGTCGTAAAAAATCTCGCCTACCGTGCCGAATAACTTGATTATTCTGCCGCCGCCTTTGGTGAACGCCATCATTTTAAGATTGCCGACCACGCCGTTCTTGAATTTTGCGGTAACTATCTGGTAATCCACCACGTCGTTCTGCCCGTTAAACACACATTCGCCGTATCTACCCGTTTTAAGACAGTCGGTAAGCACTTCCACCGAAAGTTTTTTATCCGAAAGCACGTTTATCGGCCATTCGTCCTTTTCTCCGTTTTCCTTAAAGCGGTCTATATATATCCTTTTCGCGCTGTATGCACAGGCGTCCACGTATTTACAGTCCAGACATCTGTCCGCCGCGCCCATCGGCTTATTCTCTTTCTTAAAATAGGTAAGGTCGCCGCAAGAATTAACGCATTCAGCCTTAGAACCTGCAAAATATTGCAATAAATCCAAATCGTGGCAACACTTTGCCATTATCATAGGCGTAGTCTCTTTACGGTTGCGCCAGTTCCCGCGGACGTAACTGTGCGCATAGTGCCAGAACGCAATCTGTTCCAAATCGTCTATAACCACCAGCCTGCCTATCACGCCGCTGTCAAGAATTTCCTTTATCTTGCGGATAGCGACGGTATATCTCAACACGTGGCAAACCATTACAGTTACGCCGTTTTTCTCCGCCGCTTTCATCAGGTCTTTGAGTTCAGCCGCATCGTCCGAAATAGGCTTTTCTAACAATATATATTTATAGCCGCACTCTATCGCCCTTAACGCCACCCGAACGTGTTCCCTGTCAAGAGTCGCTATAACGATAAGTTCCGCACGCTTTGCTTTGAAAAACTCGTTCTCATCCAAATAGCAGTCTTTATCCGAAACACCGAAAATGTCGGAATATTTGTCCAACTTGCTTTGACTTCTGTCGCAAAGCGCCACTACGTCGTATTTGTCTTTGCAATCGTTTATATATCTTCCGTACGCCTCGCCTCCGCGAGCACCTACTCCGATTATTGCCGTCTTTACTACCTTCATGTCCTTTTCCTTCATTGCCTTTTATATCAAATATTGTCTTTAATATCCTTTCGTAGCCGTTAAGACCTGCTTTCGTTTGCGATAAGCAAACGAAAAAGAGTACTCTTTTTCAAAAATTTCCACACTTTTTATATTTTTAAAAATTTTATCCGACATTACTCTTCATTTTCATTATATATCCCCTATTTGCCCTATTCCACTCAAAAGTTATATGATTTTGTTTCAAAAATTAAACAATATTTATTTAAAAGAAAAAAAATCCGCCGTTATCGGCGGATTTTAATATCAAAAATAAAAATAAACGTTCAGCGTTTAACTTCTTTCGGCAATGCGCCGAAAACTTTACTGTACGCCCTGTAAAAAGTCGCCTGACTGCAAAAACCGCATTCGAACGCGACCGTAAGTATCGTTTTGTCTTTGTTTTTCTCTTCCTTTATAAGTTCGTTGAATTTCATTACTCGGACGCGGTTTAAATAAGTCCTGAAATTTTCTTTTATATATTGCGAAAATATCTTGCTGCAATATTCTACGGTGTATCCCACTTCTTTCGCCACGTCTTTAAGCGTTATCTCTTCCCTGTACTTATCCTCCACGAATTTGAGTATCCTGCTTATGGTTTTATCGTTTTCCGTCTGTTTATCTTCGACAAGTTCATACCGTTCCTGCAACATATTGAAAAGATAATTACTCATGACGTAAATGTCGTAAAACTTTTCAGTATATCTGTCCTTTACGTAATTTGCCTTCCACTCCCGTATAAAGCCGAATACTTCGGCGTTCTTTGCCTTGTCCCGCATCATCATAGGAAAGACCTTGCCGTTGTAAACCTGCTGAAACACTTCCAGATACCACGGACTTAACACGAGTATATAGCCTTCTACGCCTTCGCAATTATCGTAAAAGTGCGAAGAGTATTTGTTCACGAACAGAATATCGCCCGCAGTAAGTTCGTAATGCTTACCGAGAACGTTGACGCGTTGAGTGCCCTGCGTAATGAACAGAAATTCTATATTGTTATGCAAATGCGGAAAACACGCTATCTCGTGCACCTGCCCCGCAACCGAAGGTTCGTTCGCCTGCACGAAATAACAGTATTTGTCCGAATTGTTGATTTTCTCGAAGTATTCCATACCGTTCCTTTGTTTATATATTACATTATTGCAAGTCATTAGTCAATATTATTTGCAAAATTAGGCGATATTATCATTTTGCCGCTAAATAGCGCAAAACACTTGATTTTGCTTTTTCGCTTTGATATAATACTGACTGGTAAACCAAGACAACGCCTTTCTGAAAGGTTTTCAATAAAGTTAAAGAAAGAATTATTATGAACGAACGGAATTTAAAGAATTTTTTTATATCGGCTACAGAAAATTTCTGCAAGTTATACGAACACCTCAACGCACCGTATATAAGGAAGAGTTTTGATATAACCGATTTTTCGTCCGCAACGCTTCAGATTTGCGGGCTCGGCTTTTACGAACTGTTTATAAACGGCGTAAAGATTACGCGGACTAAATTCGCGCCGTATATTTCTAATCCCGACCATATAATTTATTACGACGAATACGAACTTGCGCCCTTTTTAAGAAAGGGTGAAAACGTAATCGGCGTTATTCTCGGCAACGGGTTTTTAAACAATATCGGCGGCGTGCCTTGGGGGTTTGACAAAGCGCCTTTCCGCAGCGCGCCGAAAGTCGCCTTTGCCCTGTCCGTTGACGGAAAGGAATTTTTACATTCGGACGAAACCTGTCGCGTCGCACCGTCGCCTATTATCTTCGACGATATGCGCTGCGGCGAATATTACGATTTCCGCTTGGAGCAAAAGGGCTGGAACAACTACGGGTTTAACGATTCGGCGTGGGGCTACGCTATAAAGGCCGCCGCCCCTAAAGGCGAACTTCAACTTTGCAAGATAAAGCCCGTTAAAGTAATAAAAGAAATACAGCCCGTTGCCTGTTTCCGTTCGGACGGCGGATATATGTTCGACTTCGGCGTAAACACGGCGGGAATCTGCCGCGTAGAATTCAAAGGCTTAAACGGTCAGCCGATAGTGATAAGATTTTGCGAAACGCTGGCGGAAAACTTCGCTTTTTACAACAGAAACGTATGTATCCCCGAATTCGACAGAGAGATGATGCAGAAAGATCTTATTATCTGCAACGGCGAATACAACGTCTTCGAACCGTGTTTTACCTATCACGGGTTCAGATACGCTTTTATAGAAGGCTTACACGGAAAAGATATTGAAAACCTTAAAATCACTATGCTGGTCGTATCTTCCGATTTCACGAAAACTGGGGAATTTTCCTGTTCCGATAAAACGGTAAACGACTTGCAGGCTATAACCCTTAACAGCGATTTGAGTAATTTTATACATATTCCGACAGACTGCCCGCAACGCGAAAAGAACGGTTGGACGGGCGATATAGCGCTTTCTTGCGAACAGTTTTTATATAATTTCGACTGTTCGGAAAACTTAAAAATCTGGTTGGACAACGTGCGTAAGGCGCAGCGCGACAACGGACAACTCCCCGGCATTATTCCCACCGTGGAATTCGGCTACAACTGGGGCAGCGGCCCTGCGTGGGATATGATTATAGCGGAAATCCCCTATACCGTGTACCGCTTTACCGGTGATACGGATATTCTTACGGACAACGCCGGGGCTATTGCCAAGTACTTACGCTATCTTAAATCCAAACTTAACGGGAACGGTCTCGTCGCGTTCGGGCTGCCCGACTGGTGCGAGTGCGGACAGATTTCCGAAGACGCCTGTTCTACCCCGCTGGAAATTTCAGATTCTCTTATAGCGATTGAGATATGCAATAAATCCGCGTTTATTTTCGACCGCATAGGCGACGATGAAAATAAGGCTTACGCGCTTGAACTCTCCGCGCTGTTAAAGAACAATTTCAGAAAAACGCATTTATCCAAAGACCTGTTCGTTTCCTGCAAAACGCAGATGGCACAGGCAAAAGCGATATCTGTCAATATATTCGGCGAAGAAGAAATAAATAAGGCCGTTAAAAATCTCGTGCAACTCGTAGAACAAGGCGGCAACAGATTCCGCGTCGGCGTTCTCGGCGCAAGAGTGTTGTTCAGGGTGTTAGCCGACTACGGCTACTCGGATCTTGCCCTTGAACTTATAACGAAAGACGGATTCCCGAGTTATAAATACTGGTTGGAAAACGGTGCAACTTCGCTTTGGGAAGGATTTAACGAACTTAAACCGAACAGTATATTCCGTAAAGACGGCGGAAGAATTTTATCCCTTAACCATCATTTCTGGGGCGATATTTCCGCTTGGTTCTACCGTTATATTCTGGGTATCAACGTAAACCCTCGTTTCGACGGAGTTTTGGAAATAGATCCCGTAGCGTTGCAAAATATAAATCACGCCGAAGGCAGTTATATAAGAAACGGCAACGGAATAAAGATAATCCGTTCCGGACGGGATTTAACGATAAAATCCGTCGGCAAAGTCAAGTATCGCGTATCCGAACAATGCAAAAAGCGTTTCAGGATAACAGAAGAATAAAAATCACTTAAAAGCAGCCGCCCGAACGGGC
>JAFZYZ010000049.1 GCA_017615975.1 Clostridia bacterium | reverse complement strand
CTATAAATTCTTTTGAATTAAAATCTTCTATATCGTCTATCCTTTCGCCCGTGCCGACGAAACATACGGGCACTTCCAACTCGTAGGAAAGTGAAATTATAAACCCGCCTTTTGCCGTGCCGTCTATCTTTGTTAAAATTATACCGTCTATACCTATCGCCTGATTAAAGACTTCCACCTGATTGTAGGCGTTCTGCCCCGTGGTCGCGTCAAGCACGATAAGTTTTATAATATTACCGCTGAACTCGCGCTTTAGCACCCTGTCCATCTTTTTAAGTTCTTCCATCAGGTTGGCTTTAACGTGCAGCCTGCCCGCGGTATCTATAATAAGAACGTCGGTCTTTCGGGCTTTTGCGCTTGCCACCGCGTCGAACACCACGGCGGACGCATCCGCACCTTCGTCGCTTTTAATTATCCTTACCTTCGCCCTGTCCGCCCACACGGAAAGTTGATCTACTGCGGCGGCGCGGAAAGTATCTGCGGCGGCGATTGTTACCGACTTGCCTTCTTTAATGAATTTGTTGGCGAGTTTCCCTATCGTCGTAGTCTTACCCACGCCGTTTACCCCCACCACCATAATAGCGACGGGCGGCGTAAACTCTATCGGTTCGGCATAGTCAAGCGTTTCGAACAGTTCCTTTTTTAAAAGGTCTATAACGTAGTCTTTATCGCGGCATTTTTCCTTTATAGCGGCATCCCGTATTTCATCCACTATCTCCGCCGCGGTATTTACCGACACGTCCGAAGAAATAAGTATATCTTCCAACTCTTCGTAAAAGTCTTCGCCTATCTTATCCCTTGAAAACAGACTGCCGAGTTTTTTCGCCAAGCCGTCTTTGGTCTTTGACAGCGCGGCTTTAATCTTACCGAATAATCCCATAACTAACCTTATAACTCGTTCGTTTTACTGAAAACTTGCTCCGCTTTCGATATTTTCAACGTCGGCAAGTTTAACCGACACCATCTTGGACACGCCCTTTTCCTGCATGGTAACGCCGAACAGCGCGTCTGCAAGTTCCATAGTCGGCTTTCTGTGCGTGATGACGATAAACTGCGTTTCTTCCGAGAATTTTTTAAGATATCTCGCAAACCTATCGACGTTGGCCTCGTCAAGCGCCGCTTCTATTTCGTCCAGCACGCAGAAAGGCATCGGGCGCAAGCGCAATATAGAAAACAGTATCGCTATGGCGGTAAGCGCCTTTTCGCCGCCCGACAAAAGCGAAATCTTCTGCAATTTCTTTCCAGGGGGTTCTGCGATTATTTCAACGCCCGCTTCCAGCCTGTCTTCCACCTGCGAATAGTCGAGTTCCAGCATAGCCCTGCCGCCGCCGAATAATTCCTTAAATATCTTCTGGAAATTCTCGTTGATTTTCTTGAACCCTTCGTCGAACTGCGCCAGCATTTCGCCCTTTATCTTGTCGATAGCCTCTTTTAAGTCGCTTTCGGCTTTCAGAAGGTCGTCCTTTTGCGTGGTCATCTCGTCGTAGCGTTCCCTAAGCATCTTGCTGTCTTCTATTGCGGTGGCGTTTATCGCACCGAGAGATGCGCGCTTTCTGCGCAACCTGTTTATCTCTTTTTCACCCTCTTCCGCATCGTAGCCTTCCGCCCGGAATTTAAGCGCGGAATCGTAGTCTAACTGATAGTCTTCGGCAATACTCTGCCCCATATATTCAAGGTCGGAATCGATTTTAGCAAGCGCTATCTCTTCGCCGTGCTTTTTCTCCGAAAGTTCGGATAAAATCCCGTTCAGTTCTTCGCACTTCTGCGCGTTTTTAGTCATCTTCTCGCGCAGTCCGCCTTTATAGGTCTCTATATTCTCTATCTCACCGCGCAGCGCGTTGACTTTTTCCTGTTCTTCTTTCGTCAGCGCGACTTTTTCTTCTTCGCGCTTTAATTCTTCTATTATGCCTTTCGCGCCTTCTACGCTTTCGGTAAGCGAAGTAATAGACGCGTTCGCGTCCTTTTCGGCGGTTTTAAGCCGTTCCATCTCTTGCGAAAGACTTGCGATAATCCCCTTCTTTTCGGTGATAGCGACCTGAATTTCCGTACTCTGCATACTTATCTCGTCGCGTTCGCGGCGCAGCGCGTCGTATTCCGCCTGCTGTTTGTCCGCACTCTGCATAGCCGCGGCTTTTTCTTCTTCCGACTTCTTTCCGCCGCTTTCGTAAGTAAGGTAGGACTGTTCTATCTCGCCAAGCCGCTGCGAAACGCCGTCTATTAAATCGGATACGCTTTCTATCTCTCTGTCAAGTTCCGAAAGCGTCTTTTCAAACGCCGACTGCTTTTCGCGTTCCACCATAAGTTCCTGCCGCGCGCCGTTGTACGCGTCGTTTAAGATTTCGAGTTCGGAAAAACACTTGTCCCGCGCGCTTTCTATCTTCGCCTTTTCGGCTTTAAGCGTTTCCATCTTTTCGCGGCTTACCTTTAATTGTTCGGCGTTTTCTTCTATTCTTCTGTCGGAAGACAAAACGCCCGAAGCGTCCGCCCTGCGCGAACCGCCCGTTATAGAACCCTGCGGCGTAAATACGTCGCCGTCTAAACTTACCATCTTGAACGCGAAACGGTACTTGTCCGCTATAAACTTGGCGTTCGCAAGGGTATCGACGATAAGCGTGTTGCCGAGAAGGTTTGATATAACGTTCTCGAACTCTCTATCGTAAGACACCAACTCGTCCGCAACGCCCAACGCACCCGTCTCGTTCATTGCGCGGATAATTTCCGCGCACTTCTCTCTCGGTTTTACCGACGACACGGGAAGAAAAGTTATCCTGCCCATTTTGTTGGCTTTTAAGTATTCTATAAGGTACTTGGCGTCTTCGGTGTTTGCGGTAACAACGTTCTGCGCGCCCATAGCAAGCGCGGTTTCTAACGCCACGTCGAACTTCTTGTCCGACTTGATAAGTTCCGCCACAACGCCCTTTATCCTGCTTTTGACGGCGGGGTTTTTCTTTGCGTCCTGCATCAGAAGTTTTACCGCCGGCGCGTAGCCTTCGTACTTTTCCTTCATATCGCGGTAAAAATTATCCCGCGTGATAAGGGTGGAAATAAGCGAATTCAAACGGAATATATCGTTATCCGCCGCCGCCGATTTCTCGTTGCCCGCCTTTACCTGTTCTTCCTTTTCGGCGATACGGTTCTTATAATCGAACACCGAACGATCGAGTTCGTTTATCCGCTTGTCCGCCTTTTCCTTGTCGGCGAACACCCCTTCGCGCTTTAAGGACAGTTCGTCCGAACGCGCGGAAAGTTCTTTCAGTTTGTCGTTAAGGTTAGCGCGCTCTATGCCCACCGCGCCTTTGTTGAGTTTAAAGTCTGACAGCGACTCTATGGATTTTATTATCTTGCGCTGATTAGACTGCGCGAGTTCTTCGCCAAGCGCAAGTTTTTCGGAAAGACTTAAAAGCCTACGGCTTAAAGTTTCCGCTTTCGCAACGAGTTCCTGTAAATCCTTATCCGCCGCCTTGTATTCGCCGTCCGCCCTGATATACGCGTCGTCGCATTCCGCTATCACGGCGCGGTTTTCTTCTATCTCTTTTAAAGACCTTTCTATCTGCCCGTTAAGATAAGATATCCTCTGTTCGAAAAGTTGTTTAGCCCCCGAAGACTTTTCCATACCTACCCTGCGGTCGGCAAGTTCGTCGTTAAGGTTTTTAAGTTTCATATCCGCGCCGTCGATATCGGCGAGAATCTTGTCGTTCTCCGCCTGCGCCGCGTCAAGTTCCTTTCTCTTTAATTCGGTTTCTTCGTTTATGCCGTTTATACGGTCGTTTATCCTGCTTTTCGCCGTCGCAACGCCGTCCACCTTGCCTATATAGGTGTTAAGTTCGTGGAATTTCAACTGTTCGGAAAGTTCGTTGAATTCCCGCGCCTTTTCCGCCTGCTTTTCCAAGGGATCTAAACGGTTCTCTATTTCCGACAGGATATCCGAATACCTTACTATGTTCTCACGGGTGCGTTCGAGTTTCCGTTCCGACTCCACCTTTCTCGACTTGAATTTGGCAATCCCCGTCGCTTCTTCGAATATAACCCTGCGGTCTTCGGGCTTTGCGGACATTATCTCTTCCACCTTGCCCTGCCCTATAATGGTGTAGCCTTCTTTACCTATCCCGCACTCCCGCAATAAGTCGATTATATCTTTAAGCCTTGACGGCTGTTTGTTGATAAAGTATTCGCTTTCGCCGCTTCTGTACAGTTTACGCGTGATTATAACTTCGTTGAAATCTATATTGAAAATACGCGTGGAATTGTCGAAGAACAGCGACACTTCGCAGTAAGAAAGGGATTTGCGGTTTTGCGTGCCCGCAAAAATAACGTCCTGCATACTTGAACCGCGCAGCGATTTTGCCGACTGTTCGCCGAGTACCCAGCGTATAGCGTCCGCCACGTTGGACTTGCCGCAACCGTTCGGTCCGACTATGCCCGTTATCCCGTTGCCGAACTTGATTTCCGCCTTGTCCGCGAACGATTTAAACCCGTAAAGTTCT
>JAFZYZ010000048.1 GCA_017615975.1 Clostridia bacterium | reverse complement strand
TATAACGGGCTTGTTTACGCCGATAAACAGCGCGCCGCCTTTTTTGCTGTAATCAAGTTTGTTTTTGAGTTTATTAAGCCGCTTTTTTAGGAACAATCCGCCGATTTTCCCGAAAAGCGAACCTTTTATCGCGTCCTTTAAACCGTACAGCACGGTTTTGACCGCGCCTTCCATACTTTTAAGCGCAATATTGCCCGCAAATCCGTCGGCAATCACCACGTCCGCCTCTCCCGACAGGATATCGCGCGCTTCCATATTGCCGATAAAGTTTATGCCCTCCATTTCTTTTAACATCGGGAAAACTTCGTGGCATAACGCGTTCCCCTTTTCGTCTTCCGTGCCGTTTGAAAGCAACGCGACTTTGGGGTTTTCCACCCCCATCGCTTTTGCGTACACCGTACCCATAACCGCAAACTGACAAAGGTTTATCGCCTTACAGTCGGCGTTCGCGCCCGAATCCATCAAAAATACGTTCTTGCCGTTAAGCGTTGGAATAACGGGACACAGCGCGGGGCGCGCCACGTCCTTTATTCTGCCGAGTTTTAAGGTTGCGCCGACAAGCACCGCCCCCGTCGAACCCGCGGACACGAAGGCTTTTGCGTCTTCGTTGTCTTTAAGTTCCTTAAACGCCTTGCATATGGTACTGTCCGGCTTGGTTCTGACACCCACGGTCGGTTCTTCTTCGCAGGTTATCACCTGCTTCGCGTCTAAAATCTCTATTCTGTCCTGCGGATAGCCGTAGCGCGAAATATGCACGTCCAAAACTTCTTTATTTCCGACGAGTACCGCGGTAAACCCCTTTCTCGCCTTAACCGCGGCAACCGTCCCCGCGATAACTTCCTGCGGCGAATTGTCCCCGCCGAAAGCGTCGATAAGTATCTTCATAACTCACCCCTTTTTGATTTTGATTAAAGAGAACCGAAAGTTCTCGGGAAAGGCAACACGTCGCGGATATTAGCGATACCCGTAAGGTACATTATCATCCGTTCGAACCCAAGCCCAAAGCCCGAGTGCACCGCACCGCCGTATTTTCTTAAATCGAGATAGTAGGCGTAATCTTCTTCCTTTAAGCCGCACTCCTTCATACGAAGACGCAGCACGTCTTCGCGCTCTTCACGCTGACTGCCGCCGACGAGTTCGCCTATCCCCGGCACTAAAAGATCGCTTGCCGCAACCGTCTTGCCGTCGTCGTTTAAACGCATATAGAACGCCTTTATCTCTTTCGGATAGTCGGTTAAAAATACCGGCTTTTTATACACTTCTTCAGTTATGTAGCGTTCGTGTTCGCTCTGCAAATCCACGCCCCAGTAAACGGGTGCGTCGAAACGGTCTTTCACCTTTTCGAGAATCTTAATCGCCTCGGTGTAGGTAAGCCGCGCGAAATCGCTGTTTTTAACGGCGTTAAGCCTGTCGATAAGCCCCGTATCGATAAACTTGTTCAAGAATTCAAGTTCTTCGGCGCAGGTATCCATAACGTAGGAAATTATAAATTTTACCATATCTTCGGCGCAGTCCATATCGTCGGAAAGGTCTGCAAACGCCATTTCGGGCTCTATCATCCAGAACTCCGCAGCGTGGCGCGCGGTGTTGGAGTGTTCGGCACGGAAAGTCGGTCCGAAAGTATAAACGTTGCCGTAGGCAAACGCAAAATTTTCAACGTCAAGTTGCCCCGACACGGTAAGCGAAACCTTCTGTCCGAAAAAATCCTGCGAATAGTCGGTTTTGCCGTTTATTTTCGGCACGTTGTCAAGGTCTAACGTAGTGGTCTGGAACATAGCGCCCGCGCCTTCCGCGTCGCTCCCCGTGATTATCGGGGTATGCACGTACACGAACCCGCGTTCGTTAAAGAATTTGTGGATTGCAAACGCAGCTTCGCTGCGGATTTTAAACACCGCGTTAAACGTGTTGGTGCGGGGGCGAAGATGCGGCATGGTCCGCAGAAATTCCAGCGTGTGGCGTTTTTTCTGCATAGGATAGTCGGGCGTGGAAGTGCCAAGAACTTCAATACTTTCCGCATTGATTTCAAACGGCTGGTTTCTTTCGGGCGTTAAAAGAAGTTTGCCCGAAACCTTAAAGCACGCGCCCACGTTGCTCTTTGCGATTTCGTCGTAGTTTGCTACCTTGTCCCGTTCCATAACGATTTGGCAGTTCTTAAAATAAGAACCGTCGTTAAGTTCGATAAAGCCGAACGACTTGCTGTCTCTAAGCGTTCTTGCCCAGCCGCAGACGACTACCGTCTTATCCGCAAACTGTTCGGGCGAAGAAAAAATGGTTTTCAGTTGAGTTCTTTTCATAGTTAAGCCTTTGCGCTTTTATTTTTTAGCGCCTATTTAAAATTATACTTATAAAGTATAACATATTATATCCGATTTTTCAAGTATTTTTAACCTAATTCGGCGATAAAAAACGCCCCGCTTCACGCGGGGCGTAATTTCAGGCTTTTTACACCGTTATTTGTTTTACGAAAGTCTGGCGGCGCTTGATTATTTCGCTTTCCGCAAACTTCCATTGGTTCTGAATATCGTAGTTATGTTCCAGCATTACGTTGGATTCCACGCGTTCTATCTTGTCTTCGATAACGTTGTTCATTATCCTTGCAATCAGAATAGAATTGATGCCCGTGTTCTTGTACTCGGATTTTACGCCGATTAAAGCCATTTCAAGTTCTTTTGGGTGCTTAATGGACTTTAATACCCCGATAAATCCCGTCGGGAACAGTTTTCCGCGGCTTTTAATAAGCGCGTCCGCAATGGACGGCAAAACTATACCGAACGCCGCCACCTTGCCTTCTCCGTCGATTAAAATACTCGAATATCTGGGGTTAATTATCGTCGCAAACTGCTTTAACACGTTTTTCTGCGCGCCGCCCTCTATCGGAACGTAGCCGTCCAAATGTCCGTACGCGTCGTTCATCGTCTTAAAGAACTCGTCGCCGTATTTTTTTACAACCTGTTTCACCGAATACCTGTCGAACGCCTCGAATACGTTAAGCCGCTTTTTTAACCTTTCACAGATAGAAAGTATCCGTTCGTACGGTTCGTTCGGCACGGCGAAACACTTTTCCACCCACTTGGATTCGTCGTCAAAGCCCATCTCGCGCATGCGTTCGCAAAAGTACGGATAGTAGTAGTTAGTGCCGTAAGTGCTGCGCTTATCGAACCCGTAGGTCAGCATACCTTCCCTGTCCGTGTCGTTAAAGCCCCACGGCCCGTGGATAGTGTCCATACCGTAATCTTTACCGAACTTTTCCACGGCGTTAATTAAAGCGTTAAACACTTCTTTATCGTCCACGCAGTCAAGGCGGGAAAATCTTATATACTTTTTGCCCGTAAGTTCGTTGTCCTTGCGGTTGATAAGCCCCGCAATCCTGCCTACGAGTTTTCCGTCCTTATAACACAAAAACCCCTTGCACTCGTTGCCCTTTAAATTAAAGTTCTTTTTGGGGTTAAAGGTGTTAAGTTCGTCGCTGCGAATAGACGGCACGTAGTACGGACAACCTTTATAGAGTTCCACGGGGTATTTTGCGAATTTTTTAAGGTCTTTTTTGCTTTTAACTTCTTTAATTTCTACCATAATCCACCCTGAAAAAAGTTAAATTACGATAGTCATTATACTACTAACGCAAAAAAAAGACAAATAATTTTTTATACGGTTTTTTATTTCTGCAATTTCCTGACCGCGAGCGGCGGTTTTTCGTCTTTTAAAGCCATTATATAGTTGCCGTATTCTTCTTCGGTAAGTTTTTTGATTTTATTCTTTTTTCTTTTCGACATAGCGCACTCCTTGTTTCCATAGTATCGCCTTTTGCCTTTCCTTTTATACCGAAAAAACTTTTTACTATCGAAAATAGCCCCAACGCCCCGACAAGCGGATAGCAGTATTTGATTATAGCGGCAATCCCCGCGCGGGATAGAACCAACAGCAACGCGTAAAGCAAAAAACAATACGCGCCGCGGCGGTTTTTCGCCGTTTTTTCCGCGATAAAAGTTTTAAGCGGATAAAGATAGCAGATAAGCGAAGTAAAAGAACCTATAAAAATCGCCGCGATAAGTAAGGGATAAAACGCCGTTCCGTAAGATATATCTATCAGCGGCAAAGCGGTTTTAGGCGAAACCCTTAAAACGATAAACGCAAAAAGTGCGAAAAATACCGAAAAGCAAAGGGCGGCGGCACTATTTGCCTTTTTACTTTTGCCCCTTTTTGCGATTTTTGCCGCGGGCAAGGCGACGAACAAATTCATACAGGCGTACAAAAGGGCGTTTATTACGCCGCCCGCCGAAGTACCCTTTACCGCTATATTTTGCGCGGGCGCAAAAAGTGCCGCGCTTAACGTTATTACACTCGACAGCGGTATTAAAACGCAATTTACCCTTTCCACCTTTTTTATATCTTTGGAAAATAAAAAATGAAAGATAAAAAGGGATAGAATAGACGCTATGGGCACGCCATTTTTCACCCCCGCGTAGCCCGCAATTTCGTCAAGCCCAGAAAGCATAGCGATAGAAAAGACGAGTTCCGCAATCATAAAAACGGATTTCGTAAGACAATCGTTTTCGGTATGAACGAACGAAAACCCGATAAAAAACACAGACGCGGCTATCGCAAGGCAAAAAAAGTTTACCCCGCCGAAAAAGGCGACGAGTTCCCCGCCCGATAAAAACCCTGCGCCCATAACCGCGCCCGACAGCACGCAAAACAATCTGAAAGTGTCGGCAAAATTCTTCACTTTAAACATTACGGCTAAAACTCGCGGTTTATGATTTTAAACAAAAAAAGGCGGCTGTAGCCGCCTTTTTTGCAAATTTATATTTACTTTTTGCCCTTTACTTTTTTATAGATAGCGTCTTCGGTAAAGTCGCGCTTTTCGGTGTATTCCCCGCCCAAGCACTCGATAGCGAATTTAAGTTCTTCAAACTCCTGATAATTAACTTTGCCTTCTATCGCGGTTTTTAAAAACGGTATTGCCCGCTCGTCGCCGTACTTTGCAAGATAATTTGCGTACAGCGGGATTTTTTTCTTATTTTTAACGAACTCATAAACGAGTTTATCGAACACTTCGTCGGATTTATTCTTAACGCTGGCTAAAATTTCCGAAAGCCTGTCCTTTTTATCTTCCGCCGCTAAATCGAAGTTTTTAAGCACCTTATCCTTTGCCTTATCGGCGTTAGCGGTAAGCGCTTCGGTAGCGAGTTCGCCGATATTTTCTGGATAGTCGTAAAGCGCGAACTCCAAATACCTTTCCACGGGGATTTCCGCTTTTAAATCGGCTAAAATATTCATAAGGTACGCGGTAAACTGTTCGTCGTTATCTTCCATAAGCGCGGACTTTACCGCCTTTACGCTGTCTTTTGCCGTTATTGCTTCTATTAAAAAATCGCTGACGGGCACGTCCTTTTCTATATGTTCTTTTAAACAAGTGAGCAGTTCTTCAGGTGAAAAGGCGCGGTAAAACTCGTTGGGTGTTTTGCCGAAGAGATCTTTTTGCGGCACGTCCCCGAATTCCGTATAGAGAACGGGGATTTTATTTTCTATTTCTTCGGGTTTTACCTTACCCACGTTATCCAAAACGTATTTTTCTATGTATTTATCGAAAAGCCTGTCGAGATTTATTATTTCAATCATCTTTGTTCTCCTTTTCGTACGCGGATTTGGCGCGTGCTTTAAGTTTTGCTTTTTCCGCCTTTTTTATATAGTCCAAAAACTCTTCCACTTCGGCGATTTTAGTTTTATCCACGCCGAACGCCGCGCAAACGTCCTTAACCTTTCTGAACCTGTCGAACTCGCACATAAGATAGCCTATTGCGGAAATAGTTTCCGCGCCGAAACCGTTAAACCGTATAAGTTCCCTGTAATCGGTGTAAAGAGTATTAAGATTAAAGGCGAGTTTAGCGGTGTCGTCAATTCCCCAAGCAACCGATTTTGCGATGGCAAGCGCGTACGCCGAAAGGTAAATTTCGCCGTCCTTTTTATTGTCGAACACCGTCTTTCTCGGCTTTATGGACGCAAGATAATTGCCTATAACTACGTCAATACGGCGTTTTTCGCCGCTTACTACCAGAAGATACACTATAGAACTCTTCACTTCGTCAGAGATATCGCCGTCAAGAAGCGAAGAAAAGAGAATTTCTCTGTCCTTTTCTTGCCCCGCCGAACACATAATAAACGCCGCGCCCTTTGCGGTCTTTATATCTTCCGAATAAAGCGAAAGTTTAAGCGTTTCACGCGTCTTATCGTCCGCGGCGTAAGACTTTTTGCCCGTCAGGTATTTTGCTATTTCACGCTTTGCCGCCCGATTTTCCGATACGGGCAACGCCTTGGCGTACGGCAAGGGTAAAATCAGATCCGCCTTGGAGTTGTCATTTTCAATATCCTTAAAAAGCGGGAAAAAGTATGCGTAAAACGGATCTTCGGGATTGATTTTAAGCGCTGTCGCCATAGCCTTTACGCCGCTTTGATATTCGCCCAAGTTTATAAACGACACGGCGTAGAAAAAGTTCATCATATCGTCGTACGGGCGTTCTTTAAGTATTTCGGCTATGCAAGAGTTGGCGGTTTTATGGTCGCCGCGCTCTATGGCACAGGTCGCTATCTTGTAGTTTTCCGACTTGTCGGCAGTTCTCACTTTAAGCGCTTGGTCGTAATAATACTGCGCCTTATCGCTATCCCCCCGCGCCGAATACAAGGACGAAAGATTGCAGTAGGCGTTCACGTTTTCCCCGTGGCGTGCAAGGGAATCCTTGCACACTTCAATCATTTCTTCGTCGCGCCCTGCAAGAAACAGAGAAGTGGCGTAGTCGCCGCTTATCTCTTCGGTGCGGCACTCGGCGGGTATTTTCTTAAACTGTCTGGACGCCATTGCCGCGTCCCCCGCGGAAAGCGCGCGCTTGGCGTTCTTCGCCACCCCGGAATAGTCTGCCGCGTTATACGGGTAGGCGATAAAGTAGCCTTCCTTTCTGACTTCGGGCGAAGAAAAGAACTTTATTATCTCTTCGTCCAAGCCTTCTTCGGCGATAAACCCGTCTTTTTCCATTTTCATATGAAAATAGTAGCCGGACGCCCACAGGTTATCGAGATAAAAAAAGTTGATGCCGAGTTCTTCGTACGCAACCCCCTGCTTGTCTTTGGGGCATACGGTAAGATATTTGAACCAAAAGCGGTTTGAAAGTTCCAAAAGCCCCATATCGGTATAGCAATCGGCAACGTCCGCTATCGCCTTATAATCGTTAGCACACGCGTTAAGCACGGTAAGGTACAGCCCCAGCGCACCCAAAAGGTCGCCGCCGTCCGCCTTATCGTCGGCAAGCCGCTTATATACGCTTACGCTTTCAGGTTTTGCCACCACTTTTTTCATACGCTAAAACATTTCAGCCACGTCTTCCGCACCGAAAGAATATTCTTTGCCGCAGAATTCGCAGTTTACCTTTATTACCTTTTCTTTCGCTATTATGTCGTCGAGTTCGGCTTTACCTAAAGACACAAGTATGCCTTTAACGTATTCTCTATCGCAAAGGCACTTGTAAATGGGATTATATTCCGTATAATCCGCGTCGCCGAACAGTTCCTTAAAAAGCCCTTCCGCACCTAAATCCCGCATCTTTGCCGAAACGTCCGACAGAGATTTTATTATGCTTTCGGCTTTTGCTATCGAACTCTCGCTAGCGGCGGGCATTGCTTGCACTATCACCCCGCCAGAGCCCACGCAGGTACGGTCAGTACCTATTAAAACGCCAAGTGCCATAGCCGTTGGCTGCTGTTCGCTGTAAGCGTAGTAGGCGGTAAAGTCTTCGGCAATTTCGCCGCTTACTAACCCGCAACTGCCGGAATACGGTTCTTTAAGTCCCATACTCTTAACTACGGTAATTCTGCCGTTTTTACCGACGAACCCGCTTACGTCCAACTTCCCGTTGGGCTTTAGCGGCAGTTCAGCCGTGGGATTCGCCACCGAACCGCGCATAAACAGGTCGCCGTTTCCGCAAACGGTAATTCTGCCGCCCGCACCGTCCCCCTTGACGTTTACGAACAGTTTATCTTCCTTATTTTTAAGCCCGCTTGCCATAAAGGTACAGGCAGTCATCGTTCTTCCGAACGCCGCCGCCGCAACGGGCGATAAATTATGAATTTTTATACTCTCGTTCACCATATCGGCGGTATCAAGCACCGCGACGGAAATTTCCCCGCCGAAAACGAGGGCTTTTAACAGTTTTCCCAAATTCTTACCCTTTGATTTTTAACGTTATAAAACGGATTTTAATCGAAATGCCCTTCTTCGAGTTCGGTCTTCGTAGGAAGTGGCGGCGTGTCGTCTTTTTTATACAGCAGTTTCAAAAGAACGGGCGCAAGCAAGGAACTAACCAACACTAAAAGCACGACTATAACCCTGTATTTTGCGTCTATAATACCGCCCGCTATACCCTTTTCCATAACGATTAAAGCCACTTCGCCGCGCGCTATCATACCGACGCCCGTCTTAACGCTGTCTTTATTTCCGAACCTCATAAGCCGCGCCATACCGCCGCAACCTATAATCTTGGTTAAAATGGCGACGAGAGTAAAGGTCGCCGCAAACAGCAGCGTTTCGGCGGCAAAACCCTGAAAACTCATCTTTATACCTATCCCCGCGAAAAAGATAGGCGCGAATATGGTATAAGAGTTTATAGACACCTTCCTGTCGACGTACTGCGCCGACTTATGGTTTGTGGAAAGCACCAGCCCCGCTATATACGCGCCCGTTATGTCCGCCACGCCGAACACGCGTTCTGCTATAAACGCGTATAAAAAGCAAAGCGCGATGGACAGAATAGGTATTCTGCGCGTGTGCGGCGCTTTCTTTTCGATATACTTAAACAGTTTGGAAAACCCTATGCCGGCAAAGACTGCGAACACGAAGAAAGTCAATATCCAGATTATCGTTATCGCGGCGTTGCCGTCGGGATTTATAAGGTTTAACACCGTGTTATCCGCGCTTTTTGCGCCGGACAACGACAGCACTATGGCAAGCACCATTATTCCAAGAACGTCGTCTATAATTGCGGCGGAAAGCACCACCGTGCCGACTTTTGTCGTGAGTTTGCCGAGTTCCCTTAACACCTCGACGGTAATGCCGACGGAAGTCGCCGTCATTATAACGCCTATAAACACCCACGAAAACGCACCGTGCGCTGCATCAGGTAAGAAAATCGCGCCTATGCCCGTTCCCGCGGCAAGAGGCAGAAGAACGCCCGCCGCCGCGACGGCGAACGCCGTTGCACCCGTGCTTTTAACGTCTTTAAGGTTGGTTTCAAGCCCCGCGGTGAACATAACGAAAATTACGCCCACTTCCGCAAACACGTTTAGATACTCGCTTTCGTGTATCGGGAACACGGTCGCTTCACCCGTATAAAACATTAAGGACCATACGGCAGGACCTATAAAAATGCCCGCCACGATAAACCCGAGAACCTGCGGCAGCCCGAGTTTTCTCATTAAGATTCCAAGCATTTTCGTGGAAAAAAGTATTATAGCCAACTGACAAAGAAAATCCGTGATATCCATAGTCTTACACTTTTTTTATTAGTTCCGATTATAATATTAAAGAACGCAAACTTATCCGTTTACGCCCTTTAAGCAAATTTTATATCTGAAAATCCGTTTTAACGCATACGGTTGCGCTTCATAAGTTCCTTTTTGGCTTTTTCTATGCGCTTTTCGCGCGCAGCCTTATCCTGTTCCGCCGCCTTCTCTTCTTCCGTCGGCTGGAATTCGGGATCGTTCTTATGTTCTTCAACGTAATTTGCGTAATCGTCGTATATAGCCTGTTTGCTTTCGTTTAAGCGCAAAATGTCGTCGCGGTTAAAGGAAGTAGGCAGTTCCGCGATTTTAAGTTCGTCGTCGGTTATCGGTTTTATAGGACGGGAATTAAGCGAAGTACGCGTTAATGCCACCTGTTTACGGTATTGCTTTAAGGCTTCGGAATTGCTCTCTTTGACCTTTTCGTAAATACCCCTGTTCTTCTGCGCGCCGGGGACTTTGTCGTTTATGAACCTGTCGTAAGACCATTGACAGAAATCCGTCCACACAAGCAGAACCTGGGAAAACCCGATAAGCAAAATCACGATTACGCCTATCGTCATAAAAATGCTGCCGAACGTAAGCAGTATAAACGGTATAAACGCAAGTAAAAGGAAAAATGCGTTCTGCGGCAACAGTCCTATCGTAAACAAGAACGAATTCTTTATAAGCGCGCGGAATTTAAGTTTATAAGTAACGCTCATCGTAATCATATGCATAGTCATTACGCTGAAAAATATTATCGTAATGATAGAGATGATTTTCGACAAGATGAAAAGCCACGCCGTACCGTTTCCGCTTGCCAGATTGAAATCGGCGACGGAAATGGCGAGTATCGCAAGATAGAAAACTACCGAATAGGTAATTGCAATAAGCAGCATTTGCTTTATATTCTGTTTAATGCCACGCCAGAAATCGTTTGCGACGAAAATGCCTTCCGTCCACACCATATTTCTTATTACGTACGCGCCGCCCGATACGCCGAGGGCTGCAATCATAAGCACTATGGGTAAAAAGAGATACGCCATAAGGTTGACGTTAAAAACTATCTGCTCTTCCGCCCCGACTAAAGATAACGGCGCTTGATACCCCACGCCGAACCCCTGTGCGAACGGCATAGTTTCGCCGAAACCGGTTATCGCCGCCGAACGGTAGAATATCAGAAGAAAAAGCGGAATAAAAAATAAAAGCACTAAAAGATTCAGCAGCACCAGTTTCCAGAACCTGCCTTTAACGATATCCCAAAAGAGTTCCCAACGGTTGGAAGGAAGGGACGCCCTTGCATAGCCTTCGGACTTTTCAGAACCAAGCATAAGCCGTTCAATAAGTCCGCGTTTTTTACCAGCCATATTTACCACCTTAACGCCATACCCTCGTTTTAGGGCTTTCGGCATAAAATAATAATTTTCTAATATAATATTAAACTAAATTTAAACTTTTATCAAATAAAAAACGGGCTTTAACCGAAAAAAACTTTACTTTTTTTACTCCGTTTGATAAACTATTAAAAAAAGTACGAATAAATTTTAATTTTCGGAGATAAAATTATGAAAAAGTACAACGTGGCAGTCGTCGGCGCAACAGGTATGGTCGGCAGGAAATTTTTACAGGTTTTAACGGAAAGAAAACTTCCCGTGGAAAATTATTATCTTTTCGCTTCGGCAAAATCCGCCGGAACGGAAATAGATTTTATGGGCAAACCGCATAAAGTCATAGAACTTAAAGAAGAAAATATCGTCGATAAAAAGATAGACATAGCGCTCTTCTCGGCAGGCGGGGACGTCAGCCGCGAATTCGCGCCCATCTTTGCAAAACACGGCACTCTCGTCATAGACAATTCCAACGCTTGGAGAAGAGAAAAGGACGTGCCGCTTGTCGTTCCCGAATGCAACGCGAAAGACATTCTTTGGCACAAGAACATAATCGCTAACCCCAACTGTTCGACGATTCAGGCGGTAGTGGCGTTAAAGCCCCTGCACGAAGCGTTTAAGATTAAGCGTGTTATCTACTCTACCTATCAGGCGGTATCGGGCGCGGGCGTTAAGGGTTTTAACGATCTTAAAGGCGGCATCTGCGGAGAAGCGCCGCAGAAATTCCCCTACCCCATATTCGGAAACTGTCTGCCGCACATAGACGTGTTCCTTGATAACGGCTACACACGCGAAGAAGACAAGATGATTTTCGAGACCAAAAAGATTTTAGGCGACCAGAACATAAAAATCACGGCTACCTGCGTGCGCGTTCCCGTCTATTACGGACACAGCGAATCGGTAAACGTCGAATTCAAAAAGCCCTGCACCGTGGAAGAAGTAAAGGCGGTGCTTTCCAAAGCAGAAGGGGTTATTATTCAGGACGATCCCGCTAAAAACCTTTATCCTATGGCGATTACCGCCGAAAACCGCGACGAAGTGTTCGTGGGGCGTATCAGGAAAGACGATACGGTAGATAGCGGCATCAACTTCTGGGTGGTTGCGGACAATATCCGTAAAGGCGCGGCGACAAACGCCGTTCAGATTGCCGAATACGCTATAAAAATGGACGCGGTAAAGGATCAACTCAACAAATAAGCGATTGCTTGCAAAATAAATTTTTTCGGAGAGAAATATGAACAAAATCATTTTCGAAGGGGTTTGTACCGCAATGATTACCCCGTTTACAAAAGACGGAATAGATTACGCGGCGTTTGAAAAGCAAATCGAATTCCAGATAAATAACGGCATTTCCGCCCTGTGCGTTTTGGGCACGACGGGCGAAGCGCCGACCATTACCGAAGAAGAATACGAAAGCGTGGCGAAGTTCGCTTACGATAAAATCGCGGGCAGAGTAAAGTTCATTTTAGGTTCGGGCAGCAATTGCACCAAAAAAGCCGTTGAAAAAAGCACCCTTGCCCAGAAACTCGGCGCGGACGGCTTACTCGTCGTAACGCCGTACTACAATAAATGTACGCAAAAGGGACTTGTTAAATATTACAACGATATATGCGACAGCGTGGATATTCCCGTGCTCTGCTATAACGTTCCCGCAAGAACGGGCGTAAATATTCTGCCACAAACGATGGCGGAAATCGCCGAACACAAGAATATCGGCGGCATAAAAGAAGCCTGCGGCAATATGGAACAGATATGCGAAACGGCAAGGCTTATAAAAGACAAAACCGCGCTGTATTCGGGCGACGACAATCTTAACCTTGCTATGCTTGCGATAGGGTCTAAGGGGCTTATCTCTGTCGTATCTAACGTAGTACCCAAAGAAGTAAGCACGGTAAACCGCTTGTTTGAAAGCGGCAAGCCGCAGCAGGCGAACGAGCTTCACGAAAGACTGTTGCCCGTTATAGACGCAATGTTCAGAGAAGTGAACCCCATACCGGTAAAGCGCGCGATAGAACTTCTGGGACTAGGGCAAGGCATAGTACGCGCGCCGCTTACCGAATTAGAACCGGAACACACGGCGGAAATGATAAAAGTTTTAACCGATTTCGGGTTAAAGGTTAAATAATATGAAAATAATAATATGCGGCGCACTCGGAAAGATGGGTGCTAAATTAAGAGAAAACGCCAAAACGCAGGGCGACGTGATACCCGTTTGCGGCGTGGATAAAACCGCGACTGATTTAAATGGTTTTAAGGTTTACGACGACTTCGGTAAGATTACCGAAAAGGCGGACGCCGTTATAGACTTTTCGTCAAAGTCCACGCTTAATGCCCTGCTTTCGTACTGCTTAAAGACGGGTACTCCCGCGGTGCTGTGTTCCACGGGCTACGATAAAGAAGATATAGCCGCAATAAATAAAGCAAGCGAGAAGATTGCCATTTTCCGTTCGGCTAATATGTCTCTCGGCGTAAACGTGCTTATCGAAACGGTAAAATTCGCCGCCAAACGGCTTTACGGTTTCGATATAGAAATCATAGAAAAACACCATAATAAAAAGGCGGACGCACCCAGCGGCACGGCGGTTATGATAAAGGACGGAATAAAAGAAGTATTCCCCGAAAAGACCGAGGTGTACGGCAGATGCGGGATTGTAGGCGCGAGAGACAGAAACGAAATAGGAATACACGCAGTACGCGGCGGCACGATAGTCGGCGAACATCAGGTAATATTCGCTGGCGATAACGAAACGCTTACCTTTACCCATCAGGCGGAATCGCGCGACGTGTTTGCGGCGGGCGCAATAAAAGCGGCTCGCTTTATAGCGAATAAAAAACAAGGGCTTTTCGATATGAAAGACCTGCTGGCGGAAAATGCTTAAAACAAACCTGTCGGAAATTTTAACCGAAATATCGCGCGGCAACAACTTGGGTGAACAAATAACTCTCGTCGCCGCGACGAAAATGCAAAGCGCAGAAACCATAAACGCCGCTATAAAAAACGGCGTACAAGTCGTTGCCGAGAACAAGGTGCAGGAATTCCGCGAAAAGACGGCGCTGCTATTACCTTGCAGACAGCACTTTATAGGGCACTTGCAGACAAACAAGGTAAAATATATAGTCGGTAAAGTGGAACTTATCCACTCTGTCGATAGCGTGCGTTTAGCGGAAGCGATAAACGACTTTGCGGCAAAAAAAGCCGCCTTTCAGGATATTCTTATAGAGATAAACGCGGGCGGAGAAGAGAGTAAAAGCGGTTTTTCTTTTGACGCGGCGAAAGACGCTGTAAAAGAAATTTCTGAAAGATTTAAGAGCGTAAGAGTGAAAGGGCTTATGGCAATGCTGCCCGAAAGCGAAGATAAAGAATATCTCGCTACGCTTTGCGATAAAGTACGCGTTCTATACGACGCGCTTAAAAAAGAAGGCTACCCCTTCACCTATCTTTCTGTGGGTATGAGCGGGGATTATAAAATAGCGATAGCGCACGGCAGCAACACGATAAGACTTGGCACTGCGCTGTTCGGGAAACGGAATTACGGAGATAAAAAGTAATGGGAGTATTCGATTTGTTCGGCAGAGTGCCGAAGGCAAAAGAAAACGAAAGGCGGTACGCCACCGTTGAAAAGGACTACGGAGTAAATAAGGGCGGCCCCGTGTCGGTATTCGATCCAAAATCGTACGAAGACGTGGAAAAGATGATAGACGCGTTAAAGGAAGGCAAAAACGCCGTGGTACATTTGGAAAAACTTAAAAAAGAAACGGCGCTGCGTATTCTCGATATGCTGTCGGGCGCAATCTACGCGCTGGGCGGCGGCGTTTACGAAATGGAAGAAAACATCTTTATGTTCTCCCCCGGCGGCGTAGAAATATTGTAATTTAAAAAAAACAAGCGTAAATTACGCCCCGTTAAGCAACGCTTAACGGGGCGTAAAATTTTAAATAAATATTTATCACATACCCCAGACCAGCCAGCAGAACGCGTAGCCGCCGAGTACCGCAACGAGAGTAAAGGGCACGCCGATTTTGAAGAAATCTGAATTTTTGACCTTATAGCCCGACTTGTTTAAGATGCCGATACCTACGACGTTTGCGGAAGCGCCGAACGGCGTTAAATTGCCGCCTAAAGTCGCACCGCACAGCAGTCCGAAATAGAGTAAATAAGGCGACACCGCGGGAAGCGAGGCGGAAAGCAGTTTAATTACGGGCAGCATAGTTGCGACGTACGGAATATTGTCGATAAACGCGGAAAACATAACCGAACCGAAAACTATCACGGTATAAAGCAGGAATACGTTTTTGCCGCCGAGTTTCTTGAACAAATCGCTTATATCGCTTATTATGCCCACCTTTTCCACGGTAGAAATAATTATAAACAGAAAGATAAGGAAAAACACGGTAGAAAAATCCACGTCTTTAACGCAACCGAAAACGCCCGCCCTCCTGTATTTTACAGCAGTAAAAACAAGTGCCAGCGCGGCGAATATAATGCATATAAGTCCGTTGGTAATCGCCGGCTTATCCCCTGCGGGAATAAACGAAACGGCGATAAGGGTTAAGATGTTCGCCGTTAAAAGCACGGTGGGAACGATAGATTTTATCTTAACCCCGCTTGGCGCAAAGGAAAGTTTTTGTCTGTTCTTTCTGAATATAAACATTATAACGGGAATAGTCAGCAGCGCGCCTAGTTCCACCGCCCAGAAAATAGAGAATTTTCCGTCCAAAAAGAAGAAGTCGGAAAAACTCATATCGGCGAAACTGCCAAGCATAATACTCGTGGTGTCGCCGACGAGAGTCGCCGCGCCCTGAAGATTAGAAGACACCGCTATACTTATGATAACGGGTATAGGCGAAAGGTTGGTTTTAAGCGCGACGGCAATTCCGATAGGCGCAAGCATCAAAACGGTGGCAACGTTATCTATAAAGGCGG
The DNA here is from genome assembly GCA_017615975.1 of Clostridia bacterium. Lineage (GTDB taxonomy): Bacteria > Bacillota > Clostridia > Christensenellales > Borkfalkiaceae > UBA1259. The sequence goes on along the minus strand of JAFZYZ010000048.1, from coordinate 3,602 downwards.
AAATTACCCCTGACAGCACGGACAAAAGCACCACGGCAACCAGCGCGTTCGGCACTTTTGCGATAAGCCTGTCCGCGATAAATTCGGGCGTTTCGGAATAGGAAAACGCCGATACGGTTAGCATAATACCGACAAGCATTAAAACGACGTTAAAGTCCACCGAATAGAACAGTTCCGAAAAGTCTATTTTGCCGAAAATAAGGCAGCCCCCGGCGCAAAGCGCGGCGGATATACCCGCTATAAGCGGTTTTCTGTTCGGAAACGCTATGATAGCCGCGTAAGTCAGAATAAAAATTATCAGTACGAAAATTTTCATTATCGTCTATAAAACCCTTTGCAAAAACTGATATAAGTATAAATATAAACTATTATCGACAAAAAAACAAGACTTCTACCGCAAAAACGGTAAAAGTCTCGTCAAAAAACTTAATTTCCCGCGCCGCCGGGCATAAAAGCCGTCTTGACGACTGCGCGAACGCAAACAAATTTTGCGCCGACTACTCCCCTTTACGAAAAGTAAAAAATATTGAATTTAATTATTTTCTGATTCCCAACGCGTCGTAAGTGGCGGTAAGCGCGGCTATTTTTTCATCTAACAGCGTTTTTTCCGCGGCGGTAAGCGGTAATTCCACAATCTTTTCAATACCGTTTACGCCCACTATACACGGAACGCCCATACATAAGTCGTTCGCACCGTATTCCCCGTGCACCTTTGCCGAAAGGGGCATTATGGTGTGCGTATCGTATAAAATCGCCTTCAAAAGATGCATAACCGAAGCGGCTATCGCGTAGTAGGTCGCGCCCTTGCATTTAATAACCATAGAACCCGACTTTAAGGTGTCTTCGTATATCTTTTCGCACTCCGCCTGAACGTTTTCTTTCGCTATACCCAAAACCTGTTCCGCATAGATGGGCATAGGAAGCCCCGCTACCGTACAGAGACTCCAAGGCGACATACAAGCGTCGCCGTGTTCGCCGAACACGTAGGCGTTTACGTTATGCGCGTCCGCCCCGCAGTAGTCGGCAACGTACTTTATAAGTCTGTTGGAATCTAATAGAGTGCCCGTACCTATAACGCGGTTTTCGGGAAGTCCCGTGCACTTTATAGTCGCGTAAGTCAACGCGTCCACGGGATTGCTTACTATAACATAAAGCGCTTCCGGTGCAATCTTAGCGACTTCCGGCATAACGCTTGACAGAATTCCTATATTTACCTTTGCCAAATCTATTCTGGACTGATCGGGCTTTCTGCCTATGCCGAACGTCACTACAATAACGTCAGAACCCGCAACGTCCGCATAATCTCCGCACCTGACTTTTACGGACGGCACACAAGCCGCGCACTGCGCAAGATCAAGCGCTTCACCTTCCGCTTTGGTCTTGTTTACGTCAACCAAAACTATCTCCGAACAGAGTCCCGAAATAGTCAAAGAATACGCTATCGTAGCGCCTACGTTGCCCGTTCCGAGAATTGATATCTTTCTGCCCCTACGTTTCATTGCCGATTCTCTCCTATTATGATTATCACTATAATAAATAATACACCATAAATTATATTTTGACAATTATTTTAGCGGCAAATTTCCACCTTTTTCGCAATTTTTTCGGAAAATTCCCATACGGCGTTTTAACCGTTTTCCGAAATGAATTTTTTCGCCGTCTCGTATATATCCCCCGCGCCTATAAACACTATTTTACGGAACTTTTCGGCGTGAGTTTTCAACTCCTTTGCAAGCGCCGCGTAGCCACCCGCGTAAGCAGAGTAGCCCTTAAAAATCTTACCCGTTTCAATATACAGCCGCTTTGCGTCCCCGTCCGCCGAAAACTTCTCCCGCGCGGGGTAGGTCTTATAAACTATCAATCCGTCCGCCCCGTTTAAAGACGACACGAAATCGCCTAAAAGTTTAGCGGTGCGCGAATAGGTGTGCGGCTGAAAAACGGCAAGCGTCTTTTCGGATTTGTCTTTTAAAAGCGCGGCTATTTCCGTCGGGTGATGCGCGTAATCGGCATAGCAGGGCACGCCGCGATATTCACCTATAAATTCGTTGCGCCGCTTTACACCGTCGAAATTTTCTATCGCACGTTTAATAACCGCAAACGGAACTTTAAATTCGTTAGAAACGGCAATAACCGCAAGCGCGTTGTAAACGTTATGTTCGCCCGCTATTTTAAGCCGTATTCTGCCAAGTTTTTTACCGTAAGCGTAAGCGGTAAACGCACGGCAGCCGCTTTTAGTCAAATACTTTGCAGAATACACGGCAAGATTTTTTATTCCGAAAGTTATCGTCGTGGAATTAAACACTTTGCGCGCGTAATAATCGTCCGCATTGACGACGGCAAGCCCGTCTTTAACGAATTCTTTGAACGCCGCCGTTTCATCATCCATATCTGCAAAAGTGTCCACGTGATCGTTATCTATATTTAAAACCACGGCAACGCGTGGCGAAATATCCAGAAAATTACGCCTGTACTCGCAGGCTTCGGCAATAGCGATATCTCCGCCCGACCTGAAATTACCGAAAGTCTTTCTGTCGCCGCCCAAAAACACCGTGGGGTTAAGCCCCGCCGCAATAAACACTTCGGCAAGCATAGCGGTAGCGGTGGTTTTGCCGTGGCTGCCCGAAACGCATACGGAACGGGGATATAAGGATAATATCTGCCCTAAAAGTTCGCTGCGGCGCAGTACGGGGATGCCGTGCTTTACCGCGTACTTTAATTCGGGATTTTTATCGCTTACGGCGGAAGAATATACTATAAGTTCCGCCCCCTTTGCGTTTTCCGCCCTATGCCCTACTGAAATTGTAGCGCCCAGCGCCCTTAACCGTTTTACACCTACGGAAAAAACCTTATCGCTGCCCGAAACGTTAAATCCCTTGGTAAGGCAGAAAGCGGCAAGCCCACTCATAGACACGCCGCCCACGCCTATAAAATGAATATTCTTATAATTTGCGAAAAAATACTGAAAGTTCATACTATACAATATGATAAAAGTGCGAAATTTGGGCAATAAATAAAAAAAATACGCGGAAATTTAAAAAATGTGTTGAAATCGCGTAATTTATATGTTATTATTAGAACAATATTATAATAAGGAAGGTTCCGAAATGAAAATTTCAGACGTACGCGTTCGCATTGTGAAAAACAGCGACAGCAAACTTAAAGCGGTTGCTTCGGTAACCTTCGATGACTGCTTTGTTGTACACGACATTAAAGTTATTGAAGGAAATGAAGGGTATTTTATCGCTATGCCGAGCAGAAAGACTACGGACGGTTCTTACAAAGATATAGCGCACCCTATCAAAACCGAAACGAGAGAAGAACTGATCAAAGTTATTTTAGACGCGTTCGAAGAAGAAAAGGCTAAACCGCAGGATTAAATCGTTTTTTAATTAAGACAGATTATCCGTCCACCGTCCGTTTTGTAAACGAGCGGCGGATTTTTCACGGGGAAAAACCTTGACAAATTCGGTTTTTTTGCCGCTTTTTTGCCGCTTATAGGCGTGAAAATACGCTTAAAAACAGTATAAGTCAATATATGCATATATGCGAAAGTAAAGCAGCCCGCGCCAGATTAGCGCGGGCTGCTTTACCTTTATTCCGTT
>JAFZYZ010000047.1 GCA_017615975.1 Clostridia bacterium | reverse complement strand
CTATTTAAATGAAAAGACGTGACGGTAATTTCTTGTAAAAATTAAACCACTTCTCTCGCGTTTCAAGCGACTCGTTCCCCCAAAACACTTCCTTAAACCAATGTTTCTTTTGTTCTTCCATATTCTTCTCCTTTGTAAATAGAATTAAATAAATTATATGATACATATTTGTATATGTCAAGCGATTTTTATACATATTTGTATAATAAAAGTATGATTTGCGATTTCAAAAACAATAAAATTGCAGAATTAAGGGCTGAAAATCAGATTTCCCAAAGACAACTTGCAAAATTTATCGGCACAAGTCAGGCAAATTTATCAAGGTGGGAAAAAGGGATTGTCGAGCCAAGCATTATAGAGTGTTGGAAATTAGCGGATTTTTTCAACGTTTCGATTGATTTATTATGCGGTAGAAAAGAAGATTAGGCGCGTTTGAACATTCAAACGCGCCTAATCTTTTAATTGTTAAATTTATTTTATCGTTATGCTACTGCATCCACTTCCACAAACCAAAGACGGCACTGTGCGAATTCGACATCTTCTTCTCCGTAGGGAATATACGTACCGCCGTAGAAGTCGCCGTCGGAATAGTAATACGTCTGCGGAGAATCAGGTTCTTCGCCCTGTTCTGCGGTAGGCGTTAAGATGACGCTATTCCCTTGTATCAGCCAAGTACCGGTCTGAACGGGATTATGTGCATAGCCGTTGTTAAGATTAATTTCAAACGTGTTGTTCGCGTTGAAAGTAACCTGCGCGTAGCCCATCATACTTTCCGCATAGTCTTCAACGTCTTGTATCTGTGCTGCCGTAAGCCCCGTCGTTAAAATTTCAACGTGGTCGTACCCGTAAGTCTTTCCGGACACGTCAAAATCAACGGTTCCTGCTCCGCTGTTTGCCTTAAATTCCTTAAACCAAAGACGGCATTGTACGAATTTTTCATAAGTGGTGTCGCAAGGAATAGGCATATTGCCGTAGAATTTACCGTCCTTATAGATATAAGTCTGGTCGGGATCGGCTTCTTCACCCTGCTGGGCGTTAGCCTTTAATATAACCTTGTCGCCGTCCGCTTTCCAAGTGCCGGTCTGAACGGTCTGCCCGGTGATAAGATTAACCGCGTAAGTCTTGTCTGCTTTAAAAGTGATTTGTACGTAACCCATTTCTTCCGCAGCAACGGCTTCGATAAACGCCTTTTCGTCCTCCGTAACTTCCTCTAAAATTTCAACACGGTCGAACTCGTAGGTTTTACCCGCGGGGTTTACGTCGTCCGAACCGCAAGCGGTAAGGGCAAACACGGTGCACATAGCAAGGCAAAGCGATACTATTAACGTTAAAAGTTTCTTCATAGTTTTGTTCTCCTTTTTTTATTATCTTAAGTATAAAACCAGTTTGGGTATTTGTCAACACTTTTATTTTCGATAATTGACGAAAAATCCCTTATTTTGCTGATTGCTACCGCTTACTGTCAATCGCACCATTTGACTTCGACGGCAAAAGCCGTCGTTCGGCAGTCAGAAGCGCCGCGCGGCGGCGCACAAACAAGCCCTCGTCCAAAAACGGACGGGGGCTTGTTTGTGGAGCTACTGGGCGGACTTGAACCGCCGACCTGCTGATTACGAATCAGCTGCTCTACCGACTGAGCCACAGTAGCATTTTTATTAAGTTTTTTACTGTATTTTTACACTTTCTTTACACTTTTGATTGTTTGTGTAAAAGGTGTTTTCTAATTTGTCAGGTAATACCTACCGTTTTTAACTATTTACTTTCGGTTAATTAAATAATTACGAATCAGCTGCTCTACCGGCTGAGCCACAGTAGCGTTATTACGTTAAAATAATCGCTTCTTTATTAAAGCCTAATTATCTTAACATATTTTATAAAATTTATCAACGGTTTTTTACCGTTTATCTCAAAATAACTAAAAATCTTTTAATCGTTTAGAACGAACCCGCGGTTTTTCAGCCAGGTAAACGACAACGTAAGCCATTTCTGAACGGGCGGATTTACATAAGCCGTTTCTTCGGTGGCAAGCGAAAGCCCGTGCACACCGCTTTCGAAAACGTGCAGTTCGAACGGAACGCCCGCCGCTTTATACGCAAGCGCCATAAAAAGCGAATTTTCCGACGGAACGCAATTATCGTCCACGGTCGTCCAGATAAACGCGGGTGAAGAATTTGCATTTACGCAATTTTCAAGCGACAGTTCTTCTTGCAGTTTCAGGTTTTCTTCCCCGCAAAGGTTATAAAAACTGCCCTTATGCGCCTTATCTCCGCAAGTTATAACGGGATAGGAGAGAATAACCGCATCAGGACGAACGAGTGCCGCCTTGTCTTTAAGCGCGGCTTTTACTTCCGCACGGTCAAAAAGCGTTCCCAGCATACCCGTAAGATGCCCGCCTGCGGAAAAGCCTATCGCCGCTATTTTGTCGGGCTTAACACCGTACTTTTGGGCGTTTTCCCTGATATACGCAAGCGCCATAGCGCCTTCTATAAATTGAGCGGGGAATTTAACGGGCGCAATCGAGTATTCCAGCGTGAACGCCGCAAACCCCTGCGAAACGTATGCAAGTGCGATACACTCTTTTTCGCGCGGGGAGACGAACCCGTATCCGCCGCCGGCGATAACCAGCATAGCGGGGCGCACTCTCGTTGGGTAGTCCGGCGCTTCTGGGATATAGACGTTAAGATAGCCGTCTTCGCCGCCCTTTCTTGTTATACCGAAATGTTTATACAAATCAATCTTTTCACAAAGCATTATCGTAATCTCCTTATTCTATAACGGTTTTATTGTATCACCGTAAGGCGTAAAACGCAAGTTATTTTATAACGCTTGTAAAATAAAACTTTTTTTGTTATACTACTCTTATGAATTACCATATAGATACGGGTTTAATCTACGAAAAATTCAAAGAAGATTGCGAATGCCCCTTATGCGCCATCCAAAAAATCGTTCAGGAACAGTTTTTGCACGAGTTTTTAAACGACGCGGTTATGGAAGACAATACGCGCATAAAAGTCGGCAAGAAAGGTTTTTGCGCTAAACACTTCGATATGCTTTTTTCTAGGCAGAATAAACTTTCGGTAGCGCTGCAAATCGGCACTCGGGCGGAAAAGATTGCGCCGCTGCTTGGCAAAGTAAAAAGCGCGGGCGCGGCAAAAAAGCGCGCAAAAGAGATACAAGTCGCAACGTCCGATTGCGTTATCTGCGATTTTATAGAAGAGAGTATGACGAAATACTATAAAACGATAGCGCAGATGTTCGCCCACGAACGGAATTTTTATAAAATACTGTTATCGTCAAAGGGCTTTTGCTTAAACCATTACGCTAAACTGTTGGAATACTCTTCATTTGCGGGATTTATGACGAAAGACTATCTTTCGGTACTATCTTTAATGCAGGAAAAGAATTTTACCCGCGTGCAAACGGAAATAAAGGACTTTTGCGACAGCCACGATTATAGGAACGCGTATAAGCCCTTGGGGAACGCGGAAAACGCCCTGCCCCACGCCCGCATAAAATTCTACGGCGAAAAACAGGAATAATTTAAAAGAGATTGCTTCATTTGCCCGTCAAGCGGTAGTTGTTCGCAATGACGGTGCGACTGTCATTGCGAGAACGCTGTGCGTTCGTGGCAATCTCAAAATTTTTTAAAAATTAAAAGGCTTATCGGTTTCGATAAGCCTTTTATTGTGTTTTATTTTTTACTATCTTTTTTGTCTTTGTCTTTATCTACCTTTTTAATTTCAAGATTTTTTCTATCTAATTCAACTTCACCCTTATTTATCGATTCCGTCAAATTATCTACCGCCTTTAATCTGTCTTTAAGTCCTTTAAAAATACCCATATTTTTTTCTCCTTTTATTTTTATGATTAAATTATATCACAATTTGAGATAACTGTCAATATCTCAATACGAGATTTTATATAATTTTTTTATGAAATTAAAACAATTAAGAGACGAAAATAAAATATCACAAGCGGAAATCGCTAAATTCCTTAATATAAAGCAAAACACATATTCTCAATATGAAACGGGTAAACGGCAATTGTCAATCGATATGTTAATTAAACTCGCAAAATATTACAATGTATCAACTGATTATATTTTAGATTTAGAAGATTAAAAGCGTTTGAAATCCAAACGCTTTTAATTTACTTTTTTATCGCCGTTTCTATCGCAGTCAAAATTTCTTTTTTGCCTACGCCCTTTTCCGCGGAAGAACAGATTATATTATCTATTCCGAGTTTTAAACTTGCCGCAATACTCATTAGTTGCGGCTTGATTTTGGTCTTCGGCAGTTTGTCGGCTTTGGTTGCCACAGCCACGAACGGAATAGCGTAATGATACAGGTAATCTATCATTTGCTTATCGTCTGCAGTCGGTTCGTGCCGAATATCCACTAAAGAAAGTAGCAACGTTATATTCTGCGTAGCGAAAAACTCTTCTAAAAGCCTTGCCCACTTTGCCTTTTCTTCTTTAGAAACCTTTGCAAAGCCGTACCCCGGCAAGTCCGCCAAAACGAACGAGCCGAAATCGAAATAATTGACAAGCCGCGTTCTTCCCGGGTCAGCCGAAGTTTTAGCAAGTTTATTATTTCCCGCAAGCATATTTATTAAAGAACTTTTACCGACGTTGGATCTGCCGCTTACGGCGATAATCGGTCTATTATCCGAATAAAACGCCCCGCCCGTAGCCACGGAAGTTATAAATTTAGCCGTAAAATTTTCCATTATTTACCCTTTTTACCGCTTTTGCCGCCGAAATCTATAGCGTTTTCAAATACTGTATCAACCGTATCCGCCGCGATAAATTTTATCTCTTTTTTAACGATTTTCGGTAAATCTTCCAAATCCTTTAAATTGCCTTTGGGGATAATTACCGTTTTAATCCCAGCGCGATAAGCCGCAAGCGATTTTTCTTTAAGCCCGCCGATAGGCAGCACCTTGCCGCGCAGAGTTATTTCGCCCGTCATAGCGACTTCTTTTTTAACCGCCTTATCGGTAAACGCCGATAAAATTGCCGTCGCCATAGTTATACCCGCGGAAGGTCCGTCTTTGGGCGTTGCGCCTTCCGGTACGTGGATATGAATATCTTTTTGCGTAAACTTTTCTTCCGCTATACCGAACTTTTCGGCGTTAGCGTGAATATAACTTATCGCGGCGCGGGCACTTTCCTTCATAACGTCGCCGAGTTTGCCCGTCAAAAGGATTTCGCCCTTGCCAGGCAAAAGACTTACTTCTATCGTCAAAATCACGCCGCCGACGCTAGTCCACGCAAGCCCCGTGCACGCGCCCACTTCGTTGCGGTCAAGCGTTTCGCCTTTAATGAACTTTCTCGCACCCAGATAGTTTTTAACCGTTTCTTCGGTTATTATCTGTTTCTTTAAGCGCGGGTGTTCGGCGACAAGCGCCGCCACTTTTCTTATAACGCTACCAAGTTCCCGTTCCAAATTACGGACGCCCGCTTCCATAGTGTAGCCTTCGACGATTTCTTTCACCGCGCCGTCCGTAAACTCCACTTTTTTATCTGTAAGCCCGTTGTTTTTTATCTGTTTTGGAATAAGATACCGTTTTGCTATCTCCTGTTTTTCTTCCTGCGTGTAGCCGGTAAGTTCGATTATCTCCATACGGTCAAGTAGCGGGTACGGAATAGTATCCACCGTGTTTGCCGTAGTTATAAACATTACCTTTGAAAGGTCGAACGGCACTTCCAAAAACCTGTCGCGGAAAGTGGAATTCTGTTCGGGATCTAAAACTTCCAAAAGCGCGCTTGCGGGATCGCCGTGGATATCGGACGAAAGTTTATCTATTTCGTCTAAAAGGAACACGGGGTTATTAACGCCCGCCGTTTTAAGCCCGTAGATAATGCGCCCCGGCATTGCGCCGACGTAGGTTTTTCTATGCCCGCGGATTTCCGCCTCGTCCTTAACGCCGCCCAAACTCATCCGCACGAATTTGCGGTTAAGCGCGCGGGCAATCGACGTTGCTACGGAAGTTTTACCCACCCCGGGCGGACCTACGAAACACAGGATAGGTCCTTTTAACTGCTTCGTCAGGTGCAGAACGGCGATATACTCGGTTATTCTTTCCTTTACCTTTTCCAGCCCGAAATGGTCTGCGTCCAAAATCTTCTTGGCTTCCGCAATGTCGTCGCGGTCCGTCGTGCTTTTATTGAACGGCAAGTCCAGAATCCAGTCCAAGTAGTTAAGAATTACCGAATAGTCGGGCGAAGACGGATTGATTTTATCAAGCCGTGCAAGTTCCTTCATCGCCTTGTCGAAAATTTCCTGCGGCAAATTCGCTTCTTTTATTCTGCGCTCTAATCCCGCGCGGTCGTCTTCGCCGTCGCCGAGTTCGTCGCGGATTGCCTTCATCTGTTCGCGAAGATAAAATTCTTTCTGACTTTTATCTATGCTCGAACGCACCGAAGAAGTGATTTTCTTTTCGATTTTAGAAATCTCCGTTTCACGGTGCATAGTATCGCTGAATAGTTTAAGCCGTTCCACGGTATAGTCTTCGGCAAGGATATTGCGGGTATATTCTTCCTTTATGGGCGCGATAGACAGCGCGCTGTCTATAAACCTGTCGGGAATATTTATACCCATTATGGTTGAAACAGCGTCTTTCTGAATACGCTTATCAATAAGCACGAATTCCGAAAACGCGTCCCGCGCGACGCGGAAATAGGCTTCGGTTTGCAGCGCGTCCGCGCTTTCTATATACGGTGCTTCTATTACTTCCGCCGCAAAATAGCCCTTGGCGGGCACGAACTTTACGATTTTTGCGCGCGACAGCGCTTCCACGGCGACTTTAACCGCAGAACCGTTGATACTCGCCACCTGCTTTATGCGCGCAATAACGCCGACGGTAAAGATGTCGCCCTTATTCGGTGCGTCTATAAACGCGTTTTTCTGCGTGGCTATAAATAAAAGGTTGCCGTAAGTCGGCGCGGCTTCCACCGCCGCAACCGAGATAGGACGCCCCGCGTCGAAATTCAAAAAAGTGTTGGGAAAAAGCACTTTCCCGCGAAGCGCTATCACGGGCAGCACTTTTGTCTCTTTTTCCTGCGCCTTTACTTCTTCGGACGGCTGGTCCGAAATTATCTTATCGTTTTTCTCTTCCATATTTTAACCTATGTATATATTCCGCCTAATTAAAGACAGTATTTTTCCAAAAGAAATTTTACGGGCTGCTTTTCGTACGGCACGGTGATTTCGTCGGCGATTTTTTTAAGTTCTTCCGCACCGTCTTCCACCGCAACGCCGTGCCACGAACCGCTAATTAGTTCCATATCGTTTGTGGAATCCCCCACCGCTATAATCTCGTCATAATTAAAGCCGTAATAATTTGCCAAAAACCTTACCGACGCGCCCTTGCTTGCCGCGGGGTTGATAAACTCCGCAAGACGGGTGCTTCCGCTGTTTAGTATCAGTTTATCGCCGTAGCCGCCGTATTTTTCCATAAACTCTTTAACGGTTATGCCTTCGCATATGACATTTATTTTTAGCGCGTCGAATTCTCCGCCAGCCACCGCCGCCGCAAGGTCTTTTACGCGCACAAGTTTCACTATCTTCGCTTTTTTGTACATTTCTATATACTCGGAATCTTCCGAGTAGTAAAGCGCGGAATCTGAAAGCACGGCGGGCTTTACGGGAACGCTTTTAAGCGAATTAAGCACGCTTACCGCAAGCGGCTGCGGAATTTTTTCCGCAAAGATAGTATTACCGCTTTTTCGGTCGTTGATACGCGCGCCCTGATAGGAAACGACTATATCCGCAATATCGTAATGGTCGCATATGACGCGGATATTTTTGAACATTCTGCCCGTACAGACGACGAACTTGCCGCCACGCCTTTCGTATTCTCTTATGGCGCGGACGGTCTCTTCCTTTATTCCGTCAAAGCCGCCCAAAGTGCCGTCGTAGTCGGCTACGAATAATTTGTATTTCATTTAAGTCCTTCTTCGGTAAGTTTTTTGATTATCTCGTCGGCGATGTTCTCTCCTATACCGCCGACCTGCATTATCTCTTCTTTAGTTGCGGAAACGAGACCGGAAATATCTTTAAATCTCTCCAACACCGCCGTCGCTTTTACTTTCCCCAAGCCCTTTACGCCGTCAAGTACCGAAGACAGCGCGCGTTTACCGCGCAGAGTTCTGTGAAAGGTTATTGCAAAACGGTGCGCCTCGTCGCGGATTCTCTGCAACATTTTAAGACAGTAATCGCGGTGCGAAAGTACCACAGGCTCTGATATATCGGGCAAAAAAATCTCTTCTTCGCGTTTTGCAAGCGAGATTAAATCTATATCCCTTACGCCCTTCCCGTCAAAAATCTCCTTTACGGAAGACAGTTGCCCTTTGCCGCCGTCTATTATTATTAAATCGGGTTTCGGAAATTTTTCCGCGTCGGTTTTCAGCCTGTCTATGCGGCGCGACAAAACTTCCTGCAAACTCTTAAAGTCGTCGTTGCCAAGGAAGGTCTTGATTTTAAATCTGCGGTACTCCTCCCGCGCGGGTTCGCCGTCGATAAACACTACCATACTGCCAACCCTGTCCGTTCCGGAAACGTGCGAAATGTCGTAGCACTCCATACGCTTGGGGTAGCGGGAAAGGTTTAACTTTTCCTTTAACGCTTCGCACGCCTTTACCGTCATATCGTCTTTATGCTTTATTCTGTCAACGGCAACGGACAAATGTTCTTCGGCGTTTACCGCCGCCATATCGGCAAGTTGTTTCCTTACGCCCTGCTTTGCCTGAGATATCTGCACCGACTTGTTAAATTCTTTCTTGAAATACTCGGTAAAAGCGTCTTCGCCCTCTATCTCTTCCGCGGTTATTATCTCGTCTGGTATTTCTTCACCCTTTTTATAGTAGCGCAGTATAAATTCGGAAAGGGCTTCCGCAGGGCTTGCCGCCGCACTCTCGAACGAGAAATTACGACTGCCAAGCATTCTGCCCCCGCGCACGACTAAAAGGTTTACGACGGAATATATCCCGTCCGCACGGTAAGCGATTATATCCGCACTTAAAAACTTGTTAAGCGAAGTTATACGGCGCAGTTTTATTTTATCGAGAGAATTTATCGCCTGCTTGTACCTTAACGCTAACTCGAACTGTTCGGCGGTTGCCGCCGCAAGCATTTTTTCCTTTAATACCTTTTCCGCGCCGCCTATTTCGCCAGACATAAACGCCACCGCGGCTTTAACCCGTTCGCCGTAAGACTTTTCGTCTTCAAATAAGGCGCACGGCGCGGTGCATTTTTTAATGTGATAGTTAAGACAGGGCTTAATAGGCTTTGCCGTAGATAAAACCTTGTCGCACGGGCGCATATCGTATAAAAGGTTTATTAGTTCCAGCGTTTCGTGAACGTTAATACCGCCCATAAACGGCCCGAAATACTTTGCTCCGTCTTTCTTTATTTTCCGCGTTATGGTAAAGGTCGGGAATACGCTTTTTAAGTCGATTTTAATATACGGATAGGTCTTATCGTCCTTTAAGAGTATATTATAGCGCGGCTTGTGCTTTTTTATAAGGTTGTTCTCTAAAGATAAGGCGTCTATTTCCGTCGGAACTATTATATAGTAAAAGTCGGCGATATTTCTTACCATCGCCATAACCTTTTCGGTTTTTACGCCGTTAAAAAAGTATTGCCGCACGCGGTTTTTAAGGTTTTTCGCCTTACCGACGTATATAATCTGCCCGCCCGCGTCAAGCATAACGTACACTCCGGGGTTTTCTGGCAGAAGTTTTAATTTGTCGTCAATTACTCCCACGTTTTGATTATACCAAAAAAGCGGTGTTTTTACAAGCGGATTTTAATACCCCAAGAATTCCACGCCTTTTAAGATAACGTCGGACAGCGCGTCGCTTTTGAGTGAATAAAAAATAACCTTGCCCTGCCGTTTGGTTTTTACCGCGTTGAGATTTTTAAGTAAACGCAGTTGGTGCGACACGGTCGTCTGGTTTATAGAAAGAATTTCCGATATGTCGCTTACGCACATTTCGGTTATAGCCAGCGCGGATATGATTTTAAGCCGCGTATAGTCGGAAAAAAGAGAGAAAAAATTTACGAGTTCGCCCAAAATTTCCCCGCGCGGCACGTAGTCTTTGACTAAATCCTGCAATCGTCTGTCAATAAGCATTTCCATAACAATACTCCTTAAAATGTTTATATGAATATACGTTAGCACCAAATCCCGCACGAAAAATAAAAAAGACCGTCATAAAAACGGTTTTCAGCGCGTATTTTGTAAAAGGAGGTTTAATATGAATTCTAATAATATCGTTTTAGTGGCGCTTTTATTTTTACTTATGAATAACAATACGATTTCAACCACGCAGTTATTGATCTTACTTGCCTTGCTTTCTACAACCACGGGAACTTGCCTACTCGGCAACGCGAACAACTGACATTTAAACCTAAAAAGGCTTACCACGGGGGTAAGCCTTTTAGTATCTTTCTTAATTATCAACCGTTTAGGAAATCGTAGAACCGAAAGGCGCAAGAGTTAATTTCGATAATTTCAAGCATTGTTTGCCGAACGGAATACCGACTATCGTAATACAGAAAATTACCCCTATGATAAAAAACCAGAACGCCGTAAACAGTCCGCCGAATAACAGCCAGAAAAGGTTTGCAAAGGGATGCTTATTGAAATCGCAAACCACCGTAGCACCGAAAGGCCAAAGCATAAGTCTTGCCATTTTGAAAAGTTGCAGCCCGAACGGAATTCCAACTATCGTAATACAGAGCAACAGTCCGCCGAAGAAATAGCCTAACCCTGACCAAAGCCCTACTAAAAGAAACCAAATAATATTGCCTAAAGTTTTCATAATAACTCCTTTTTCTTTTAATAATAACATTGTAGCATAAAGTTTTATATATTACAATAAATATTTAAACTTTAAAAGACTTATCCTTCCGATAAGCCTTTTAATCTTCTCTGCCGAGTAAATAATCAATACTTACTGAAAAAAGGTCGGCAATTTTTATCAACATATCGAAATCGCACTCTCTTTGCCCGTTTTCCCAGTAAGAAATAAGCCTTACGGAAACATTTAATTTTTTTGACAATTCAGCACGCGAAAGGTTAGCCTCTAACCTCAACGCAAGTAACTGTTCTGAAAATTTGTTCTCCATTGTTTTTATAATAGAACATAATGTTCCAAATTGCTTGACTTGGAACATTATGTTCCGTATAATTGTAGTATATGTAATTTATGGAGTGAAAAATGAACGCACCAAACAAATGCCCGATTTGTGGAGAAGAAAAAGGCTGGATTTTAATAGATACTGCCAAAAAAGGTTTTAATACCAAAAAAGCAATTATAGGTGGCGTGTTGCTTGGCGGTCTAGGTTTAATTGCAGGTGTTAAAGGAACACAAAAAACGCTCTACACTTGTACAAAATGTGGCTTTTCTCACGAATATGAAGGCTCAATCGCAACAAAAGACATAACCGCTAACCCGTTAGAAGGATATAAAAATAAAGGCATCGCTTCAGTATGGATAGATACAATAAACAGAGCAACTCCCGAATGCGTTTTTTGTGGCGAAGTCCAAGAATTATATGTAAAAAAACAAAATGTAGGCTATGAATTTATTTGTTCACATTGTTTAGCAAAATTTAGATGTGATTTTACTTTTTCATCAAAAATTAAAAGCACATCTACTATAATTGTTGATTGCGGAACTGTAAATAAGAATAATTTAGCAAAAGGTTTTTGCAACCCCAAAGTTTTAATAAAAGATGAAAAATATATAAAATAATACCTTACAGCAACTACCATTCAATTTGTCCGTTAGGACAAATTTGCCGCTTTCTCGAAATATTTTAACACAGTAAATTAACTGTAAGTCCCGTAAACGCAATAAGGCGCTGCATAAAACTGCGGCTTCTTCCCCCGACATAGTCGGAGGAAGATTTATGTTGCGGTAGCAACATCAAAAAGAAAACACATAGCAAACGCTATGTGTTTTCTTTTTGGATGCAGCAACTACCTATCTTCCCGTGTCGTCTCCAACAAAGTATTGTCGGCGCAAGTGAGCTTAACTTCTGTGTTCGGTATGAGAACAGGTGGACCTCACCGCTATCGTCACCGCAATGGTATATTGTCAAGGTTGCCCTTGGTAATATCGGTGTTTTTTGAATCCGCAGATTCACAACTGCATAGTATTGACTTATTAGTACTTAAAGCCCTGCTAGTTGAAGTTTGTCAATTCGTATCAATTAAAATCTTCTTTAATCTCATCTTCATGAGATCAAGCCCTCGACCTATTAGTATCGGTTAGCTAAAAATATCACTACTCTTACACCCCCGACCTATCAAACTTGTTGTCTTCAAGTGGTCTTACTAACTTATGTTATGGGATATCTTATCTTGAGGTTAGTTTCACGCTTAGATGCTTTCAGCGTTTATCTAATCCGCACTTCGCTATCCTGCCATG
>JAFZYZ010000046.1 GCA_017615975.1 Clostridia bacterium | reverse complement strand
AAAATTTCGGATAAAGTGGCAAGAGAGCCGCTGCCCGAAAAGGGCTTTATTAAAACCAACTTGGTAAGTTCTTTAGGTATTCCCAAAAACCCGAACACGGGGGCAAGGAAATCGGCAACGAGCGAAGAAAGTCCGCTTAATTCGAACAGTTCGGTAAGCACGAAAATGCTGACGAGATAGGGGAATATGCTTACCGCAAACGGCACGGCGGATTTAACGCCTTCGGTAAAAGTGTCGTAAGGCTTGACCTTTTTTATAAAAGCGAATATAAAAATCAGTATAAAAAACAGGGGAATAAAATATTTCGTCATTTCTTTTTGATAAACAATTTTACAAGCAGTACGCCTATAACGCTTGATAAAAGCGTTGCGAGAATAGTGGGCAGAATTATATCGGACGCGGTGCTTGCCCCGAACTTTATCCGAAGCGCCAGGACGGACGACGGAATAAGTTGCACGCTCGTTGCGTTTATCACGAAAAACATAGCGATAGCGTATTCCGTGCCCTTGTGTTTTTCCATTTCGTTTACGGCTTTAATGCCCATAGGCGTAGTCGCGCCGCTCATACCCAAGATGTTTGCGGAAATGTTTAAGGAAACGTAGTCGTTCGCCTTATCTGGCAGCGTTCCGAACAGCAGTCTGTTTGCGGGTTTCAGCATTTGGGCGCACTTATTTGAAAGCCCCGTTTTCTCGAACACGTTCAGAACGCCAAGCCACACCGCGTAAACTACCGTCATCTGTACGGCAAGCGCAAGCGCCTTTTCGCCGCCCGACATAAACGCCGAAAGCACCCCTTCGGGACTGACGAAAGCAAGCATTGTCATAGAAAGGATAAGAATTGTACCGAAAATTACGTTCATAGTAGGATAATATGATAAATTATCCTTGAATATGAAAGCAAAATGTGATAAAATTATATAATAAATCTTAAATTCAGGGGACTTTCAAGTTGGATAAGAAATTTTACATCACGACCGCTATCGCCTACACGTCGGCAAAGCCGCATATCGGCAACACTTACGAAGCGATTTTGGCGGACAGTATAGCAAGATTTAAGAAAAAGCAGGGCTTTGACGTGTTTTTGCAGACGGGTACTGACGAACACGGGCAGAAGATAGAAGAAAAGGCGAAAGCCGCCGGAAAAACGCCCACGGAATTCGTGGATAGCGTTTCCGCCGAAATAAAGCGGCTGTGGGATTTAGTAGGCGTATCGTACGATAAGTTTATCCGCACGACGGACTTGGACCACGAAAAACAGGTTCAGAAGATATTCAGAAAGTTGTACGAACAGGGTGATATTTACAAGGGTTCTTACGAAGGCTGGTACTGTACCCCTTGCGAATCTTTCTGGACGGAAAGTCAACTCGTTGACGGCAAGTGTCCCGACTGCGGCAGACCTGTGAAAAAGGCGCAGGAAGAAGCGTACTTTTTCAAAATGGCAAAGTATGCCGACAGACTGTTAAAATATTACGAAGAACATCCCGAATTTATATTGCCCGTTTCCCGCAAAAACGAAATGGTAAACAATTTCTTAAAACCGGGCTTGCAGGATTTATGCGTGTCGCGCAGTTCGTTTAAATGGGGAATACCCGTGGACTTCGACGATAAGCACGTCGTTTACGTCTGGCTGGACGCGCTGACCAACTACATCACGGGCATAGGCTACGACGCGGACGGGAATAGTTCCGACAAGTTCAATAAATTATGGCCCGCCGACTTGCACGTTATCGGGAAAGATATAATAAGGTTTCACACTATTTACTGGCCTATATTCCTTATGGCGCTGGGCGTGCCGCTGCCGAAAAGAGTTTACGGGCACGGCTGGCTGTTGCAGGACGGCGGCAAAATGAGTAAGTCTAAGGGCAACGTTATCTACGCCGACGATTTAGTGGAATTTTTCGGCAGAGACGCGGTACGCTATTACGTTTTAACCGCTATGCCGCAAGGTGCGGACGGGCTTATTTCGTGGGAAAGCGTTATCGAAAAGGTGAACGCAGATTTAGCCAACGTTTTGGGCAATCTCGTCAACCGTACCGTCGCTATGAGTAATAAATACTTCGGCGGCAAGGTGGAAGACAAGGGCGTTGCAGAAGACGTGGATAACGACCTTAAAGCCGTTGCCGTTTCCGCTTGCGCAAAGTGCTGCAAGGAAATGGAAGACTACTGCGTTTCGGACGCGCTGGAAGAGATTTTCAATCTGTTCCGCAGGGCGAATAAGTATATAGACGAAACCGCGCCGTGGGTGCTTGCAAAAGACGAATCGAAAGCGGATAGGCTTGCGACGGTTTTATATAACCTTACCGAAAGCATAATTATAGGGCTTTCGCTACTTTATCCGTTTATGCCGGAAACCGCGGAAAAAGGCGCGGCGAACTTCGGGCTTTCGCTTAGGGATTTCGATAGCCTTGACAAGTTCGGCGTATTTAGTGAAACTAAAGTTAAGGAAACGCCCGAAATATTATTCCAGCGGCTTGACCAAAAGGCGGTTATGGATAAAGTAAACGCTATGCAAGCGGCGCGCGCACCGAAAGAAACGAGTGCCGAAAAGAAAACGGAGAAAAAGGATAAACCTATGATAGATATAGAAGATTTTGAAAAAGTGCAGTTGAAAGTGGCGAAAGTTTTAGCCTGCGAAAAGGTGGAAAAGAGTAATAAACTCTTAAAACTCACCTTAAAACTCGGCGACGAAACGCGCACGGTTGTAAGCGGCATAGCGAAACACTATTCGCCCGAAGATTTAATCGGCAAAAAACTTGTAATCGTCGCAAACTTAAAGCCCGCACGCCTCTGCGGCATAGAAAGTCAGGGTATGATAGTCTGCGCCGAAAATACGGAAGGTAAAATCGCTTTCCTTTCGCCCGAAAAGGACATAGAAGACGGGAGTGAAATCTTTTGACGTTCGTCGATACGCATTGTCATTTAGACGACGCGAAGTTAAAGGATAATCTTGATAGTATCGTAGCAAAATTCCGCGCGGCGAACGTCGGGATAGTCGTAAATATCGGTTGCGACGCGATAACTTCCGAGATAGTAAAATCGCAGGCGGAGAGTTTAGACGGCGTGTATTTTGCGGCGGGTATTCACCCGATGGACGTGGGAAACGCCACCGACAAAGACCTTGACAAAATCGCCGAACTTGCGAAACACCCCAAGTGCGTGGCGATAGGGGAAATCGGGCTCGATTATTACTGGGATAAGACTTTTAAGGACAAACAGAAGGAATTTTTTGGCGCGCAGATACGCCTTGCGAAGGCCGTGGGGCTGCCCGTAAATATTCACGTCAGAGACGCGATGGGCGACGCGGTGGAAATTCTTAAAAGCAATAAGGAAAACTTGACCTACGGCGGTGTTATGCACTGCTATTCGGGAAGTAAAGAAACTGCGAAAGAACTGATAAAACTAGGGCTGTACATTTCCTTCGGCGGCACGCTGACTTTCAAGAACGCGAAAAACGCCGTGGAAGTTGCGGCTGCCGTGCCTATTGACAGGATTTTAACCGAAACGGACAGCCCCTACCTTGCGCCCGAACCCGTGCGCGGCACGGTCAATTCGCCCGCGAATATTCCGTATATCGCAGCAAGGCTTGCAAGCGTTCGCGGCGTGGATATTTCGGAAATAGAAAGGGCGGTTTATAATAACACGCTTACGCTTTTCAAAAAGATACGCGCTTAAAAACGCAAGGAATATCCTTGCGTTTCTTTATCTTGGGTATAGGGTAAGGCGTTGCCTTACGGTAATATAGTGTGCGAAAATCGTAAAACAATTCGTTTTTTTGTAAAATTATGGAAAAACCTTTAAAATATATCTTAGCGGAACACAAACTTAACCTTAAAAAGGCGTTCGGGCAGAACTTTCTGACCGACGAAAATCTGCTTTGCGAAATAGTGGAAAAGGCGGGGATAAAGGACTCCGATACCGTGCTTGAAATAGGCGTTGGGGCGGGCGCGCTCACCCGCCAACTTGCAAAATGCGCAAAGCGTGTAGTCGGGTACGAGATAGATAATAGATTAAAACTCGTATTAAACGAGACGCTGTTCGGGTTTCATAACGTTGAAATAGTCTTTAAGGACGTAATGAAAGAGACGATTTCAGACCTTGAAAAATCGCTTGGCGGGGAGTATAAAATCGTGGCGAACCTGCCCTACTACATAACCACGCCTATCGTTATGAACTTTCTGGAAAACGCGAAAAATCTTACGGCGATGGCGATAATGGTACAGGAAGAAGTGGCGGCAAGGTTTTCGGCAATTCCCGCAAGTTCCGACTACGGCGCTATAACGGTTGCGATAAACTTACGCGGCGGCGCGAAAACTATATTAAAAGTCCCGCGGGAAAAGTTTACGCCCGTGCCGAACGTGGATTCCGCCGTGGTTAAAATAGATATAGAAAAAGACAAGTTTGCTGGTGCGGACTTAAAGGCGGTAAGGGACTGCGTGCGCGCGGGGTTTAGTAGCCGCCGTAAAATGCTTGTGAATAACCTTATAAACGGTTTACAATTAACCCGCGTTCAGGCGGAAACTGCGTTAAATCAAGCGGGTGTGCCGATTACGGCGCGTGGCGAAACGCTTTCCGCTTTGGACTTCGTTAAACTTTCCGAAAGCGTAAAGGCGGTTAGAAATGGATAAAAAGCGTATCATTTTAGCGTCGGGGAACAGACATAAAATACGCGAAATAGCGGAAATGCTGCCCGATTACGAAATAGTAGGGTATAAGGATTTCGGTGATTTCGAGATTGAAGAGACGGGCAAGACTTTTTACGAAAACGCGCTGATAAAGGCGAAAACCGTTTCGGAAAAATTGCACGCCGCGGCGCTTGCGGACGACAGCGGTATCTGCGTGGACGCGCTTTCTGGCGCACCTGGGATTTACAGCGCGCGCTACGCGGGCGACGGAAACGACGAACACAATAACGACCTTTTACTTAAAAATATGGAGAATAAAACCGACCGAAAAGCCAAGTTCGTGTGCTGTATGGTGTACTGTTCAGAACACGGCGATATTCTGTCGGCGACGGGCGAAGTTAAAGGGGAGATTTTAACCGAAAGACAGGGAAAAAACGGGTTCGGCTACGATCCGATATTCTATTCTTACGAGTTAGGTAAGCCTATGGGGATAGCGAGTTCTGAAGAGAAAAATTCCGTTTCTCACCGCCACCGCGCTTTACAGGCGATGATTAAAAAAATAGAAGAATACGAGAAAAAACGAGACTAAAAAAGCCGCCCTAAAAGGGCGGCTTTAATTTTGCCGTTTTGCTTTACGGTTTACGCGCGTTCTACTTTTCCGCTCTTTAAGCATCTTGCGCAAACGTATTCTTTTTTAGAAGTGCCGTTGGGCTGTTTTACGCTTATCTTCTGAAGGTTCGCTTCGTAAGATTTGGGTGCTTTACGGTTGGAGTGGCTTACGGTATTGCCGGATAATTTGCCTTTTCCGCAAACGCTGCATACTTTACTCATATTTATATCCTCCGATAGTGGTATTACGTTTTTGAATTCAACGAATATTACTTTAACATATAATATAATAAATTGCAAGTTTTTTTACGGAAATTTTGTAAATTTTTAATTAAATCTTGCAGGGCGGAACAAAAAAATTTTATAATTTGCTGTAAATCGTTGCAAAATCAGGATAAATAAGGTAAAATATTTATAATATGTTTAAAAGGAGAAAGTATGTCCGTTAAGACCAACAATATTTACGGTAGAATCCTTATTTCGGATAATACTATAGAACGTTTCGTTTCGCGCGTGGCAGGCGATTGCTACGGCATCGTTGCGTTCGTTCCTTTTTCGGCGTGGAATAAATTCATGGGCGTATTCCGTTTCCGTACTTACGTTCCTGGCGTGAAAGTGCATACACAGGGCGACAGGATTTTTATCAATCTTGCCGTCAAGGTCAAATACGGCGTTTCGATAAAAGCCGTGGTTGACGCACTTAAAACTTCCATTAAGTACAGGGTGGAAAGGTTCACGGGTATGATCGTTGACACTATGAACGTTAAAGTCATGGGGGTTGAACGCTGACGCGCTTTTAATTAAAATTCGTCTTTCCGTTCGGAGTTATTATTTTATGAGAAAAATTATAAATGGACAGATGCTTAAGAGTATGATGCTGTCCGCGGCTAAATATTTAGATATCAACAGGGCGAGCGTGGACGCGCTTAACGTGTTCCCTGTTCCAGACGGCGATACCGGCACGAATATGTCTTTAACCCTTCAATCGGCGGCAAAGGAACTTGCCGACGTCCGCACCAACAAGACGGCGGACGTTGCCGAAGCGGTGTCGAAAGGCGCGCTTCGCGGGGCGCGCGGCAATTCGGGCGTTATTTTATCGCAGATTTTAAGGGGCGTCTGTCAGGTTCTTAAAAAAGAAGAAGAAATAGACGTAAAACTGTTCGCACAGGCGTTAAAGACGGGTGCGGAAGTTGCTTACGGGGCGGTCAGCCAGCCCAAAGAAGGCACGATTTTAACCGTTATCCGTATGGTGGCGGACGCGGCGCAGTCTCTCCGCAGAAAATACAGCGATTTCGAGACTTTTTTCCGTGAGATAATAAAGGAAGGCGACGCTGCCGTGGAAATCACGCCGACGCTTTTGCCCGTTCTTAAAAAAGCGGGCGTAGTGGACGCGGGCGGCAAGGGGCTTATGTGCGTTCTTACGGGTATGGAAAAAGCCCTGCTTGGCGAAGAAATAAACGGCGAAACTTCTTTCGTCGTGCCGGAGACTTCTAATAACGACAATAATCTCGAACATATGGATCTTTTAAGTCTCGGGAATATCGAATTCGCCTACTGCACGGAATTTTTTATCATAAACATCAAGAAAAAGACCACGCTTGCGGATATTGAAAGGTTCAAGGAATTTTTACTGTCGATAGGCGACAGCGTTATAGTTATAGGCGATCTGGAATTCGTAAAAGTGCACGTTCATACAAATCAGCCCGGGCGCGCGCTGACTAAGGCTTTGGAACTCGGCGAACTGGACAAACTCAAAATCGAGAATATGTTAGAACAGAACCGCGCGCTTATCAAGAAGTACGAAGAAGAAAAGAAAGAAATGGGTATGATGAGCGTTTCCGCGGGCGAAGGTATTACCAGCATTTTCAAAGACCTTATGGTGGACGCGGTTATCGAAGGCGGGCAAAGTATGAACCCGTCGGCGAGCGATATTGCGGACGCGGTACAGCGTATCAACGCGGACAACGTGTTCGTATTCCCCAATAACAAGAACATAATTTTAGCCGCCGAACAGGCGAAATCGCTTGTGGAAAACAAGACGATTCACGTTATTCCGACCAAGAATATCCCGCAGGGTTTTGCTGCGGCTTTGGCGTTTAATCCAGACCTTCCCGTGGACGAGAATAAGGCGAATATGATACACGCTTTGGACTCGGTAACGGTGGGGCAGGTAACTTACGCGGTAAGAAACACCAAACTGTACGGGTTCGACTTGAAAGTCGGCGACATAATGGGGCTTGACAATAAGAAGATACTTGCGACGGGTAAAGAAGTAAGCGAAGTTACTCTCGACTTAATCGAAAAACTGCGTAGCGACGAAGAGATAATCACTCTCTATTACGGACAAGACGTAAAGGAAGAAGACGCGGAAGCGCTTGCCGCTGCGATTTCGGAAAAATATCCCGATTGCGACGTGGAAATCCATTACGGCGGACAACCGATTTACTACTACTACATCGCTTTGGAATAAACACTTTCGGGAAGGGACAACCTTCCCGTTTTAATTATTATGGAACTGACCAAAATTCGCGGAATAAGTACGGCGAGAGAGGCCGACTTCAATAAACTTGGGATTTTCGATACCGCAGATTTAATGCGGTTTTTTCCGCGTGCGTATATAGATTTACGCGAACAGCAGTCGCTTAAATACGCCTATCATAACGATATGGTTTTAACGAGCGGCAAAATCATCACTCCGCCGCAGGTAAGGTATTTCCGCAAGGGCAAGGGCGGTATGGTGAAAGCCTACTGCGAACAGGAAGGGTTTACCTTTTCCGTTATCTGGTACAACATGCCGTACGTTGCGGCGCGCCTTAAAGTAGGTGAAGAATATCTGTTTTACGGCAGAGTTCGTGCGGATGCTTTGGAAACTGCGCTTACCAACCCTTCTTTTGAATCGGTTGAAAAGGTGTTCAGGCTGAAAGGGATAGTTCCGCAGTATAAATTAAAGGGCGGGCTTACGCAGAAACTCGTGCGCGACGGGGCGCGGCTTGCCGTGGAAATCGAAAAGCCGAAAAGCATAATCCCCTTTAATTTACAGCAAAAATACGCGCTTTCCGATTTGTTTACGGCGTACCGTGAAATTCATAATCCGACTGATATGTCGCGCAAAAAGCGCGCCGCGGACAGGATTGCGGTGGAAGAATACTTTGCGCTTATTTCGGCGTTCAAAGTGATAAAGGGCGACGGGGCGCAGGTTAGGATAAACAAGTACGACTGTTCCGCCACCGAACTTCTGGAATTTATCGTCAAGCGGTTTCCGTTCGATTTTACCGACGGACAGAAAAAGGCTGTCAACGAAATTTACGCCGATATGACCGGTTCTTCCGTAATGAACAGGCTTATGCAGGGGGACGTGGGCAGCGGCAAAACCGCCGTCGCAACCTGTGCGCTGTTTATCGCACTTAAAAGCGGTTTTCAGGCGGCAATGCTTGCGCCGACCGAAGTTTTAGCCGTGCAGAACTATAAACTTTTAAAAAATATTTTTCCCGAATATAGCGTCGCGCTGCTTACGGGTTCTATGACCGCAAAAGAGAAAAAGCAGGTTAAATCCAACTTAAAATGCGGTAAAATAAATCTTTTATGCGGCACTCACGCCCTTCTTTCCGAAGACGTGGAGTTTTGTAATCTTTCCCTTTGCGTGTGCGACGAACAGCAGCGCTTCGGCGTGTCGCAGAGAAGCGCACTGCTTAATAAAGGCATAACGCCGGACGTTTTGGTTATGAGCGCAACGCCTATTCCGCGCACGCTGTCTCTTATCTTTTACGGCGACCTTGATATAACGACGATAACCGATAAGCCGCAGGACAGACTACCCGTTCAGACTAACGTCGTGCCGCACGAAAAGTATACGGATATGCTTAAATTTATCGAAAGGGAAGTGGCGGCGGGAAGGCAAGCCTATTTCGTATGCCCCAAGATAGAGGGCGACGAAGAGGGCGAGACTATGAGCGTTATAGAACTGTTTGAAGAACTTAAAACCCGTTTTCCGAATATCCCTTTGGGGCTTTTGCACGGCAAAATGAAAGATAAGGAAAAAGCGGCGGTTATGGACGACTTTAAAAGCGGGAAGACAAAAATACTCGTTTCCACCACCGTTATAGAAGTTGGCGTGGACGTACCAGCCGCATCCGTTATGGTAATCTACGGCGCGGAACGGTTCGGATTATCTGGGCTGCACCAACTTCGCGGCAGGGTAGGAAGGTCTGATATTAAAAGTTATTGTTTTCTGCTTGCCGGCAAAAACGCGGGCGAAAGTTTAGAACGGCTTAAAATAATGCAATCTACAACCGACGGGTTTAAGATTTCCGAATACGACTATAAGTTAAGGGGTTCGGGCGACTTTATGGGCGAACGCCAAAGCGGCAAGTTTATGGACGATCT
Organism: Clostridia bacterium; assembly: GCA_017615975.1. Lineage (GTDB taxonomy): Bacteria > Bacillota > Clostridia > Christensenellales > Borkfalkiaceae > UBA1259. The sequence goes on along the minus strand of JAFZYZ010000046.1, from coordinate 170 downwards.
GGGTTGTTTAGACTATTCGACCGAAGCCATTTTCCTTGCGAAGAAGATAAGCGACGAAGCGTTCGATATGGGCGGCGACATTTCGGAGATAAAGCGCGTTGCCATAAGAAAGTATGAAAAACTTAAAAACATTTCTATGAATTAAAATAAAGGCTAAAAACGCGGATTTT
>JAFZYZ010000008.1 GCA_017615975.1 Clostridia bacterium | reverse complement strand
GTTTTTCGGCACGGCGCGACTTTTATTCGTAAAAAACAATTTAAACATTTGACTTTAATTTACTGTTGTTATATAATATTTTAGGTATAAAAAAAAGGAGGGCTGTTTATGGCTCATTTAAGTGAAGCGGCCGTTAAGAAAATCAACGAAATTTGCGATAGATACGTTGCCGACAAGACGCCGCTTATTATGATTTTAAGCGATATTCAACGGGAATACGGATATATTCCCCTTGACGTGCAGGAAATTGTGTCCGAAAGGACGGGTATTCCTGTGGCGGAAATCTACGGCGTAGTTACTTTCTACTCGTTCTTCTCGTTAAAGCCGAAGGGGAAATACGTTATCGGCTGCTGCTTGGGAACGGCGTGCTACGTTAAGGGTGCGCAATCCGTCGTGGACAAATTTTCCGAACTTTTAGGCATTAAACCTGGTGAAACTACGGAAGACGGCTTGTTTACTTTAGACGCTCTCCGTTGTATAGGTGCGTGCGCGATTTCGCCGGCAATTAAGATAAACGGCAAAGTTTATCCCAAAGTTTCGGTTGATTCGGTTGCGAAGATTCTCGGCGAATACAAAGAAATGGAGGCGGCGAAATGATTAAGAATTTCGAAGAACTTAAAAAAGCGTCTGCCGATTGTTCGGCTTGCCTGAACGCTAAATTTAAAGGCGAAGACGGAAAGAGACATATACTTATCTGCGGCGGCACGGGTTGTTTATCCACTAATTCCGCCGCTATCAAAGAAGAGTTTGAAAAACTTATCGTTGAAAAGGGATTGCAGGACAAAATCGATATAACCCAAGCGGGCTGTTTCGGTATGTGTTCGCAAGGTCCGTTCATCAAGATATATCCCGAAGAAACTTTATACAGAATGCTTAAAGTTTCCGACGTTGAGGAAATTCTTGAAAGCGACGTTAAAGGCGGTAAAGTAGTTGAAAGACTTTTGTACGTCGATCCCGTTTCCAACCAGAAAATAAGAAAACAGGACGATATTCCTTTCTATAAAAAGCAGGTACATATCGCACTCCACGCCGTTGGCAGCATTGATCCCGAAAGGTTTGACGAAGCGCTTGCGGCAGGTGCGTTCAAGGGGCTTGAAAAAGCGCTTAAAATGGACAGGCAGAAAGTTATCGACGATATTTTGGCGTCGGGACTTCGCGGTCGTGGCGGCGGCGGTTTCCCCACGGGGAGAAAGTGGCAGTTCGCTTACGCGCAGCCTGACGGCGACAAGTTCGTAGTCTGCAACGGCGACGAAGGCGACCCCGGTGCGTTTATGGACGAAGCGATATTAGAAGGTAATCCGCTTGCGGTTATCGAAGGTATGATGATAGCGGGCTACGCTATCGGCGCAAAGAACGGTTATTTCTACGTTCGTGCGGAATACCCCGTAGCGGTTAAACGTTTACAGAACGCTATAAAAATGGCGGAAGAAAACGGACTTATCGGCGACAATATTTTGGGTACGGACTTCTCGTTCAGAGTTCATCTCCGTTTAGGCGCGGGCGCGTTCGTCTGCGGCGAAGAAACGGCGCTTTTAAACTCTATCGAAGGTCAGCGCGGTATGCCGCGTCCCCGTCCGCCTTTCCCTGCGGTTAAAGGTTTGTGGGGTTGTCCCACTATCGTCAACAACGTTGAAACGCTTGCCTGCGTTCCGTATATCATAAGAGAAGGGTACGAAAAATTCGCGGCTTACGGCACGGAAAAATCCAAGGGCACGAAGGTGTTCGCGCTTGCCGGTAAAGTAAACAACGTAGGGCTTGTAGAAGTTCCTATGGGAACGACGCTTCGCGAACTTATTTACGAAATCGGCGGCGGCATTCCCAACGGCAAAAAATTCAAGGCGATACAGACGGGCGGTCCTTCCGGCGGCTGTCTTACCGAAGAAGCGCTTGACGCGGAAATCGATTTCGACAATCTCGTCGCGCGCGGTTCTATGATGGGTTCGGGCGGCGCTATCGTTATGGACGAAGACAACTGTATGGTTGACGTCGCTAAATTCTATCTGGAATTCATCTGCGACGAATCGTGCGGTAAATGTTCGCCCTGCCGTATAGGTACAAAGCGTATGCTGGAAATCCTTACCAAGATTACCGAAGGCAAAGCGACTATGGACGATTTGGACAAATTGCAGGAACTTGCTGCTAACATCAAGAGTAATTCACTCTGCGCGTTAGGGCAGACCGCACCCAACCCGATTTTATCCACTCTCGCGCATTTTAAGGACGAATATATCGCGCATATCGTCGATAAGAAGTGCCCCGCGCACGTCTGCAAGAGTCTTATGACTTACGAAATCGACAAAGATAAATGTATCGGATGCGGACTTTGCGAAAAGCAGTGCCCCGTAGGCGCTATTTCCAAGACCGATTACGTGGCGGAAGGGCATAAGTTGCCGTCCCGCGTTATCGACGCAGCGAAATGTATCAAGTGCGGTTTATGTATGGCTTCGTGTAAGTTCAAAGCCATATCCAAAAAGTAATCGGAGGGAACGAAAATGGCAAAAGTCAATATTAAAATAGAAGGCATACCCTATCAGGTAGAAGCGGGTATGACCATTTTGGAAGCGGCAAGGGCTTGCGGATACGAAATCCCGTCCCTTTGCAGTTTTAATCACGGCGAATGTTCTAAAGGTTCTTGCCGTGTATGTCTCGTCGAAGCAACGGGGGCAAGGGGGCTTGTAGCGTCCTGCGTTTATCCCGTAGCCGAAGGTATGGAAATAACCATTTCTTCGCCCAAGGCGACCGCGGCGAGAAGAATTTCCGTAGAACTTCTTTTATCCAACCACAATAAGAATTGTCAGCAATGCGACAAGAACGGTAAGTGCGAACTTCTCCACGTCGCCCAGATTACGGGTGCGAGAGAAGGCGTGTTCGAAGGGGAAAAGACGCCCACTACTATCGACACGCTTACGCCTACCATTAAGAGAGATACTTCTAAATGTATTCTCTGCGGCAGATGTATCGAACGCTGCAAGAACGCGCACGGCATCGGCGTTTTGGGCTTTGAAAACAGGGGCTTTAAGACGATAGTCGCCCCCGCCGAAAACAGAAGTTTCATTAACTCGCCCTGTATTATGTGCGGACAGTGTATCAACGTTTGTCCGACCGGCGCGCTTATGGAAGCGTCTGAAATCGAAAAGGTTGACGCGGCTATGGCTGCGGGAAAGTACGTCGTAGTACAGACCGCGCCTGCGGTTCGCGCGGCACTCGGCGAAGAGTTCGGTATGAAAATAGGTACTCCCGTTACCGGCAAAATGGTTGCGGCACTCCGCCGTCTCGGATTTAAAAAGGTGTTCGACACCAACTTCTCCGCAGACCTTACCATTATGGAAGAAGCAACCGAACTTTTGAACAGGGTTAAGACGGGCGGCGTTCTGCCGATGATAACTTCCTGTTCTCCCGGCTGGATCAATTATGCGGAATATTACTATCCCGATCAACTCGATCACTTATCGACCTGCAAATCTCCGCACGAAATGTTCGGCGCTATCTTAAAGAACTATTACGCCAAGACTATCGGCGTAAATCCCGAAGATATGTACGTCGTATCCATTATGCCTTGTTCCTGCAAAAAGTTCGAAAAGGCGCGTCCCGAAATGGAAGATAACGGGCTGCGCGACGTTGACGCGGTTTTAACCACGCGCGAACTCGGCAAGATTATCAAGCGTGCGGGTATTATGTTCGAAAAACTCCCCGACGAAGATTTCGACAACGATATAGTTCACGACTATACGGGCGCGGGCGTTATATTCGGCGTAACGGGCGGCGTTATGGAAGCGGCACTCCGTACTGCGTATTTCGTATTAACGGGTAAAGAACGCGAAGGTATAATCTTCAACGAAGTCCGTGGTTTCAAGGATATAAGAGAAGCGGAATTCGACCTTAACGGTATCAAGATTAAGGTAGCGGTAACCAGCGGTATGCGCGGCGCGAAAGTTCTTTTGGATCAGATCCGTGCGGGTAAATCACCCTATACTTTCATTGAAATTATGGGTTGCCCCGGCGGTTGTATCAACGGCGGCGGTCAGCCGTACGTCAGAGAAGTGTTCCTGCCCAACGAAGATCCGGATATTATGGAAACTTATAAGCAGAAACGTGCCAACGCTCTTTACAGCGAAGACGAAAGACAGGTTATCCGTCAGTCGCACAACAATCCGCAGATATCTGCGCTTTATAAAGAGTTCCTCGGCGAACCGAATTCGCATCTTGCACACGAACTTCTGCATACTTCTTACAACAAGAACAGAAAGAAATTCGATTAAGCCTGATTACGGCATCAACATTACGCTCCCGCGCAAAACTTGCGCGGGAGCGTTTTTATGGGAAAAATCAAGTCGGAAATTTTAAAACCGTATTGACAAAGGCGCATACCCGTGTTAATATTATAACAAAAGGATAAGGCGGGAATTATTTTATGAGTAGCGGCGAGATTAGAAACATTGCATTGATAGGGCACGGTGGCGCGGGTAAAACTTCGCTTGCGGAAGCCCTTTTATTTAACGGCAAAAAGACGGTGAAACTCGGCAAAGTAGCCGACGGAACGACTACGACCGATTTTACGGCGGAAGAAATCGAACGCAAAACTTCGGTTTCGCTTGCCTGTGCGTATACCGAGTGGCAGGGCGTAAAGATAAATATCGTTGACGTGCCGGGGTTCTACGATTTCGAAGGCGAATTCGAAGAGGCGGTGCGCGCGGTGGGTTCGGCGGTTCTGGTTGCAGACGCGTGCGGGTTCGTGTCCGTCGGTGCGGAAAAGGCTATAAACTACTGCTTAAAGCGCCACGTTCCGCTTATGATTTTCGTAAACGGTATAGATAAAGAAAACGCCGACTACGTTAAGAC
>JAFZYZ010000045.1 GCA_017615975.1 Clostridia bacterium | reverse complement strand
TTTCCGGTTAAGTTCGGGTAAGTCCTTTATATCGCCCATAGGCGTGTATTGACTCATCAGGTTAAGATAGGCTTTATCGCCTACGCTTTCGGCAAAAAAGTCTATTATCCGCTTACTGTCCTGCGTACAGGTTGGTAGAACCAAGTGCCGCACGATCGTTCCGCTTTTCATCATACCGTTTTTATCGAATACAAGCGGTTTTTGCGCCATAAACAGTATCGCTTGGCTTGCGTATTCAAAATAGTTTTCTTTGCCCGTATAGCGCATTGCAAGCGCGGGAGAACAGAATTTAAGGTCGGGCAGATATATGTCTATATATTCGTCAATCTTTTTTAACGCGTCAAGTTTTTCGTACCCGTGCGTGTTGTAAACTACGGGTATTTTCGGCCTGTATATTTTAAGCGCGTCTATTATTTTGTCCGAATACTGCGTGGGGGAAACGAGATTTATATTTGCCGCGCCCTCTTTTTCAAGACTGTAAAAAATTTCCGCAAGGTGTGATACGGAAATTTCTTTGCCCCTTAAATTGCGCGAAAGTTCGTAGTTCTGGCAGAATTTACAGGCAAGCGAACAGCCGCAGAAAAATACCGTGCCCGAACCCTTTTCGCCCGCAATGCAGGGTTCTTCGAATTTGTGAAGGTAATACTTCGCTATTTTGATTTTATCGCCCGCGCGGCACGCCCCGACTTTAACGGTTCTTTTTGCACCGCAGGATATAGGGCAAAGAAAGCAGCCGTTATTCAAGTTCGAAAGCACCCGTGTAAAGTTGATAGTATTTGCCGCGTTGGGCTATAAGGTCGTTATGGGTGCCGCGTTCTATAATTCTGCCGAGTTCCAGCACCATAATAACGTCGGAATTCTGTACTGTGGAAAGTCTGTGCGCTATAACGAACACCGTTCTGCCGTCCATAAGCCTATCCGTGCCTTTCTGTACAAGTGCTTCCGTGCGCGTGTCGATGGAGGAAGTCGCTTCGTCCAAAATCATAACGGGCGCGTCTTTTACCGCGGCGCGCGCTATGGATAAAAGTTGGCGTTGCCCTTGCGAAAGGTTAGCGCCGTCCGCCGTCAGCATAGTGTCGTAGCCCTGCGGCAGCCTGGTTATAAAGTCGTCGGCGTAGGCAAGGCGCGCCGCCGCTATACATTCTTCGTCGGTGGCGGAAAGCCTGCCGTAGCGGATATTTTCCATAACCGTACCGGTAAACAGGTTGGTATCCTGTAGAACGATGCCCAAAGAACGCCTTAAATCGGCTTTTCTGATTTTATTTATGTTTATACCGTCGTAGCGTATTTTACCGTCGGCTATATCGTAGAACCTGTTTAACAGGTTAGTTATAGTAGTTTTGCCCGCACCCGTCGCACCGACGAAAGCGATATGCTGACCTGGGTGCGCGTAAAGGCTTACTTCGTGCAGGACGATTTTTTCAGGTGTATAGCCGAAATCCACGCCGAACATCTGTATATCGCCTTTAAGTTCGGTATATGTGATAGTTCCGTCGGCTTTATGCGGGTGTTTCCACGCCCACAAACCCGTGCGTTCGTCCGTTTCCGTAATATTGCCGTTTTCGTCTATTCTGCAGTTTACAAGCGAAACGTAGCCGTCGTCGGTTTCGGGTGTTTCGTCTAAAATATCGAATATTCTGGACGCGCCCGCTAAGCCCATAACGATAGAGTTTATCTGCTGCGAAGACTGTGATACGTTTACGGTAAACTGACGGCTTATAGGCAGGAACGCCATAATTACTATTATAAATTCCACCGTGCCGTCAGACAGCCCGCTTATCGACAGGTTGGGAACGTTCAGCACAGCCAGAATTCCGCCTACGAACGCAACGAAAATATACAGGATATTTCCGAGATTGCCCATAATCGGCATTAAAATGTTCGCGAAAGTGTTGGCTTTCGTCGCCATTTCGCAAAGTTCTTCGTTCTTTTTGTCGAAGTCGGCTTTGGACTGTTCTTCGTGGCAGAAGACTTTAATAACCTTTCCGCCCTGCATCATTTCTTCGATAAAGCCTTCTTCTCTGCCTAAAGCCTGTTGCTGCTTGATGAAATATTTGGCGCTTTTGCCGCCTACCGTTTTGGTTATCTTAAACATAACGAAAACGCCTAAAAAGATGACGAGAGATAGCCAGATGCTGTAAGAAAGCATAAGCACGAGTAGGGTAATAAGGCTTATCGCCGCCGACAGAAGTTGCGGAATACTCTGCGACACGAGTTGGCGCAGGGCGTCCGTATCGTTGGTATAGACGCTCATAATGTCGCCCGTTTTATGCGAATCGAAATATTTTATCGGCAGAGATTGCATCTTGTCGAATATACCCGTTCTCGTCTGGTGCAAGAACCTTTGCGTTAAAATAGCGCCCAGCCGAGTATAAAGGAAAGAACATATTATATTGACAAGGTAAACAGAACCCATAATAACGAAGATGGTGATAAGGGATGGCATAACTTTATCGAGTGCCTGATTACCCGTCAGCCCTTCGCCGCCTTCCGCTACGGGTTTAGCGTAGGTAAGACCTTTATTTATAGTGTTAAGAATATTTTTCAGGAAAAGCGACGAAACTACGCCGGTTATAGCCGTTATAACGATACATGTGATTATAACGCAAAGCAGGGGTTTGTTCTGCGAAAACAGCATACCGAGAAGTCTTTTCAGCGTGCCTTTCTTGGCTTTCTGCGGAACGCCTTTTTTGGCGTTTTTAGGGGGCATTACTCTTGGCATTATAATTCACCCCCTTTATCCGAGTTGACTTTATTCTGGGAATAGTAAAGTTCCTGATAAATTTCATTGTTTTTAAGCAATTCTTCGTGATTGCCGATAGCGGATATAGTGCCGTTTTCAAGAATAATTATCTTATCGGCGTCCTGAACGGACGCTATACGCTGGGCGATTATGATTTTGGTGGTTTTCGGCACGTATTTTTTAAGCCCTTGGCGAATAAGCGCGTCGGTGTGGGTATCTACGGCGGAAGTAGAGTCGTCGAGTATCAGAATTTTCGGTTTTTTAAGCAGCGCGCGCGCAATGCAAAGCCGCTGTTTCTGTCCGCCCGAAACGTTTGCGCCGCCCTGTTCTATAACGGTATCGTATCCGTCGGGACGGGCGAGAATAAACTCGTGCGCTTGGGAAAGCCGCGCCGCTTCGGTTATTTCTTCGTCAGTCGCATCCGGATTACCCCATTTTAGATTTTCTTTTATAGTGCCGGAAAAGAGTACGTTTTTCTGCAAAACGAAAGCGACGGCGTTGCGTAGCGCGTCAAGGTCGTACTCTTTTACGTCTTTCCCCGCGACTTTCACGCTGCCGCTTGAAACGTCGTAAAGGCGGGGGATAAGACTTACCATAGTGGTCTTACCCGAACCCGTTGCGCCTATAATGCCTACCGTTTCGCCGCTTTTTATATCGAAAGAAATATTTTCTACGGCGTACCTGCCGGCGGTTTTGTTGTACTTAAAAGCCACGTTTTCAAAGGAAACGCTGCCGTCTTTAACTTCGGTTATTGCGTTTTCGGGGGAAACTATGGAACTTTCTTCATTTAAGACTTCCGAAATACGCTTTGCGCTGGCTATACTCATAATAAGCATAACCATTATCATAGACAGCATCATAAGGCTCATTAGAATCTGGAAGGAATATGTCATAAAACTCTGCAATTCCGTCCATTGCAGCAGCGTGTTTTCCGAACTTATGATTATAAACGAACCTATAACGAAGATAAGTATAATTCCCGAATAGACGCAGAAATTCATAAGCGGGGTGTTAAGTGCGATAAGTTTTTCCGCTTTCGTAAAGTTCTGCCGCACTTCGTCAGACGCTTTGCGGAATTTATCCTTTTCGAAATCTTCTCTGACGTACGATTTTACGACGCGTATGCCGCGCACGTTTTCTTCCACCGATTGATTAAGCGCGTCGTACTTTTTGAAAATTCTGTGGAAAAAGGGAATAGCCTTTACCATTATAAGGGTAAGTCCCAAGGCAAGTAAGGGCGCTACGCATACGAAGATAAGCGCCATTTTCGCGTTTATGGTAAAGGACATTATCATAGCGAATATAAGCATAAACGGGGCGCGTACCGCCGTTCTTATAATCATCATATAGGACATTTCCACGTTGGTAACGTCGGTGGTAAGCCTTGTTACCAGCGACGAAGTGGAAAATTTATCTATATTAGAAAAAGAGAAGTTCTGGATTTTATAATACATATCCTTGCGCAGGTTCTTTGCAAAGCCGCTTGAAGCGATAGCGGTGTATTTGCCCGCCTTAACTCCGCAGAAGAGAGAAATGGTCGCAAGCACTAAAAATACCGCGCCGAATTCCAGAATGAGCAGTATATAACTCGGATTTTCCGCGCCGCCCGTTAAAAAGTCAAGCAGTTTTACCAGAAACTCGTCGGGATTATTCGCTTTCCCCGAAGCAATTTCGAGAACGCCTAAAAGTAGCGTCATAATCCACGGGATAAGACACTCTATAACCGTTTCAAGCATCACGAACGCCGGTGCTAAAAAGGACGGTTTTTTATATTCTCGCACGGATTTGCCGAGGTTTTTAAGCACGGGAATAAATCTCTGCGATGCGTCTTGATTTTTTTCCTTGTTTTTCATATAATTCCTTCGATAAATTACAAGTTTCAATATTAACTATTATACAAAAACGCGACAAAAATTGTCAATCGTTTTTAGCGCCGAACGGCGTCTTAAAAGACGTAAAAATAAGTCGCTTGAAATAATCGGCAAAAAATACGGTTTTTCTGCGCGTTTAAGATAATAACTTATAATAAGTAGATTGACAATAATAGGCGAAAAGTGGTATAATACCAAAGTATAACTGTGAAATATAAGGTGTTTACTTACGATGAAAAAGTTCTTTACAAGCGAAAGCGTGTCTTCTGGGCATCCCGATAAACTGTGCGACCGTATATCCGACGCTATTTTGGACGAATATTTAAAGCAGGACGCCGGCGCGCGCGTTGCGTGCGAGTGTTCGGCAACCAAAGATTTTCTGCTTATTATGGGTGAAATAACTTCCCGTGCGGCGGTGGATATCAAGGCTGTCGCAAGGCGGGTTATAAAGGAGACGGGCTACGACTATAAAGGTTCGGCGTTTTCGTCCGATAACGTGGAAATAGTCGTTAAAATCAACCGCCAAAGCCCCGATATCGCTATGGGCGTGGATAACTCTTTGGAGTTTAAGTCGGAAAGTGCGGATATGTTCGATAAAATCGGCGCGGGCGACCAGGGAATTATGTTCGGATACGCTACTCGCGAAACGGACGAACTTATGCCGCTGCCTATTATGCTTGCGCATAAAATGTGCGCTAAACTGGAAGAAGTCAGGGCTTCGGGAGAATTGCCCTATTTAAGACCGGACGGCAAGGGGCAGATAACCGTGGAATACGATAACGGTCAGCCAAAGCGTATAGACGCGGTAGTGCTTTCTTCGCAACATAATGCGGAAATTGCCACAGAAAAATTGAGAGAAGATTTAAAGCGTTGCGTGATAGATAAAGTATTGCCGCAAAACTACGTTGACGCAGATACAAAGTTCTATATAAATCCTACGGGCAGGTTCGAGACGGGCGGCCCGGAAGGGGATTCCGGACTTACGGGCAGAAAAATAATCGTCGATACTTACGGCGGCAAAGCCCCGCACGGCGGCGGAGCGTTTTCGGGTAAAGATCCGACGAAAGTGGATAGGTCGGCTACCTATATGGCAAGATACGTCGCTAAAAATATAGTTGCGGCTTGTCTTGCGGACGAATGTCTTATCCAGATAGCCTACGCGATAGGCGTTGCGCGCCCCGTTTCGGTTATGGTAAACACCTTCGGTACGGGCAAACTTTCCGATGAAAAGTTGGCGGAAATAATATTGCGGGAGTTTGACTTGCGTCCCGCGGCTATTATAGAGAAGTTGGATTTATTAAAACCCGTGTATTACCGTACGGCGGCATACGGGCATTTCGGAAGAAACGAATTTCCGTGGGAAAAGGCGGACAAGGCGCAGGACTTAAAAAAATATCTTTAACCGTTTATGAAATTCAAAGATTTTGTTCTGAAACTTTTGACTTTCGGGTTTTATCGTGCAGAGTGGCGGTGCAACGGCTGCGGGAAAGAGATTTTTGACGGCGAATTCTTTTGCGAAGATTGCGAAAAGGGGTTGCCTTACAATAACACTACCGTGTGCGAGCATTGCGGCAGGGCGGTGAAAGTTCCTTCGGAATACTGTTCGACTTGTAAAGGGGTTTTGGTTTCGATAGACAAGGCGCGCGCCGTGTTTACTTACGAGCCGCCTATCAGCGGGCTTATTAAGAAAGCCAAGTACGATAACTGCAGATATATTTTAGACTACTTTGCGGAAAGACTTTCCTTTCTTTACTTTGCGAACTATTTTAAAGCCGAAGCAGTGTGCTACGTTCCGATGAGTGAAGAACGCTTAAAAAAGCGCAAATACAACCAGTCGGAAATACTTGCGGTAAAAGTTTCGGAAAAGATAGGCGTGCCGTTTGTTCCGTTGCTTATAAAGGCTAAGGAAACCGAACGGCAGGCAAAACTTACCCGTGCGGAACGGCTTAAAAATCTTACCGATTCTTTTAAGGTTGCGGACAAAAAGTCGGTGCGGGGCAAAAATATTCTGGTAGTTGACGACGTTTCGACCACCGGCGCTACGGCGGAAGCGGTTGCGTCTAAACTTAAAAAAGCGGGCGCGCTGCGCGTGTTTTTAATAACCGTTGCGAACGTTCCGTCAAAAGACGGATATTAAAAATCGAAAAATATTATAATTTTAATTTCAGAGAAATCGTAAGGAGATAATTATGGGCTTATTCAGGTATATCCTCGGCGGCGAAGCGAGAAGGAATCTCAAAAGACTGGACAAAATGGCTGACGAGGTTTTGGCACTCGAAACCAACTATCTTAAAATGACCGACGGGGAACTCGTTAAACAGACCGAAGTGCTTAAAAACAGGTTAAACGGCGGCGAAACGCTTGACGATATTCTGCCAGACGCGTTTGCGGTGTGCCGAGAAGCGGCAGCGCGCGTTCTGGGTATGAAACACTATAAAGTTCAGATAATCGGCGGTATCTGTCTGCATCAGGGCAGGGTTGCCGAAATGAAAACGGGTGAAGGTAAAACGCTTGTCGCAACCCTTCCCGCGTATTTAAACGCGCTGACGGGGCAGGGCGTTCACATCGTAACCGTCAACGACTATCTTGCCGCGCGCGACGCGGAGTGGATGGGTAAAGTCTATAAGTTTTTAGGGCTTACCGTCGGCGTCGCCATTTCCGGTATGGAAGACGACGAAAAGAAGAAAGCCTACGCCTGCGATATAACTTACGGCACGAATAACGAAATGGGGTTCGATTATTTAAGAGACAATCTCAAAAGTCGTGTGGAACAGATGGTTCAGCGTTCGCTTAACTTTGCCATCGTGGACGAAGTGGACTCCATCTTAATCGACGAAGCGCGTACCCCGCTTATTATTTCAGGCAGGGGGCAGGAATCCAGCGATAGATATATTTCCGCGAACAGGTTCGTAAAGACGCTCGTTCCCGAGAAAGACTTTACTATCGATATTAAGGAAAAATCGGTGCAGATAACCGAAAGCGGCGCAAAAAAGGCGGAAAGTTTTTTCGGGCTCGTAAGTTTTTCGGATATAGAAAACGCGTCGCTCTCGCACCATATTCAGCAGGCGTTAAAAGCGAACTATATATTTAAGCGTGATAACGACTACGTCGTAAACGACGGCGAAGTTATAATCGTCGACGAGTTTACGGGGCGTTTGATGATAGGTAGGCGTTATTCGGACGGCTTGCATCAGGCGATTGAGGCAAAAGAAGGCGTGAAAATCCGCAACGAAAACAAGACTTACGCGACCATTACTTTCCAGAATTATTTCAGGCTTTACAAGAAACTTTCCGGTATGACCGGTACGGCTAAATCCGAAGAAGAAGAATTCCGCGCAATTTACGGGCTTGACGTTCTGGAAATTCCGACGAATAAGCCCGTGGCGAGAAAAGATATGCCCGATGTCATTTATAAGACGGTAAACGGCAAAAACAGGGCGATAATCAACGAAATTGCGGAAAGGCATAAAAACGGTCAGCCGGTGCTTGTCGGCACTATCACCGTCGAAAAGTCCGAAGAGATAAGCAAACTGCTTATAGCGAAGGGTATAAGGCATAACGTATTAAACGCTAAAAACCACGCGCGTGAAGCGGATATCGTCGCGCAGGCGGGTAGGTTCGGCGCGGTAACCATAGCAACGAATATGGCGGGGCGCGGTACGGATATTCTGCTCGGCGGCAACCCCGAATTTATGGCGAAGAGGAAACTGCGCGACGAGGGCGTAAGCGACGAGAATATCGAACTTGCGACTTCATTTATATCTGATATTCCCGACGAAATAAGGGCGATACGCGAACATTATCACGAGATATACGCCAAATTCAAAGAACTTACCGACGCGGAAAAAGAGAAAGTAGTTGCCGCGGGCGGGCTGCATATTTTAGGCACGGAACGCCACGAATCCCGCCGTATAGACAACCAGTTGAGGGGCAGAAGCGGTCGTCAGGGCGATCCCGGTTCGTCCATATTCTTTATTTCGCTCGAAGACGATTTGGCAAAGCGTTTCGGCGGCGACCGTATGATGAGAATTTACGAATTTTTCAGAATAGACGAAGACCAGCCGCTTGCTTCTAAAATGCTTTCGAGAAGAATAGAGGCGGCGCAGCGTTCTATAGAAGGCAGGAACTTCGGCATAAGAAAACACGTTTTAGAGTACGACGACGTTATGAATAAGCAGCGCGAAGTTATGTACGCAGAACGTATGAAAGTCATAAAGGACGAAAACGTGCACGAAGATATATTGAAACTTATTCCCGATTTCGTGCGCTATACCGTCGGCACGGTTATAGATAACGAAAATAAGCCCGAGACTTGGAATTTACAGGCGCTTAACGAGATAATAGAGTTAAAACTTTTGCCGAAAGGTACGGAGTTTATAACCAAAGAGCGCGCCGAGAACTGGGATTACGAGTATATGATGGAAAAACTTATAGACGAGACTATTTCGGTTTACGAGGCGAAGATAGCGCGTTATAAGGAAGAAGGGGTTAACTTCTCCGAAGTGGAAAGGGTGGTGCTACTTCGCAATATTGATACCAAGTGGATAGACCATATCGACTCTATGGATCAATTAAGAAAGGGCATATCGCTACGCGGCTACGGCAACGTCGATCCCGTTATCGAGTATAAGAAAGAAGGGTTCGAGATGTTTGAAGACTTGACCGCCGCTATTCAGGACGATACCATTACGCTTTTATTAAAAGCGGAACTTCGCAAAGTGCCGCAAATGGCTAAAGAAGAAAAGAAAGATTTGATTTCTAATAAAGAAGGCAGTACCACCAACTACACGCATAAAGCGAAAAAGAGTATCGGCAGAAACGATCCGTGCCCCTGCGGCAGCGGTAAAAAGTACAAAAACTGCTGCGAAAAGGATAAATAATATGGAAACTAAAATTTGTCAGAGTTGCGCTATGCCGCTGACGTCAAAAGACCTTTTAGGAACGAATAAAGACGGCAGTGTCAACGAAGATTACTGCAAATATTGCTACGATAAAGGCGAGTTTATACACAAGGTTTCGATGGAACAGTTTATCGATATGTGTTCGGAGTTCGGTGAACAGGCGGGTATGACCAACGCGCAGATGAAAGAATATTGCACAGCGGTATTTCCTACATTAAAGCGGTGGAAAAAATAAACGCGTATGGCGACCAAAAAAGAATATAAAGATTTTATTTTAGAACAGTTAAGCACAACCGAAAATATAACCGTTAAGCCTATGATGGGCGAATATCTTTTATATAAAGACGGGGTGCTGTTCGGCGGGATATACGATAACAGACTGCTTGTTAAAATTACCGATACGAATAAAAAGTACGGTTTTAACGCAGAGTTGCCGTATTCCGGCGCAAAGCCTATGTATTTAGTCGGCGACGTTGACGATAAAGAAAAATTAAGCGGTATAATTTCAGACACTTGTAAAGGATTGTTATGAATATAGAAGATTTCAAAATAAAGATAAAGGAATTAAGGCTTCTCTTAACGGAAGCAGGGCACTCTCTTTGACGTCGATAAGTTAAAGACGGAGTTAAAAGAAAAGCAGGCGCAATCAGAACAGCCCGAAATATTTATGAATTTAGATAAAGCGCAGCAGATTTCCAAAGAGATTGCAGCGCTTAATAATAAGATTTCCGTATTTTCGGACGCGGAAAAGATTGTGGACGACGCGGAAGTTCTAATCGAACTTTCCGAAGAAGAGAACGACGAAAGCGTGCTGGCGGAAATAGAGACCGACCTAAAAAAAGCGGAAGATATGATAGAAGATATCCGCTTAAAATCGCTTTTGTCCGGCAAATACGATAACTTAAACGCAATACTTTCCTTGCACGCGGGCGCGGGCGGTACGGAAGCCTGCGACTGGACGGAGATGCTTTACCGTATGTATATCTGCTACTCGGAAAAGAACGGCTACACGCTGACCGAACTCGATAGATTAGACGGCGACGAAGCGGGTATTAAAAGCGTTTCCTTTAAGGTGGAAGGCGACTACGCATACGGATACTTAAAAGCCGAAAAGGGCGTGCATAGGCTTGTCAGGATTTCGCCGTTCGACGCGAATAAAAGGCGGCATACTTCTTTTGCGTCTATAGAAGTTATGCCCGAGATAATAGACGACGAAGAAATTAAGATCAATCCCGAAGAACTGCGGATAGACACTTTCCGTTCCAGCGGTGCGGGCGGGCAGCACATAAATAAGACCGATTCGGCGATAAGAATAACGCACTTGCCGACGGGGATAGTCGTTTCCTGTCAGAACGAACGCAGCCAGACGCAGAACCGCGAAATGGCTATGCGTATGCTTATAAGTAAACTTTTAGAAAAGCGCGAAGCCGAACGCTTGGAACGCGACCAGGATATTAAGGGCGAAATTAAGAAAATCGAGTGGGGCAGTCAGATAAGAAGTTATGTATTCTGTCCTTACACTCTCGTCAAAGACCATAGAACGGGCTATGAAAATTCCGACGTAAACTCGGTTATGAACGGCAATATTCAGGGTTTTATCAACGACTATCTTAAAAAATCACAATGAAATACGACGAAATAATAAAGGGCTTGCCCGTTAAGGACAAGCCGATAATTTTAGGCATAGAAACTTCGTGCGACGAGACTGCCGTCGCCATTACAAGGGGCGGTAGGGAAGTTTTAGCGGATGAAATTATAAGTTCCGCCGTGGAACACTCGAAGTTCGGCGGAGTAGTGCCGGAAATTGCCTCCCGCGCGCATACCGAAGCCATTTATACGGCAACCGTGAACGCGCTGGAAAAGGCGGGGCTTAAAATGTCCGATATAGACGCCGTTGCAATCACCAAGGGCGCGGGGCTTTTGGGGGCGCTTCTCGTCGGCGTGTCGTTTGCAAAAGCGCTGGCGTTTTCCTATAATATTCCGCTTGTTCCCGTAAGCCATATAAGGGGGCATATTGCCGCAGCGTATCTTGCGGATAAAGATTTACAGCCGCCTTTTATTACGATTTTGGCAAGCGGCGGACACACCGCGATAGTAAAGGTGAAAAATTATTACGACTTGGAAATTTTAGGGCAGACGGTTGACGACGCCGTGGGCGAAGCCTTTGACAAAGTCGCCCGTGTTTTAGGATTGAAATATCCGGGCGGTCCTAACGTCGAAAACGTGGCGAAAACGGGACAAAACACAATCAAACTCCCTAAAATGCTTGGCAATAACTACGCGGGTAGCGAATTTGATTTTTCTTACAGCGGGCTTAAAACGGCGGTGATAAATTACGTTCACGGCGAAACGCAGAAAGGGAATACCGTAAGCGTGGCGGACGTGGCGTGCAGTTTCCAGCACTCGGCGATAGACGTTTTAGTCGATAAAGCCTTTAACGCTATTTACCTTACGGGCTATAAAACGCTTACCGTGTCGGGCGGTGTGGGTGCTAACGGATATTTGCGCGAAACGCTTATAAATCGTGCGGAAAAAGAAAATATAAAACTTATTTTGCCCGAAAAACGGCATTGTACGGACAACGCGGCAATGATTTGCGCGGAAGGCTATTTGCAGTACAAGGCGAAAAACTTTTCGGATTTAAAGTTAAACGCCCAAGCGGTAGTGGAATTGTAAAAAATATTACTCACACAAAAAAGAGAGTGCAAAAGCACTCTCTTTTTTTGGTGCGAGTAGCAGGACTTGTAAGGAGCAAATGCAAATTTGCGACGGAATAGCGATTGCTAAACCGTGGGT
>JAFZYZ010000044.1 GCA_017615975.1 Clostridia bacterium | reverse complement strand
TTAAAAAATACTCGGAGCATACGAGAGATGTCTTTTGAAGTTATTAACTCAATGCTTCTTAAAGGGTTTGGAACGACGTGTCTGTTATTTATACTGACACTCGTTCTTTCTCTTCCTTTGGGGCTTTTGATAATGTTCGGGCTTAAATGTCCGGTTAAAGCGATAAGATGGTTGTTTAATATTTTCGTTTGGATTATCCGCGGAACGCCTTTAATGCTGCAACTGTTCGTCGTATTTTACGTGCCGAGTTTACTTTTCGGGTTAAGATTGTTTTCCTTTACTACGGGAACGGTTTTCAGCGGCAGGTTCGTCGCGGCGCTTATAACTTTCGTTATAAATTACGCCTGTTATTTTTCCGTTATATTTAAAGGCGGTGTTGACAACGTAAGTCGTGGGCAGTACGAAGCGGGCAAAGTTTTAGGATTGACGAAAAATCAGATTTTTTTCAAAATAGTATTATTGCAAGTTATAAAATCAATTCTTTCACCTATCAGCAACGAAGTAATAACTCTCGTAAAAGACACCTCCCTTGCAAGGGTGATTTCGGTAGCGGAAATCTTTTTTGTAAACGAAACGGAAATTTTATCGAAAGCAATCGTGTGGCCGCTTTTCTATATAGGCGTGTTCTTCCTGATTTTCGTCGGGATTTTGACATTGTTATTCAATTTTCTCGAAAAGAAACTGTCCTATTTTAAGGCGTAGAAATTATGGCGTATCTTGAAATTAAAAATTTTTGTAAAAAATTCGGTAATAACGAAGTATTAAAGGGCATAGACCTTTCTGTTGAAAAGGGCGAAGTGCTGTCTATTATCGGTTCTTCGGGTTCGGGCAAAACCACCCTTCTTCGCTGTATGAATTTTCTCGAAACCCCTGATACGGGGGTAATGATTTTGGGCGGAGAAACGCTTTTCGACGCGGCGAATAAGCGCGCAAAGGAAAAGGAATTAAGAAAAAAACGGCTTAATTTCGGGTTGGTGTTTCAGTCTTTCAATCTGTTTCCGCAGTATAGTGTAAAGGATAATATAACGCTTGCGCCTATTTTGCAACTTAAAGAACGGTGCAAAAAAGATAAAACCTTAAACTTTGCCGAAGAAAAGCAGAAAATTCTCGAAGACGCGGATAAATTACTCGCCAAAACGGGGCTTACCGATAAGAAAAACGCGTACCCGTGCGAACTTTCGGGCGGGCAGCAGCAAAGGGTGGCAATAGCAAGGGCGCTTGCGTTAAAACCCAAAATTCTGTGTTTTGACGAACCTACTTCGGCACTCGATCCCGAACTTACGGGCGAAGTATTAAAAGTTATCCGTTCTTTAAAGGGCGAAGATAGGACGATGATAATAGTAACCCACGAAATGGGCTTTGCAAAGAACGTTTCGGATAAAGTGGTGTTTATGGCGAACGGCGTTATAGAAGAAGAAGGCGCGCCGAAAGCCGTTTTCGATAGTCCTAAATCGGAAAAATTAAAGGCGTTTTTATCGGGCATAAGGGATAAAGAAGGGGAATAAAACCCAAAAAATAATTTAAGCGGCGGGCCTTTGCCCGCCGTTTTTATATGTGTCGATTTTAAGTTAAAATTTCGTCGAAAGTTTCGTTAAAAAATTGACAAAGTTTAAGTAAAAGGTCAAAACTCGGTTCGCAAACGCCGTTTTCCCACGCGCTTACCGTTCGCTGGTCAACGCCGAGAGTTTCAGCAAGTTGCTTTTGCGTAATCCCTTTTGCTTTTCTTAAATTTTTAAGATTTTCTGCAAAGTTTATGTCCATTACAATAAATTTTTTCTATTTTTTAAAAAATATTACCAAAAATATTAGTAAAACACTTGATTTACCAAAATTTTTGGTGTAAAATGGTTTTATTCAAACAATGGAGAAAAAAAGATGTATTGTAAATATTGCGGAAAAGAGATTAACGACGAAGCGGAATTTTGCGTTCATTGTGGTAGAAGTACGGGATATAAACCGGCAGAACAGCAAAGTCCCGTTCAGCAGACGCCAACGCCGACAACCGGTTCGAGAGATAAAACGGGCGTAGGTTTTGCATTATCGTTCTTTTTAGGGATTATAGGGCTTATAATCGGAGTGTGTATGTACCCGCCTGCTACGGAAGAAAGGGCGTC
>JAFZYZ010000043.1 GCA_017615975.1 Clostridia bacterium | reverse complement strand
TATATCTGTCGCACATATCGTCGTATTCTTTTTCCGCTCCGCCGTTAAATCCAAGCGTAGTTTTATGCTGAACTTCGGTCGCACCGACGTTTGACGTCATAATTATAATAGTGTTTTTAAACGATACGACACGCCCCTTGCTGTCGGTAAGTCTGCCGTCGTCCAAAATCTGCAGCATTATATTGAACACGTCGGGATGCGCCTTTTCTATCTCGTCGAAAAGCACCACCGAATAGGGTTTTCTTCTGACTTTTTCGGTAAGTTGCCCCGCTTCGTCGAACCCCACGTATCCGGGAGGCGCGCCGACCATTTTGGATACCGAGTGCTTTTCCATATACTCCGACATATCCACGCGGATAAGATTGTTCTCGTTGCCGAAAACGGCTTCCGCAAGCGCTTTCGATAGTTCGGTTTTGCCGACGCCCGTAGGGCCTACGAAAATGAACGAACCTACCGGGCGGTTGGGATCTTTAAGCCCCGCGCGCGCCCTTCTTATAGCGTCCGCCACCGCTTTAACGGCGTCCGTTTGCCCGATTACCCGTTGGTGCAGCACCGCTTCCAAATCCAGAAGTTTCTGCGCCTCGGTCTCGGTAAGTTTGACTACGGGAACGCCCGTCCAGTTGCTTACCACTTTCGCTATATCGTCGGGGGTTAAGCGCAACTTTTCTCTGTTGGTTTTAAGTTTGCCCGCTTTTGCCCTGATTTCGTCGAGTTCCTTATTTACCCGTTCTATTTCCTTATTGATTTTAATTGCCCGTTCCAGATCGTCCCTGCGCTTCGCCTCGTTCTTCTGCGCGGTTAAAGTCGCAAGTTCGTTTTCCTTCTGCTTTGCTTCCGCGGGCGAATTATAACTGTCGAGCCTGACTCTTGACGCCGCTTCGTCGATTAAGTCTATCGCCTTATCGGGCAAAAACCTGTCGGTAATGTACCTGTCGGACAGCGAAACCGCCGCCATTATAGCGTCGTCGGGAATACTTACGCCGTGGTGCGACTCGTACTTGTCGCGCAAGCCTTTAAGTATCTCTACCGTCTCTTCGGTACTCGGCGCGTCCACCATTATGGGCTGAAAACGCCTTTCTAACGCCGCATCTTTTTCTATATATTTCCTGTATTCGTCGATAGTGGTTGCACCTATCGTCTGCAACTCCCCGCGCGAAAGCATAGGCTTTAAGATATTCGCCGCGTCCATATTGCCTTCGCCCGTGCTGCCCGCACCGACGATGTTGTGAATTTCGTCTATAAACAGAATAATGTTTCCGTTCTGCTTAACGACGTCTATTGCTTTTTTAAGCCTGTCTTCAAAGTCGCCGCGGTATCTTGCCCCAGCAAGCATACCCGCAAGGTCCAGCGAGAACACTATTTTATCGGCTAAAATTTCCGGCACGTTGCCTTTGACTATGGCTTGCGCCAGCCCTTCGACTACCGCGCTTTTACCTACGCCCGGTTCGCCGATTAACACTGGATTGTTTTTAGTGCGCCGTGAAAGTATCTGAATTACCCTGTCTATCTCTTTCTTTCTGCCGATAACGGGATCAAGCCGGCCTTCCTGCGCCTGCTTGTTAAGGTTTACGCCGAACTTGCCGAGTTCGCCCAGATCCCCGTACTCCTTGCCGTCCTTTTTTGGCTGCGAATAGGGGTTTTGCGCCGACTTAAACGCGCCCTGAAACACGCTTTCTTCGTTATCTTCGGGTTCGGTTTCCCCTTCGTATCCGCCCATAAGACTTTCGGCGATTTCTTCCGCCATAGTCTCCGTATCCACGCGCATAGCCTTTAAAATCGCCGTCGCAACCGCTTCGTCGTCTAATAAAATCGCAAGCAATATGTGTTCCGTGCCGACGAACCCCGAGTGCGCGCGCAAAGACAAGTCTATCGCCTTTTCGAAATGGCGTTTGGTGCGCGGCGTAAACATATTACCGGGGATTACGGCGTTAACGTCTATGGTCTTTTTAAAATAATACAAATATCTGTCGTTATCAACTTCCGCTTCGCGAAGTATAGACGCCGCCCTGCCGTCGGACACGTTTATAAGCCCGAACATAATATGTTCACTGCCTATATATCTGCACCCAAAGCGTTTTGCAAGATTGTTGGCAAGATCGATTACTTCGTTTACGTTGCGTGAAAAGGCTTCGTAATACATAATATCACTCCTTTAACTTCAATAGTTTTTTGCCGACGAGTTCCGCGCGGAATAAATCCCTGTCCATATCCGACATCGGCCTGCCGTACTCAACGCAAAGGTTTGCGGGGCGGACGGACACGGTCAGATCGTCAAGCGCGTTCACGTCGGAAATATTTATCATACCTAACATTGCGCCGAGTTTAACCCGCGCTATAAGCGATAAGTATTCGCCGTAAGGCAAAAGCACGGCGTTAGTTAAAACCCCGAAGGCTTTTTTCGCCCTGTCCATAGTTATAAGTTCTTTTTTGACGTACAGTTTTTCCGCCGTATCACGTTCGAGTTTACATATAGACAGCACGGCTTCTTCCACCGACTTTATAATATCGTATTCGGAAATGCCCAAAGTTATCTCGTTGCTTATCTGGTACATACAGCCTTCGGCACGGCTTCCTTCGCCGTACAGTCCGCGGACGGTAAGCCCCAAAGCCGAAACTTCCCGTATAACGTTTTTTATCTTTCCGCTTTCTGTCAGCGCGGGCAGAAACATCATAACCGACGCACGCATACCCGTACCGAGATTAGTGGGGCACGCCGTAAGATAGCCTAACTCTTCGTCGAACGCGATATCCAGATACTTTGAAAGTTCGTCGTCGATAGCGTCAAGCCGACGGTAGGCTTCGCCTATGCGCAGCCCTTTCATAAAGCACTGTTCGCGGATAACGTCTTCTTCGTTAACCATTATGGAAAGGCTTTCGTCGGAATTGATAAGTGCAGCGCCGCTCTCTTTATTCCTTATAAGCGCGGTGCTGATTAAGTGCCGTTCTTTCATCGCCTCTAAGGTCAGTTCGTCTAAGTTCGACACGAAAAACAGATTGAACGTATCCGTTTTAACCAGCGCGCGATTGACTTTCTTTACCACTTCTTTCGCCGCCGCCGCGTCTAAAGCGAAAGGCATATCCCGCAAATTGCGCGCAAGGCGCACGCGTGAAGTTATTATGTTGCCGGCGTAAAGGTCGGGGTTTAATATTTCCATTTTATATAAGCCCCCTGCGTTCTAACTCGGCTTTAAGGTCTATCAAATCGTCCGAAATCGTTTTCACGTCGGTAAATCTGCCGTCCAGAACCGCCGCTTCTTTTTCCGCGACAAGCCGCCTGTACTCCGAATACAGTTCCTTATCCACCGAAGAAAGCGAAGGTATTTTGCCTTCGTGCTTTGTGCTTTTCTGGATTTTGCGAAGCGTCTCGTTTATTTCCGAACGGAAAGCCGTATAGCAGTCGGGACAGCCCAGCATACCCGTCTGAAAATAATCGGATAAATACGTTCCGCATTTTTTGCAAACCTTGTCGTACATTTTACCTTGATTTACCGCTTAATAATTAAAGAGTTTTGCCCTTTTCTTTGATATACTCTTTTATCTCTTCGCCTATTTCCTTGCTGCGAAGGGCGTATTCCACGTTGGCTTTGATAAAGCCCGCTTTATCCCCCACGTCGTAGCGCACGCCGTTAAACGCCGTAGCAAGCAGCGTGCCGTTCGCCGCGAACTCGTCCAAAACGTCGGTCAGATAAATTTCGTTGTTTCTCGGCTTTAACGCCTTTAATTTACTCATTATGCCGCCCGCTAAAACGTATCTTCCGATAAGCGCGTAATTTGAAAGCGCCTCGTTTACCGCGGGTTTTTCCACTATCGCAGAAACCTGCATTACGCCGTCCTTTTCTTCGCCTATGCCGATATTGCCGTACTTACTGACGTCGTCCCCGAACACCTGCATAGTCGCGATAACGCTTTTACCCGTGTTTTCGTAAATTTCGATAAGCCGTTCTATGCACGACTGTTCGTCGTCTTTAGCGTAAATAAGTTCGTCGCCGAGAAGAAGGGCGAACGGTTCGTCGCCGATATATTTTTCCGCGCACAAAATCGCGCCCGCAAGCCCGTTGGCTTCCTCCTGCACAACGAATTTTACGTTGAACGAACAGGTTTCCTTTTCTATTTCGTAAAGTTTTTGCTTATTGTCCGCCAAAAGCCTTTGTTCGAGTTCGGGCGCTTCCCCGAAATGGCGCATTATAACTTCAGAGTCAGGTCCTACGACTATAACTATCTCTTCCACACCGGCGCGGCGCAGTTCTTCGGCTATGTACTGAATATTAGGCTTGTCGAACACGGGCAGCATGGGCTTCGGCACGGCTTTCGTGATGGGCAAAAATCTCGTTCCGAGTCCCGCCGCAGGTATTATCGCTTTTCTGATTTTCATAAATTTTCCCCTTATATACTATTTAACGAAATTTTTATCTTCGAGTGCTTTGATTTTATTTACGCGGCGAACGTGCCGTTCGTCGCCCGAAAAATCGGTGCTTAAAAAGGCGTCGACTATTTCCGTCATAAGCCCCGCGCCGATAACGCGTTCGCCCATCGCCAACATATTCGCGTCGTTATGCTGTCTCGTCGCTTTTGCGGAAAATACGTCGTGGCAATGCGCGCAGCGGATTCCCTTTATCTT
Source organism: Clostridia bacterium (assembly GCA_017615975.1). GTDB lineage: Bacteria > Bacillota > Clostridia > Christensenellales > Borkfalkiaceae > UBA1259. Next base: position 1,855 of record JAFZYZ010000043.1, on the reverse strand, counting down.
GTTCGCCACGATACTCATACCTATCCCCGTGCCGCAGATTAAAATACCGCGGTCAAACTCCCCGTTTGCGACGGATTTTGCCACCGCTTCAGCATAATCGTTATAATCGCAGGAATCTTCGGTAAACGTACCGAAGTCCTTATACTCTACCCCCTTTTTTTCAAGGTACTTGATAAGGGCGGGTTTCAAATGTATTCCGCCGTGGTCAACCCCTATTGCAACTTTCATTGTTTTTCTCCTTTTTCGCTTATTATTTTTTGCAATATGATATTACAAGCGTCCTCTATCTCGTGCGAAGTTTTAACGTAAACGTTAATATCCCCGCCGTAAGGATCGGCTATGTCGTATCCCGTAATTTCACTCATTGCGTAAACGTTCGGAAAATTCCGTATGTACGACTTATGTTCTTTGGTCATACATATTATAACGTCGCTTTTAATGAGTAGCGCACCCGTCGCCGCCGAAGACTTAAACCCGTAAGGCTTATACCCTAAAAGTTTTAACGCGCGAAATGCGTTGGCGCTCATCTTTTCGCCGCCCGCCGAAGACAGCCCCGCGCTCTTTACCGATATACCCTTTACGCCCGAAAGTTTTAACTTGGTTTTAAGTATAACTTCCGCCATAGGGCTGCGGCAGGTATTCCCCGTGCAGACGAATAACACTCTTTTCATTTTCCCTTCCCCCGCTATCCGCAGGACTTGACTAACCTGTTCATAATGCCGAGATACACCCCGTCGCATCTCCCGAAAGACACGGCGATTATTATATCCGCCTTCTTCTCGCCTTCAAGAAGTTTATCGTAAAGGTTATAGGCAATCTCTTCTCCGTCCTTTCCCAAAAGCAACAGGTTCTTACCCGCAAACTTCTCCGAAAGGTTATCCGCGCACATTATATACGGCGTTCTACCCTTTTTAAGTTCGCTATCGTACAGCGCGGCGGCTTTATCCGTTTCGGTTATGGAAAACAGCGCCGTGTCGCACTTTGGTCTGTAATGCCTGTACTTTACGCCGGGGGATTTTACTTTGTCCCCGTCTTTATGTTCGGCTATTTCGCAAGCGCCCGCCACCTTTTCTATCATCTCTTTGGTGATAAGCCCTGCGCGAAGTATTCTCGGCACTTTGCCCGTTACGTCTAAAACCGTACTTTCTATGCCGCCCTTGCACCTGCCGCCGTCTAAAATAAGCGGTATTTTACCGTCTAAATCGGCAAAAACGTGCTGCGCGGAAACGGGACTCGTGTGCTTGCTTAAATTAGCACTCGGCGCAACCAAAGGAATATTCACCGCGCGAAGAAGTTCCTGACACCCCGTATGCGAAGGCATACGCAGGGCAAGCGTATCGCCGCCCGCCACCGCTTCTTTGCATATTACGCCCTTGCTTTCTAAAACCAGAGTTAAAGGTCCGGGCATATAGGCTTTTATAAGGTCGTAAACGTAATTCTGCCTTATATGCACAAGCGTCGATATATCGTAATCTTTATGAACGTGCGCGATAAGCGGATTATCCGACGGTCTCCCCTTAACTTCGAATATCTTTTTCACGGCGGCGGAATTAGTGCCGTCGGCGGCAAGCCCGTAAACGGTTTCCGTCGGCATACCGATAATGCCGCCCGATAAAAGAATTTCTTTCGCCTTTTCTATTCCGGCTTTAACGCTTAAAATTTCGGTCGTCATAACGCCTTTTGCCTATTTTATCCGCCGAATACTTCGTCGTCCACGCTTTTCACTACTTGTTCGCCGCCGTCTAAAGGCTGTTCTAAATTAACGTCGGCGTTGTCAATCGAAGGTTTTTGAGATTTCAAGGGCGCAGCGTCCTTTTCGTCCGGTTCGCCCGTATCTTCGTTGAAGTTCACGAAT
>JAFZYZ010000042.1 GCA_017615975.1 Clostridia bacterium | reverse complement strand
TTTTTTTATTCGTTTAAGTAAGCCGCGCCGATTAACCCGGCGTCGTTTTGCAGTTTCGCTATATCTAATTCCACTTTTGCATACTTCGTACCGCCGTATAACAGCGAATTGAATTTACGCTTTAACGGTTTTAGTATCTTATCGCCCTGCGCGCTTACACCGCCGCCTATAAGTATGATTTCGGGGCGGAAAATATTAGCGACGTTGGTAAGCCCTTCCGCAAGATACTTTATATACTTATTGAACACCGATTGCGCCGTTTTATCCTGTTTATCGTACGCCGCAAAGAAGGATATTCCGTTTAACTCTTCTATCTTATTACCGCACTCTTTCCAAAGCAAAGACTGTGTGTCTTTTTGCATAGCCTTTTGCGCCTGACGGATAAGCGCGGTGGTGGAACAATAGGCTTCGAAGCACCCCTTTCTGCCGCAAGTGCACTTTTCGCCGTTTATCTTTATTACCTGATGACCTATTTCCGCACCCGCAGACTTATAGCCTTCGAAAAGTTTACCGTCTATAACTATTCCGCTGCCTACGCCCGTGCCCAAAGTGATAAATATCATCGACTTGTATTTATCCTTAATAAGCGAATATTCGCCGAGCGCAGCGGCGTTAGCGTCGTTTGTAATCTTTACGGGAACGCCGAGAAGTTTTTCAAGTTCGGCTTTTAAAGGGATGTTTTTCCACGCTATATTGTTGGTATATACCACGACTCCGTTCTCACTGTCAACGCTGCCCGGGCAACCTATCCCCACGCCGCAAACTTCCACCCTGCTGTCCTTTTCAAGGCGTTTTACAAGTTTTGCTATGTTGTTTGCAATATACTGATAGGGTTTTTCCTTTTCGGTCGGAATTTTATCCTTAACGATAATTTCGCCGTCGTCCGATACTATACCGCATTTAACGAAAGTGCCGCCTATATCTATACCCGCGTAATATTTCTTTTTATACAAGTCCGTAATAAGCACGGTCGCCTTACCTGATATAGCCACCCTTTGACCTGCGGTTGCAAAGAAACTATCGCCTGCCCTGAACTTTTCGCCGTTTATTTCACCTTTCCCCGCTACAACGCTGAAACAGGTGAAAGAATTCTTATTTATAAACTCTTTACCGCCGTTTAACTTTATCTCTTTCACACGGAAATATTTGCACGCGGCGACGGTTCTTTCGCCCTTTTTATCGCCCGCGTCAAAAGTGGTCGGAACGTATTTTTTAAAGTTAATTACTTTTAAGGCTTTATCTATATGAAGTTCGCGAAGTTTTCCGTCCGCGCCGACGCGGTTATAGTCGTACACGCGGTAAGTAAGGTTGCTGTTTTGCTGAATTTCACAAATAAGACAGCCCTTGCCGATGGCGTGAACCGTGCCCGCTTCTATAAAATAACTTTCGCCCGCCTTTACCGGGATAAAATTCAGTAAATCTTCCACCGTGCCGTCGGCGATTTTCTTCTTAAAAGTCTCCTTATCGGTATCTTCCTTAAATCCGCAGTATATGCCCGCGCCCTGTTCCGCTTCCACGATATACCACATTTCGGTTTTGCCGAAAGAATTTTCGTTTTTCAGCGCGTAATCGTCCGACGGGTGTACCTGAACGGACAAATTCTCCTTAGCGTCGATAAATTTTATCAGAACGGGAAAAAAGGGAAAATCTTTGCAGTTAATACCCTTTTCCGCATCCTTTATCACTTCCGCAAGCACCCTGCCGTCTTGAATTTTCGTTAATCCGTCCTTATGAAAAGACAATTCCCAACTCTCCGCACAAGGGGACTTGTCGGTTATTTTGCCGTATTTCCGCTTGAGTTTAGTTCCGCCCCAGATATAATCTTTACATTCGGGAATAAGTTTATAAACAGCCATATCTTTCTCCGTAAACCTAACTTTATTTATATTTGTAGTAAAGCCGACAATGACAAAAACCTTCGAATTCGGGATCTGCTATCTGATCGCGGAATTCCTTGCACATACAAACCGTATCTTCGGTTTTTGCTATGCGACAAGGACAGTATCCGTCTTTTTTCTTTAAACCTTCGCGTATAGCGTTTACTATTTTTTCGTCAGGATTAAAAATTATTTTCATTATCGTTCTCCTCACCCTGAATATTGTACAATAAAACCGCGGAAAAAACAACGATTTTTAACAAAAACAGGATTTTTTCGCGAATTATTTGCATTAAACAAATATAAATGTTATAATAGTTTCCGTTCGGAAAAATATTTCCGTGTACGGAGAACTTTATGGATTACGACGTAATAATTATAGGCGCAGGCCCCGGCGGTATTTTCGCCGCTTACGAACTAACGAAAAACGATCCCGACTTAAAAGTTGCGGTGTTCGACGCGGGACACTCGCTTGAAAACCGCAAATGCCCCATAGACGGCGATAAAATCAAGTCCTGCATAAATTGCAAGCCCTGTTCTATTATGTCGGGGTTCGGTGGCGCTGGCGCATTTTCCGACGGTAAATACAATATAACCAACGATTTCGGCGGCAGTCTGCACGAACATATCGGCAAGCAGAAAGCCATAGAACTTATGAATTACGTTGACGATATAAATATGACGCACGGCGGCGAAGGCACTAAAATGTATTCGACTGCGGGCACTTACCTTAAAAAACTGTGCTTGCAGAATAAACTTAACCTCTTGGACGCGAAAGTACGCCATTTGGGTACGGATAAAAATTACGTCGTTTTACAGAACTTATACAATATTCTTAAAAATAAAGTCAGTTTTTATTTCGACACTTCCGTTATAGACGTTAAAGCGCTTGAAGACGGATTTTCCGTGATTACCGATACAAAAGAATATTCCTGTAAAAAGTGCATAATTTCCGTTGGCAGAAGCGGAAGCAAGTGGATGGAAACGCTATGCAAAAGCCTTAAAATCCCGATTAAGTCAAACCGCGTGGATATAGGTGTAAGAGTGGAACTGCCCGCGGAAATATTCTCTAACCTAACCGACGAACTGTACGAGAGTAAAATAGTGTACAGAACGGAAAAATTCGAAGACTCCGTGCGTACTTTCTGTATGAACCCCAACGGTATAGTCGTTCATGAAAACACCAACGGAATAATAACCGTAAACGGGCATAGTTATGAAGACGCCGCGTTAAAGACAAAAAACACCAACTTTGCGCTGCTTGTAAGCAAGCATTTTTCCGAACCGTTTAAGGACAGTACGGGATACGCCGAAAGTATTGCAAGACTTTCGAATATGCTTGGCGGCGGGGTTATAGTACAGCGTTTCGGCGATCTTATCCGCGGCAGACGCAGCACCGAAAAGCGTATAGAAGAAGGGGTTGTTTCCCCCACTCTGTCCGCAACCCCCGGCGATTTAAGCCTTGTTCTGCCCAAGCGGATTCTGGACGGCATTATAGAGATGATTTACGCACTCGATAACGTTGCGCCGGGGACTGCAAACGACGACACTCTGTTATACGGCGTGGAAGTTAAGTTCTATAATATGGAAGTTTCTGTCGACGACAATCTTGAAACGAAAATCAAGGGGCTTTACGTTATAGGCGACGGCAGCGGCATCACCCACTCACTTTCGCACGCTTCGGCAAGCGGCATCTTCGTAGCAAGACAAATTACAGACGCGAAATAAACCTTTAATAAACTAATTAAAGAGCCGACTGTTTCATAATTTTGAAACAGTCGGCTCTTTTTACTAACAAATAAATTATAAGGTCAATTCTTCTTTTTTATTTTCCGAATTTCCCGCACGCTTTCCGTCTATAAAACGTTCCATAAAATAGAAGAGTACGACGGTTATAAGTTCTACGCCCAAAAGAATAACGTGCAGATGCGCGTGATGTTCGCTCGGTTCTAAAATCATCATAAAAGATAGCACGATAACGACAACCGATTCTATAGCGCTTAAAAACCCTAAACGCTTGGTTATAACGCTTTTAACCGCTACGGCAAGTTCTTTACTTTCCCTTAAAACAGACCAAACGCCCCAGACCAAACACACTTTAATTATATCGTAGGAAACTAAAAATAAAATTACACCGATAAGTATCTGCGCTATTCCGTCGAAAAGATGAAAGGTGTCCGAAAAGAGTTTTTTATTTACTGCGGAAACGATAAGTTCTTCAAATGCGTAAACGCAAACCACCGCGCCGACTAAAATACCCGCGTACGGGGTTATCGATTGATTGAATATGAAAATCAGTATCGCTGCAACCAGATATAAGACCGCTTTGGATATTTGCCACTTTTGCATATTCTTATCTGCCGTCAGAACCTTCCGCAAGCATCATTGATTTAACCTTCATAAGCCGTACCCTGCTGCTGCGATCGTTCTCTTCGAGTTTCATCCCTATATATTTTATGGTTTCCTGTAAGTTGGGAATCATAACGTATTCCAAAGCGTTCACACGGCGCTTGCTTTTTTCTATTTCGTCGGCAAGCATTGCCACCGACTTTTCAAGTTCGGCAAGTTTCACCATCTTTTCAATAAGCGCGCCCGCCGCATCCACGGCAACGTCCGCCTCACCCGTCAAAAAGCCGAACGAATAGGGATATTTATCCTTGGACTCCGTTTTTGTCAGCGTAAGTTTCGGAACGGGTACGTTCATAACCGTTTTTACGTCGCAATCTATTTCCACCGACACCGCCGGCATTGCAAAGGCGAGTTCTATATCGCTTTTAGACGCCAAAGTTCTCGCAAAAGAAAACTTTTTAAGCGTACCCGCTATTTCCGTTTCCAGAGAGTCGCGCAAAGCCTTGTCTTCTCGAATTATATCGGAAAACCTTCTTATCATCTCGTCGGTCTTATCTTTTAACAGTTTATGCCCGCGCGTCGCGGTTTTTAGCCGCGCTTTTAACTTGCCTAGTTCCATGCGGGTGGGATTGACGTTAAGTCTCAATTATGCTCCTTATTCCTGTTCCGCGCTAACTTTGGGTAAATATTTTTCAATGTGTTTTTCTTTGATACGCTTTAACTCCGATTTCGGTAAAATCGCAAGCAATTTCCAACCGAGATCAAGCGTTTCTTCTATACTTCTGTTGGTGGTAAAGCCCTGAGACACGTATTCCTTTTCAAACGCGTCGGAAAATTTGGCGTACAGTTTATCAACGTCGGACAGCGCCGCGTCGCCCAAAATAGCCGAAAGTTCCTTGGCTTCCTTTCCGCGTGCGTACGCGGCGAAAAGTTGGTTCATTGTGTCAGCGTGGTCTTCACGCGTTTTACCTTCGCCTATACCCTTATCTTTAAGTCTCGAAAGGGACGGCAGAACGTCTATCGAAGGATTTATACCCTTCTTATACAGTTCGCGCGATAAAATTATCTGCCCTTCGGTTATATACCCCGTAAGGTCGGGAATGGGGTGCGTTTTATCGTCTTCGGGCATCGTAAGTATAGGTATCTGCGTTATAGAACCCTTTTTACCGCGAATTCTGCCCGCGCGTTCGTACATAGTCGCAAGGTCGGTGTAAAGATATCCGGGATACCCCCTGCGCCCCGGCACTTCCTTTCTCGCCGCGGAAACTTCACGCAGAGATTCGCAATAATTGGTTATGTCGGTAATTATAACGAGAACGTGCATCCCCACGTCGTACGCAAGATATTCCGCGCAGGTAAGCGCCATACGCGGCGTCGCTATACGCTCTATTGCGGGGTCGTTCGCAAGGTTGGTAAACATTACGGTACGCTCTATTGCCCCCGTCTTTCTGAAATCCTGAACGAAATATTCCATTTCTTCGTAGGTAATACCTACCGCCGCGAACACGACGGCAAACTTTTCGTCGCTATTTAAAACTTTCGCCTGACGGGCTATCTGCGCCGCAAGTTCGGCGTGCGGTAGTCCAGACATACTGAATACGGGAAGTTTCTGCCCGCGGACGAGCGTATTAAGCCCGTCTATTGCCGAAATGCCGGTTTGTATAAATTCGTTGGGATAGTCGCGCGCGGCGGGATTTATCGGTTCGCCGTTTATATCCATATATTTTTCGGCTATAACGGGTGCGCCGCCGTCTCTGGGATTTCCCATACCGTCGAACACCCGCCCCAGCATATCTTCCGATACGCCGAGTCGCTGCCCGTAGCCTAAAAATTTGGCTTTTGCGGTGGAAATCTGCAAGCCCTGCGCACTTTCGAACAACTGGACGAGCGCCTTATCGGCTGATACTTCCAGCACTTTGCCGTGCCTTACTTCGCCGTTTTCCTGCACGACGTCCACGAGTTCGTTGTATTTAACCCCCTGAACACCTTCGACAAGCATTATCGGCCCTACGACTTCTTTTATGGTTTTATATTCTCTATTCATCTTCTTCACCGCCCGAAAGGTCTTTAAGCGCGCTGACAATCTCCGCGCCTATGCCGTCCAAATCTTTTATATCTTTTTCGGGAATATATTTTGCCCTGCCTATCTTTTCGCGCACGGGCAGATTGATTATATCGCCGTATTCCGCACCCTTTTCAAGCGCTTCGCCCGAAAGTCTGTGGAAATCGTAAATCAGTTTAAGTATTTTATACTGCTTTTCGGGCGAAGTAAAGGTATCTACTTCGTGGAAAGCGTTCTGATGCAGATAGTCTTCCCTTATGGACTTCGCCGTTTCAAGTGTCAGACGGTCTTTATAGGAAAGCGCGTCAGCCCCGACGAGTCTTACTATTTCGTCGAGTTCCGCTTCTTCCTGCAATACGGTCATTGCAAAAGAACGCATACGCGTAAAGTCTTCCGATACGTTCTGATTGTACCAGTCGGCAAGCTTGTCCGCATACAGCGAATAACTTATAAGCCAGTCTATCGCGGGGAAATGCCGCTTGTACGCGAGTGCCGAAGAAAGCCCCCAGAACACTTTGACTATTCTTAAAGTTGCCTGCGAAACGGGTTCGCTCAAATCCCCGCCCTGCGGAGACACCGCGCCGATTGCCGACACCGAACCTACCCTTTCACCGCTGCAAAGCGTGTTAACCATACCTGCGCGTTCGTAGAATTCGGCAAGTCTTGACGAAAGATAAGCGGGATAGCCTTCTTCGCCCG
>JAFZYZ010000041.1 GCA_017615975.1 Clostridia bacterium | reverse complement strand
TTTGCAAGAGGGTTATAGGATTTAGAGATTTATGAAAAAAGATATATGCGGAAACTCTCTATACGCCTTGAAAAGCAAAAAACTGTTTCTGTTCGATATGGACGGTACTATTTATATAGACGGGAAACTTTTTGACGGCGTTAAAGAACTGTTTGCAAAGATAAAGTCGGCGGGCGGAAGATACGTTTTTATAACCAACAATTCGTCCAAGTCGCTTGAAGAGCGGGTTGCTTACTTAAACGGTACGGGCATAGTCGCCACGAAAGACGACTTTATGACTTCTACGATGGCGGCGGCGGAAATTCTGCGCGATAGATTCGGGGATAGTAAGATTTTCGTTCAGGCGACTAAATCCTGTGTAAAAGAACTTATAGGCTACGGGCTTAATCTGACCGAAGATTACGACGAAAGCGTTGCGGCGATTTTAGTCGGATACGACACCGAACTGACTTATGAAAAGATGAAGAAGACCTGCAAGATGCTTACAAACCTTAAAGTGCCATATTACGCGACTAATCCCGACTGGGTTTGCCCCGTGGATTTCGGGTACGCGCCCGATTGCGGTTCTATGTGTTTTGCCTATGAAAAGGCAACGGGCAAAACGCCGATATTTATCGGTAAGCCCACGCCCTTTATGATAGACGCGTGCGTTAAAAAGTACGGCTTTAATAAAGGGCAAACGCTGGTTATAGGGGACAGGCTTTACACCGATATCGCGTCGGGCGTAAACGCCGGTGTGGACACGCTGTTCGTGCTGTCCGGCGAAGGGACTTTTAACGATATAAAAGCGCAGGGTGTAAACCCGACTTTCGTTTTAGACTGCGTTTCGGAACTGAACGATATACTGTAAATGACGCTGAAAACGCCCCGCCGATTTCATATTGTAAGGCGGGGCGTTCCTTTTATAAATTTCGTTAACAAATTCGCGTTTTCGGGCGTTTTTTGATTGACTTTATTTATACTTTGATTATAATATAAATTAGCACTTAAAAGAAGAGAGTGCTAAAAAATAAACGAGGAGACAGACTTAATATGAAACAATTTAAAACCGAATCGAAAAGAATTCTCGATTTAATGATTAACTCAATCTACACGAATAAGGAAATATTCCTGCGCGAACTTATATCCAACGCGTCGGACGCTATCGATAAACTGAAATTTATTTCGCTTACCGATACGACGGTAAATTCCGATTTCAAGATAAATATTGCGGTGGATAAGGCGGCGCGCACGCTTATAATCGAAGACAACGGTATAGGTATGACTGACAAGGATTTAGAAAAGAATCTCGGCACTATTGCTGAAAGCGGCACGCTTGCTTTCAAAAAGGAAAACGAAGGCGCGGACAACGAACTTATAGGGCAGTTCGGCGTAGGCTTTTACTCTGCGTTTATGGTTGCCGATAAAATAGTGGTATATTCTAAAGCGTACGGTCAGGATAAGGCTTATAAGTGGGAAAGCGCGGGGGTTGACGGCTACGACATAACCGAAGCGGAAAAGGACGGATTCGGCACTAAAATCGTGCTTAAATTAAAGGAAGATACCGAAGATTTTAAGTATTCTGACTTTTTGGAAGAATACAAAATAAGTTCTTTAATAAAGCAGTATTCCGACTATATCCGTTATCCTATTATAATGGAAACGACCAAAAGCCGCAAAAAGGAAGGTTCGCCCGACGATAAGCCCGAGTACGAACAGGTGAAAGAACCGGAAACCTTAAACAGTATGATACCGATTTGGAAAAAGCCCAAGTCGGAAGTAAAGGACGAAGACTTAAACGAGTTTTATAAAAACGAATTCCACGACTATACAAACCCCTTAAAGAGTGTGTACGCGAAAATCGAAGGCGCGGTAAATTACGACGCGTTGCTGTTTTTCCCGTCCCGCGCGCCCTTCGACTATTATTCCAAAGATTACAAGAAGGGTTTGAAACTGTACTCCAACGGCGTTATGATAATGGACAAGTGTGAAGACCTTTTGCCCGATTATTTCGGATTCGTAAGGGGGATAGTGGACAGTTCAGACCTTTCGTTGAACATTTCGCGTGAAATTTTGCAGCAGGACAGGCAGGTTAAGGCGATAGCGAACGGTATTGAAAAGAAAATTTCTTCGGAACTCAAAAAGATGATGGACGAAGACAGGGAAACTTACGAAAAACTGTTCGCCGAATTCGGGCTTTCCATTAAGTTCGGCGTTTACGCCGGTTTCGGTATGAATAAAGACAAACTCAAAGATTTGCTTATGTTCTATTCGTCGAAGAAAGAAAAACTAGTTTCTCTTAGCGAATACGTCAAGGAAATGCCCGACGGACAGAACGAAATTTACTACGCTTCGGGCGAATCTTACGACAAAATCGCAAAACTGCCGCAGATAGAAAAAGCCAAGGAAAAGGGCGCGGAAATTCTGTTCTTTAAAGACGGCGTGGATGAGTTCGTGGCAAAAATTTTAATCGATTACGACGGCAAGAAGTTTAAGTCGGTTGCCGAAGCGGACTTTTCACTCGATACCGATAAGGAAAAGAAAGAATTAAAGAAGAAAAACGAAAAATATAAAGACTTGTTTGCGGAAATTAAAGCAAATCTCGGCGATAAGGTTAAGGACGTAAGACTTACTTCCAACTTAAAGACCTACCCCGTGTGCTTAATAGCGGACGGCGACGTTTCTATCGAAATGGAAAAGGTATTAAACTCTATGCCGAACGCCGACGGCAGCGTCAAAGCGGATAAGGTTTTGGAAATCAGCGCCGAACATAAAATTCTCGATAAACTTGAAACTCTGTATAAAGAAGATAAGGAAACGCTTAAAAAATATTCCACCGTACTGTACGAACAGGCAAGAATTCTGGAAGGGCTGTCGATAGACGATATTCCAGCGTTCGTGAACGCCCTTTCGGATATAATTTAATCGCATAAAACTGCGGTTAATGCGAAAATAAAAAGGAAAAAAGATTATGGCTGAAAGAAAAGTCAAAAAATCCAAACCCGTAAGCGAATACGCGGCGCTTAAACTCGTCGATATCGTTAAAACTTACGGAGACGGCGAAAACGCAGTCAAGGCGCTTAAAGGAATAAATCTGACTTTCCGCAAAAACGAGTTCGTGTCCGTGTTAGGGCCGTCCGGTTGCGGTAAGACCACTATGCTTAACATTATAGGCGGGCTGGACAGATATACTTCGGGCGACCTTATAATAAACGGCGTTTCTACCAAAGAGTATAGGGATAAGGACTGGGATACCTACCGCAACAACAGCGTGGGTTTCGTCTTTCAGAGTTATAATCTTATTCCGCACCAAACGGTGCTATCTAACGTGGAACTCGCGCTTACTCTGTCCGGAGTAAGCAAGGCGGCGCGGCATAAAAAAGCCAAAGAAGTGCTTAAAAAAGTCGGGCTTGAGAGTCAAGCGCATAAAAAGCCCAACCAACTTTCGGGCGGGCAGATGCAAAGAGTGGCGATAGCGCGCGCGCTCGTCAACGATCCCGAAATAATTTTAGCCGACGAACCGACGGGCGCGCTGGATACCGAAACGAGTATTCAGATAATGGAATTGTTAAAAGAAGTGGCGCGCGACCGTCTGGTTATTATGGTAACCCACAATCCCGATATTGCGGAAAAGTATTCCACGCGCATAATAAACCTTTTGGACGGGGAAAAGACGGGCGACACCAACGAGTTTTTTGACGCGGCAAACTCTTTGCCGCCCGCGGACGCGTCCGCGGAAAAGGATTTAACGGCGGAGAAAGGGAAGAAAGCCAAAGGCAAAGCGGCGATGAAACTCGGCACGGCGTTCGGGCTTTCCTTTTCCAACCTTCTGACCAAAAAGGGCAGAACCATTTTGACCGCGATAGCTGGCAGCATAGGCATAATCGGTATTGCGCTTGTGCTTGCGGTATCCACGGGGTTTTCGGGGTATATCAAAAAGTTGCAGGCGGATACGCTTTCCGTTTACCCTTTGACCATTTCCGAATCTACAATCGATTTAGAAGACTTCCAGAACCTTACAAACACCGTAATAACCGACGAAGTAAAGGCGCAAAGATTTGCCGAAAAGGTGTATTCGCGCGCCCGCTTCGCCGACCTTACGAATATGCTTAAAAGCAATAAACTGACCGACGACTATATCGCGTATATAGAAGACTATACGGCAGAAAAGAACGCTGCCGCGGCGCTTACCAAGGATAAGTGGGCGTATTGCGTTCAGTACGGCTACGGTATGGATATAAACGACTATATCTTTTCGGATATAGGGTATAATCTGGAAGACGGCGGCACGGAAGCCAAACATAATATTATGTCGGTAAACACTTTGGTTCAAGCCATGCTGGAATGGTTTGAAAAGGGGATGTCGCAGTCGGATATGAATATTTCCGCGTCGTTCGTCAGAAGTTATATACCTACTATGTGTGAAATTCCCGCAAGTGCAGAACTCGTCGGTTCGCAGTACGAACTTATAAAAGGCGAGTGGGCTACGGAAAAGGACGAACTTATGCTTGTCGTAGATAACTATAATCGCGTTTCCGACATAACGCTTGCGCTTTTGGGATTTAAGTCGATAAACGGTATGGAAGGTTATAACGTCAAGTTCGACGATATAAGCGAATTTACCTTTGACGAAGTAATGAGTAAACGGTTCTATTACGTCAACAATACCGACAGATATACGCAAATGGGTTCGAACTTTTACAGTAAGATTTTCGCGCCAGACGCGGGAAGTGCCCCGCCGTATCTCCCCGTAGTTCCGAGTTCGGCAATGTCTATGGAAATTAAGGGAATAGTCAGGTTAAAAGAAGGGGTAAGGCAGGGAGTATTGCAGACGGGGCTTGCATACACTTCGGCTTTCGTTCAATATTTGCTGTCGGACGAGAATAATATCAATTCGCCTATCGCACAGGCGGCGGGGGCTGACGAGAACGAGACAAAAACAGTTCAGGTAATAAATCCGTTGATTATGTCAAGCCCGATAAAATATACTCTGCGCGCCTTGGCGGGCGACGATACCGTGAATAAGATTTCAATATATTCCGCGGGGTTTGACGAGAAGAAGGCGTTAAAAGACTATCTCGATAAATGGAACGACCAGTGGGATGAGAAGGACGAAGAAGAAAAACTTAAAATCGTCCATTATTCCGATTCTACGGAAATGCTGTTTGCCGCACTTAATACGATAGTAGACGCTATCAAGATAGTGCTTATCGCGTTTACGGCAATATCACTCGTAGTTTCCAGCATAATGATAGGTATCATAACCTACGTGTCGGTTGTCGAACGCACCAAAGAAATAGGCGTGTTAAGGTCTATCGGCGCAAGAAAGAAGGATATTTCGCGAATATTCAATGCGGAAACTTTCCTGATAGGGCTGTTTGCGGGGCTACTTGGCGTTGCGGTTTGCTATCTTTTAACTATTCCGATAAATATAATTATAGGTAATTTTATCGCCAACGCGGGGAGTATTGCCGCCTTGCGGATTGCAGACGCGGCACTCTTGGTCGTGGTAAGTTTCGTGCTTACGCTGATTGCGGGAATTATTCCGTCCAGAATAGCGGCTAATAAAGATCCCGTCGTTGCCTTGCGTTCCGAATAATATATAAATATTGTATAGAAAACGCCGCCGTCGCATACTTT
>JAFZYZ010000040.1 GCA_017615975.1 Clostridia bacterium | reverse complement strand
GGTGGCAACTTTGCCACCGCGCGAAATGTTTTAACTATAAATTATCCGTTATCTTTTTCGTCGTTCTCCGAACCGTCCGTTTCCGCTTCCGCGCTAAGTAGCGCCGTATTCTTTATTATCCGCGGAAGCGCCGAAACAAGTCCTACGCATATCGCACAGTTAAGCGCAACGACGGCGAGTTTAAGCGGCAGCGTCGGCAAAAGTGCTTCAAAGGTATAATATGTCGGATACATAAGGCAAAAGCCAACTACGTTTATGCCTGACGAAACGAGTAAAAACCCTAAAACAAACGACACGGCGGTCTTAACATATTCGTTGCCCTTAAAATACCAGAAAGCAATGCCGGGAATAAGCCCCCAAAGCCCCGTGCCTATGCCTATAATCGGATTATACGGTCCGTGCGGATTTATTATCGCACCCAAAAGGTCGCCTATAAAGCATACGGCAAACCCGTAGCCGCCGCCCAGCATATATCCAGCCATAAACCCGACCGTGGCGACAAGCGAAATCTGAAACTCGTCGCTTACCTTTATATCGAAAATATTACTAACCGTAGCAAGTGCCGCCAAGACGGAAATATAACAGATTTTCTGGGTTTTGGTAAGATTGTTTTTCTTAGGCTGTTTCTTAAAAAAGAAAAAGGAACAAAGCAGGATTATAAACACCGCAAGCGCTATATAGTAATACCACCTTGTCCGTACGGTCTTAAAAATCGCAGCGAAATCAAACGCTTCCGTCAAAAGGTTCTTAAGCATAAAAAAATCTCCCTTTCAAGGTTTAGAGAGATCCGATAAAATTTGGCGTTTACCTTTTTTAGGCAAACCGCTTTATTATAGCGGACGCGAAAAGACACCGCAGAGAATTCCCTTTCGTTTGCAAACAACATCCCGTTTTGCAACACTTAACGCGCCTTTTCTACTCTATACCGTAAATTTTACACTTTTCGCGCGCGGCTTGTCAAGCGTTATCACGGCGGCAGACGGAATATTTGCGGAATATTTTTCGCCTTTTAATTCATACTACATTTATGGCTTTAATTTGTATAAGAACGCTTATTATTTTCCTTATACTCGTCGTGGTTATGCGGCTTATGGGAAAGCGGCAGATAGGCGAAATGCAACCCTTTGAGTTTATAATCACCCTTATTATCGCCGACCTTGCGTGTATTCCTATGGCGGATCTTTCCACCCCGCTTATCTACGGCGTGGCGGCGGTACTCGCGCTGTTTTTACTGCACCAACTTTTCACGCTGATAGAACAGTCCGGAAGCCTTGCCAAAAAAGTCTTATCGGGAACGCCCGCCGTCGTCATCAACAAGAACGGCGTGGATATGAACGAACTTAAAAAGAACAATTTAGGACTTGACGACTTAATAGAATCTATGCGCGCACAGGGCTACTTTTCTTTGGATGACGTCGATTACGCCATTTTCGAGTCTAACGGCAGGCTTTCCGCGTTTGAAAACTCCGAACGCGCGAAAACGCCGTCTTCAATGCCTATTCTTATAATAAACAACGGAAAACTACTCGGTAAAAACCTGAAAGTTCTGCAAGACGACGAAGAAAAATTACACGGATTTTTAAAAGAATACGGTGCAACGCTTAAAAGTACCGAAGCCCTTACGGTGGACGGACAAGGCAGGGCGTATTTTAAAAAGAGAAAGGAAAAATTCAAAATAGTTTACTATCCGTTAAGGCAGGGCTTACAATGGTAAAATCTGTAATTTCAATGGTAATCGTGGCGCTGATACTCGCCGCGGGCGTAATCTACGAAACGACCTTTATCCGCGGCGAATTTACAGAACTTACCGTCGCCACCGAAACCCTTTACGACAAAATAGAGTCGGAAACGGCAACGGAAAACGACGTGTACGTTCTGCAAAACAAGTGGGTTTCGGCAAAGGAAAAACTGCACGCGTTTATTTCGCATAACGAAATACGCGAGTTCGATATGTGGATAGCCGAAACGGTAAACCTCGTCGCGGCTAATATGTGGGACGAGGCGCTGTCCAAAACCGAAGTGATTTTGGAACTCGAAGAACAAATTCCCAAAAACTTTAACGTGTCCTTCGCCAATATTTTTTAGCATATAGCCAATATGCGCGTTGACATAAAGTCGCCGAAATGCTAAAATATATTTTGAAAGGAGACTTGATTATGAAAGGTTTTAAGGGTGTAAAAGCATACGTTAAAGACAAGGGCATAATAACTACCGATATAGCGGTTGAAAACGGCAAAATAGTAGCGATAGGCGATAACCTAAATATTACCGACTGCTACCCCTATTCTGCGGGACAAGTGGTTTTGCCCGGGTTTATCGACGAACATATTCACGGCGCGGCGGGCTCGGACGCTATGGACGGCACGGAAGAAGCGCTTTTAACCATTGCGGACACTCTGGTTAAAGAAGGTACTACGGCTTTTTGCGCGACTACTATGACGCAGTCGCCCGAAAACATTACGAAAGCGCTTAAAAACGTAAACGACTGTATGAAGATACAAAAAAGCGGCGCGCAAATTTTAGGCGCGCATTTAGAAGGTCCGTTCATTTCGGAAAAACATATCGGCGCGCAGCCGCTTAAATACTTAAAAGACCCCGACGTGGACTTTTACAAGGAACTTTCCGCCGCCAGCGGCAACAACATACGAATTATAACCCTTGCACCCGAAGAACCGAACGCTAACGCGCTTATCAAAGCCGCCGTCCATAACGGCACTACGGTAAGTGCGGGGCACACCGATTCGGGCGTGGAACAGATAGCGGCGGGAATAGACGCGGGGCTTTCCTGCATAACGCACACCTACAACGCTATGCGCCCCCTGCACCACAGGCAGGCGGGAACGGTCGGCGCGGCAATGCTGTTCGATAAACTCTATACCGAAGTTATATGCGACTTAATACACGTCAGCGCGCCCGCTATTAAACTTCTTATTAAGAATAAACCCAAAGACAAAGTGGTTTTAATTACCGACGCTATGCGCGCCAAGGCGTTATCGGACGGCGTTTCGGAACTCGGCGGGCAGACGGTAATAGTTAAAAACGGCGAAGCGCGGCTTGCTGACGGCACGCTTGCGGGCAGCGTTCTTAAAATGAATAACGCGATAAAAAATCTCGTCCTATCCTGCGACGTG
>JAFZYZ010000039.1 GCA_017615975.1 Clostridia bacterium | reverse complement strand
TATCGGAATACGGACTTGTTCCATCGTGTCGCGGTCTCTCACCGTTACGCAGTTATCGTTTTCGGAATCAAAATCGTAGGTTATGCAAAGCGGCGTTCCTATCTCGTCCTGACGGCGGTAGCGCTTACCGATTGAACCCGTTTCGTCGTAATCGACGGGGAAATACTTGGATAACTCTTCGTAAATTTCCGTCGCCTTATCGCCGAGTTTTTTAGATAGCGGTAATATCGCCGCTTTAAAAGGCGCAAGCGCGGGGTGTAAGTGCAACACTACTCTAACGTCGTTATCTCCTACGGTTTCTTCGTCGTACGCCTCAACAAGGAAAGCAAGCGCCACCCTGTCCGCACCGAGCGACGGTTCTATAACGTAGGGGATATAATGTTCGTTTGTGTCTTGGTCGTAATATGTAAGGTCTTTACCCGAAAATTTTGCGTGCTGACCTAAATCGTAGTCAGTCCTATCGGCAATGCCCCAAAGTTCGCCCCAGCCGAACGGGAATAAGAACTCAAAGTCGGTCGTCGCTTTTGAATAGAACGCAAGTTCTTCCTTATCGTGGTCGCGTAGGCGCAAGTGTTCGTCCTTTATCCCTAAATCCAAAAGGAATTTGTGGCAGTAATCTTTCCAGTACTTAAACCAGTCCAAATCCGTGCCCGGCTTGCAGAAAAATTCCAACTCCATCTGTTCGAATTCGCGCGTTCTGAATACGAAGTTTCCGGGGGTAATTTCGTTGCGGAAGGACTTTCCTATCTGACCTATACCGAACGGCAGTTTTTTACGCGCCGCGCGCTGTACGTTCGGGAAGTTTACGAAAATCCCTTGCGCCGTTTCGGGGCGTAAGTATACGGTCGAAGTCGTGTCTTCGGTAACCCCGATAAAGGTCTTAAACATAAGGTTGAATTTCTTTATTTCGGTAAACTCGTGTCCGCCGCATACGGGGCAGGCGATATTTTTTTCTTTGATAAACGCCGACATCTGCTCGAAAGTCCACGCCGCGGGGTTGTCGTTAGTATTATTCGTGGCGGCGTAATCTTCGATAAGTTTATCCGCACGGTGGCGGGCTTTGCACTGTTTGCAGTCCATAAGGGGGTCTGAAAATCCGCCCACGTGCCCGGAGGCTACCCAAGTCTCAGGGTTCATAATGATTGCGGAATCAAGCCCCACGTTGTACTTGCTTTCCTGAACGAAGCGTTTCCACCACGCCTTTTTGACGTTGTTTTTAAATTCTACGCCCAAAGGGCCGTAGTCCCAACTGTTTGCAAGTCCGCCGTAAATCTCGCTTCCGGGGAAGATAAAGCCCCTGCCTTTACACAGGTTTACGATTTTTTCCATTGTCGCTTTAATTTCCATAAAAAACCTTCTTAAAAGATTATTGCAAAAGGTATTTTACAATATATTGATTTAATAGTCAAGTAAATAAGAAAGCGGGGTGCGAAATTTACGCGCCCCCCGCAAAAATTTGCTTAAAAATTTCTGCCTACAAGTTCGTCAAGACTTACGGAATATATATCCGCAAGCAATACGGTATATCTGAAATCGGGAGTTTAATTTGACTTTCTCGAATTTTTATACTATACTATTATCCATAAAGGGAAGTGGTATAAAAAATGAAAGAGAAAAACAGGATTTTATTTCATAGATTGTTTTGGCTGATTTTGTTGGTAATAAGTATTGTGTCAATCGTTTTGCTATTTTTTATTTCAAAATCGAAAGATGATACAAGTCCATTTATTTTATTATCGTTATTCGTACCGTTGTTTATTTTTTCTTTTGCTTTTTTTATCGCATCGCTGTTTTTGGTTTATAAAGAATATGATTATAACGGAATAAAAATATCCGTTTATTTCGGGTGGTATCACCACAATCTTCGAGTAAACGGAGAACTTTGCGACGAATATAATTCTTTAACTTCGTTGACGCCGATATGTTTAAGCACAACGCTTAACGACGGTACTAAATTAGAAACGAAAGGTAAGTCGTTAAAAATAAACGGTAAATTGATTAAATAACAAATTGATTATTCATAAACTAACGCTACCGAAAGTTGTTTTTATCGGTAGCGTTTTATTTTTTTAAAGTAATATCGCTATTTACTTTTTTATTTTAAAAAATTGTGGTAAAATATGTTTACTATGATTAAAGAATTACCAGAAGCGAATAATTTTATAGAACAAATCATCAACGACGAAATTTCGAGCGGAAAGGTAGCGGAAGTTTACACCCGTTTCCCGCCCGAACCTAACGGATACCTACACGTAGGGCACGCAAAATCTTTGTGCCTTAATTTCGGCGTTAAGGAAAAGTATAACGGCAAGTGCAATCTGTTTTTGGACGACACTAATCCGTCTAAAGAGAAAGAAGAGTACGAAGAAGCGATAAAGAAAGATATTGCGTGGCTTGGCTTTAAGTACGATAAAATAACGCACGCGTCCGATTTTTACGACAAGATTTACGAGTTTGCGGAAAAGGAAATTATGATGGGCAACGCGTTCGTGTGCGATATGACGCCCGAAGAGATTTCCGCTAATCGCGGCACTTTAACCGAGGCGGGCAAGGAAAGTCCGTATAGAAACCGCACGATAGACGAAAACTTAAAATTATTCCGCGAGATGAAAGCGGGGTTATATCCCGACGGTAGCAAGTGTTTGCGCGCCAAAATAGATATGGCAAGCCCCAACATCAATATGCGCGACCCCGTTATTTACAGAATTTTGCGTGAAAAGCATTACCGCACGGGGGATAAGTGGTGCATATATCCTATGTACGACTTTGCGCACCCCATCTGCGACTACTTGCAGGGCGTTTCTTTCTCGCTTTGCACTTTGGAATTCGAAGACCACCGCCCCCTTTACGACTGGGTGGGTATAACCTTGGGATTTAACCCCAAGCCCCGCCAGATAGAGTTTGCGCGGCTTAATATAACAAATCTTGTAATGAGTAAGCGGTATCTTAAAAAACTCGTGGAAGACGGTTCTGTTGACGGGTGGGACGACCCGCGTATGCCGACCTTAACGGGTTTAAGAAGTCGCGGCGTGCCTGCGGAAGCGTTAAAAGATTTCTGCGGGCGCATAGGGATTGCGAAATCTAATTCCGAAGTGCAGATTTCTTATCTCGAAGCGTGTATCAGGGAATACTTAAACGCCAACGCCGAACGCGCTATGGGCGTATTAAAGCCCTTAAAACTTACGATAACGAATTATCCCGACGGAAAGACGGAAGAAGTCGATTTCGATATAAATCCGAACGAAGAGATAAAGCGGACGAGAAAAATTACCTTTTCAAAGCACTTGTATATCGACGCGGACGACTTTTCGCTAGAACCCCCGCCCAAGTATTTCAGGCTTAAAAAGGACGGATACGTTCGGCTTAAATCCGCGTATATCGTAAAGTGCGACGACGTGATTTTAGACGACAACGGAGAACCCGTAGAAATTTTGTGTTCGTATATTAAGGAATCCAAGAGCGGCAACGACACTTCGGGGATAAAGGTGAAAGGCGTTATTCAATGGGTGAACGAAGAGACCAGCGCGGATATTGAAATTCGCAAATACGGATATTTACTCAAAGACGAAGAATACGCGGGGCAGGATTTTTCCGAACGGATGAACGCCGACAGCCTGAAAGTGTTTAACGGCAAAGTAGAGCCGTACGTAATGGATAACGGCGATATTCCGTATCAACTTATGCGGACGGGCTACTTTAAACTGTTAGACGTAAAAGACAAAACGGTTTTAAGCGAAATAGTGTCCTTAAAAGACAACTTCAACAAGTAATAGCAAAAAAAATTCCGCCGCGCTTTAATTTGCGCGGCGGCTACAATAAAATTTACAATATTTCGTCGATTTCCTTTCGGAACTTATCGAAAAGGTTGTACCTTTCCGGGTGGGTTATGGCGGTGTACGCCATTTCCCTGACGCTTGGGATTTCCTTTGCGATTTCGCGCAAGGCGTTTTTGACGAATTCTCGTTTAGTCTGTTTATTAGCGGGGCAGGGGCTTTTTACGATAGGCAGATTTTTAGAAAAGCCCGTAATGTCCGCCTCTTTCGCCATAATAAGCGGGCGGATAAGGGTTAGCCCCGTGCGATCCAAATAACTCTTTGGCGCAAAGGTGGAAAGTCTGCCTTCGTAGAATAAGGAAAGCAAGAAAGTATCGGTTAAATCGTCCGCGTGATGACCTAAAGCCACCTTGTTGCACCCGTTTTTAACCGCCACGTCGTACAGCGCGCCTTTCCGCATTTTGGAACACAGCGCGCAGGGGTTAGTTTCTTTTCTCACGTCGAACACGATTTTACCTATGTCGGTTTTTTCCACGATATAAGGCACGGAAAGTTCTTCGCAAAAACTTTTAAGCGCGGTAAAATCGGTTTTCGCGCCCGTAAAATCCAAATCGACGGAAATGGCTAAAAGTTCAAACTTTTCGGGCGAAAATTTACGGTATTCGGCGAGAAGTTTTAAGAGCGATACGGAATCTTTCCCGCCCGACACGCCGACCGCGATTTTGTCGCCGTCCTTTATCATTTTGTATTCCGTTATGCCCTTGCGCATAACGGAAAGCATCTTTTGAGTAGTCATATAGGTATTTTACAGCAAAAAGCGCAAAAATACAATTCATTTTAGGGATATTTATGGTAGAATTCATACAAAATTTAATCGGGAACGACAGAATAGCCACGCTTATTATGTCGCTTGTTCCTTTAATAGAACTTAAAGGCGGCATAATTTTTGCGCGCGGCGCGGGGCTTGGTTTTTTCGAAAGTTTCGGGCTTTCGTACCTTGGTTCGACGTTAGCGTTTATTCCCGTGTTTTTCCTGCTTATCCCGATACTTAACCTATTAAAAAAAATCAAGTGGTTCAAGGCGTTTGCCGATAAAATAGAACTGTTTTTTAAAGATAAGGCGGATTCAGCGCTTAAAAAAGCCGAAAAAAGCGGCAAAAAGGCGCGTACCGAAAAGTTTTATAAAATTCTCGGCACGTTTATTTTCGTGGCGATACCGCTGCCTATGACGGGGGTGTGGACGGGTACTGCCGTAGCCGTGTTCTTGGGGCTTAAGTTTAAGGACGCTGTTCTTCCCGTCGTTATCGGCAATTTTATAGCGGGGGCTATAATTTCGCTTTTAGCGGAAATAATACTTAGCGCAAGCGGCAATCTCGCTATTTTAGACTATATTTTATACGGAATGTTCGCGTTAGCCGCGGTAATGCTTATATTAGTTATAATCAAAATTTCACTTAAGAAAAAATCTGCGACGGAAGAAAAATGAGTTTTTGGGGAAAGTTTAAAAATTTATTCAAAAGAAAACCCGCGCCCGAGTTTAAGTTGGGCTTGGCGCTAGGTTCGGGCGGGGCGAAAGGCTACGCGGAACTCGGCGCGCTGTATTATTTCGAACAAAACGGCTTGGAATTCGATATCGTTGCCGGCACTAGTATCGGCAGCGTTATAGGCGCGTTTTACGCGGCGGGATATTCCGCGACCGACTGTCTGGAACTTTTAAAAGGCATAAACGTTTCCGAAATAAAGAACCTGTTTATGATAAAGATGGACACGCTGGGGCTTTTCCGCGTGATAGACAGAACCATCGGCAATCTAGACATAGAAGAACTTAAAAAACCCTTTAAGGCGGTTGCGACCGTTTTAGACACGAGTGCGGAACGCGTTTTAGATAAGGGCAGCGTGGCAAAGGCGCTGTGTGCGTCTTCCGCGTACCCGCCCTTTTTTAAGCCGGTTATAATAGACGGCGAACAACTTATAGACGGGGCGTTTACTAACTCCGTTCCCGCGGATAAAGTCAGGGAAATGGGCGCGGACTATATCGTGGGCATTGACCTTTCTTCGCACGTCAAAAGCGGCGGCGGAATTTTAGGTGTGATTTTCCCGGAATTTAAGGGCGGCGTGGATAAGCCGTGGCAAAAGGGGTACGATAACGCAGACTTTATGCTGCACCCCGATTTGTCCGCTTATAAACCCGTCTCATTTTCCGCGGCGGACCGTATGTTCGAAATAGGCTACGAGTGCGCCAAAGAAAACTTTCCAAAGATAAAACAGGGTATTAACGCCGCCAAACTGAAAAAAGGCGTTAAAATCGGCAAAGGAAAATGAGACTTTTTCTTGCGCGGTTCAAAAGATTATCGGCGGTATCCGTAGCCGTTGCGCTAATGTGCGTCTGCTGTCTTTTCTTAGCGTGCGATAACTATAAAAGCGGCGAATATAAGGATACCTTTAAGTATTACGCGGGCTTTTCGGTAAACTATATCGACGTGGGCGAAGGGGACGCGATTTTTATAAACTTTGCCGACGGCAAAACGATGCTTATCGACTGCGGCTATGAAAACGACGGGAACTACAATTCCGTTAAGCGCTATCTTGACGAATACACGGACGGAACGCTTACCTATCTCGTATTAACGCATCCCGACGCCGACCATATAGGCAACGCGGCGAAAATAATAGAAAATTATACCGTGGAAAAGGCGTTTTTGCCGTATATTATTTCGCCGCAGAATTTTAATCTTTATTATCGGGCACTTACGCTGCTTAACGAAAAGGAAGTGCAAATCGTTTATTCCGCCGTCGGAACGACCGTTTTCGGCGACGATTATTTTCTCGTAATGCTTTCGCC
>JAFZYZ010000007.1 GCA_017615975.1 Clostridia bacterium | reverse complement strand
GCCCAAAACAAACAGGCGTTGCCTAATTTTTAATACCCCGTATCGCAGAACCAAAAACTCTGTATCTCTATATCTGCCGTAATGTTTTTAGTTCTTCCCCACGAATACCTGCTTGCACTTATCGTTAAAACGTCTCCCGCTTCAAGCATAGCCATAACTTCGGCGAACTCGTCAAGAGTGGATACGGAACGCGAAAGTATCTCTTCACCGTTTCTTGAAATGCTTACCGTCTTTATGACGTCGTTCGCCTGCAATTTGCCGTATGCAAGACTGCCGCTGCCGACGGACGAAACGTATAAGAACGGGCTTTCCGAATCGTCGTCATTTTCCATAACGCTGAATCCGAGTTTTACTCTTCTGCCAGACACGTATCCGTAATTGTCTTCGCTTGCCGTCCCGCCGAGTTGTTTTACTATATCCACGAACCCGTTATCGTTAGCAAGGTAGCACGGAATAGCAAAATTGATGTTTGTATAATTAGTATTACCCGCGTTGGTAATGCCTATAAGTTCGCCGTACAGATTATAAAGCCCGCCGCCCGAACTGCCGGGATTAGTGGACACGTCTATCTGCATAAGCGACATTGCGCCTATTTCGTCCACGTCTACGGAACGGTTAAGACAACTTATTATGCCGCGTGCAACAGAACCGGGCAGAGTGCCGGTCGGATTACCTATTGAAAACACCGTTTCGCCTAAAGAAACGTTATACGAATCGTCGGGTATCTGCGCTTTCTGAATTTTCGCCTTATTTTCCTGCGAAAGTTTCTTGCCCGAATGCGCCGCCTTGTCCAAATCGAGTTTTAATACGGCTATATCCGATTCGAAATCGCCGCCGACGAGCGTTATCGCATACCCTTGCGACGCGTAATAAGAGGGTTCTTTATTGCCTATATAGCCGTGGAAAACGTAATCGGCGTTGGTATAAGAACAGTCTTCGTCGGGCAGCCGAATTTCTATTTCACCCACCCCTTGCGTGCCGTAAGAACCGGATACTGAAACCATATGATGACAAGTTATAATGTAAAGCATATCTTCGTCCTGTTTCCAATCCGCGTTGCTTTCTTCGGCAAATGAAATATCCACTATAACCCCTGAACCCGCGCTGCTATCTGTTAATATCTGCACGGAAGTGCGTTTTACTTTTGCAACCGCCTCTATAAAGGCGTCCTCTATATTGCGCTCTTTGGGCGTAGTTTCGAAATTCACGTTTTGCGCGGCTATCTCCGAATCGCTCGGCGAGGCGGCACGGCGGCTACGACTGTTCCCGTCGATAAAAGAACACCCGCTTGCCATAACGACGGCAAGCGTTAACGCTATTAAGCAAGTAAAAAATACGGATAGTCTTTTCTTCATATCATCATCTCCTGTAAACGACCTGATTACTTTAATATTGTACCACTAAACGGGTGCAAAAAAACTTAAATTTTTAAAAATAATAAAAGGGGCGTGAAATTTGCCCCCTTTCCCCGCCTGAAGTGCGGGGAAAAATCCGTCGCAAATCGTGCGGTATATAAAGCGACGGGTTGTTTAAGCGGTTTTTATATTAGAAAAACCGTTTTACCGCCGACACTTTTAAGTATCGGCAAATAAAAAATTTTTATGTCTTAAAATAAAATTTTCTTTCCGAAAATTATGCAATCTTTTCGGAAAGAAAATCCAACCCGAATATATTATTCGTCGTCTTCGTCTTCGGGCAAATCCACGTTGTGATAAACGTCTGAAACGTCGTCAAGGTCTTCCAGCGCGTCGATAAGTTTATTGAATTTAGTAAGGTCGTCGCCAGACAGGGTGATTTTGGTCTGCGGAACCATACGGATTTCCGCCTCGAAGAAGTTAAGCCCCTTGCCTTCCAAATCCTTTCTGACAGAAGAAAAGTCAGAAACGGAAGTATGGATTTCAAACGCGTCGTCTTCGGCGATAAAATCGTCCGCCCCCGCGTCAAGCGCCATTTCCATAACCGCGTCTTCGGTAAGTTCTGGCGTTCTTTCAACGACGATAATGCCCATCGTCGTAAAGGTGAAAGACACGCAGCCCGCGTTGCCGAGCGAACCGCCGTGCTTACGCATAGCCGTTCTTATAAAATCTACGGTACGGTTTTTATTGTCGGTTAAAGCCTTTATTATAACCGCGCTGCCCGCAGGGCCGTATCCTTCGTAAGTCAATTCTTCGTAAGTGGCGTTAGAAAGTTCCCCCGCAGCCTTTGCGATACAACGCTTAATGTTGTCGTTAGGCATATTGACGGCTTTCGCCTTGGCGATAGCGTCCGCAAGTTTGCTGTTGGTGTTGGGATCGGGATTGTTCTTTGCCGCAACGGCTATTTCCCTGCCGACTTTGGTGAATATTCTGCCCTTAATGGCGTCCGTTTTAGCCTTTTTAACGGCGATATTCGCCGCATGACTGTGTCCTGACATAATTTTACTCCTTTAATTTTTTAGGGTAAGCGAATACATTATTATTCCCGCGGAAACCGCGGCGTTTAAACTTTCCATACCGTTCCCCATAGGGATTGCAACGGTTTTATCCGCAAGCGCCTTTAAGCGTTCCGAAACGCCGTGCGCCTCGTTTCCTATGCAAAGGCAATGTCCGTTAGGTACGGAAATTTTACCGAGAGTTTCCCCGTGCATATCCGCAATTATTATAGGTAAACTGATAAGCGCCAGCATCTCTTCTCTCGTCCCCGCATATACGTTTACGCGGAATATTCCGCCCATACTTGCGCGAACCGCCTTGTTAGAGTACGCGTCCGCACCGCCCGCTATAAGCACGTTATCGTACCCGAAAGCCGCCGCGGAACGGATTATTGCGCCGACGTTGGCGGGATCTGCCACCCCGTCCAAAAACACGGCGTTGCCGCTTATCTCCTTTGGCGGAACGGGTTTTTTAACGACGGCAAGCACGCCTTGGGGGGAAACTTCTTCGCTTACCGAAGAAAAGACGTCGTCCGACAAAATTTCAATCGGGAAAGCGGCGTTTTCTATCAGCGCCGCGCCCTTAACGGTGGCGGCGACGATTGATATTTCCGCGCCGCTTTCAGCCGCGTCGCGCACGGACTTTACGCCTTCTACCACGAATTCGCCGCTTAAATCCCGTTGCTTTTTGTCGCGCAGGGCGCGTAGCCGTTTAACTAAACCGTTCTGTCTTGACGTTATCATCGTTTACCTAAAATAAAGCCTACGAAACCGTAGGCTTTAAGTCGTTTTACTTTAAGTTTGCCTTCGCCTGTTCGCAAAGCGCGGTAAAGCCCGCAGCGTCAGACACAGCAATTTCCGAAAGCACTTTACGGTTCAAGTTTATGCCGGCGTTCTTTAAGCCGAACATAAATTTGCTGTAAGATAAACCGTTTAAGCGGCACGCCGCGTTGATACGCGCAATCCATAAAGCCCTGAAATCACGCTTTTTAGCCTTTCTGCCGACATAGGCGTATAATTGCGCCTTCATTACGGCTTCTCTCGCTACTCTGTACCTTTTGCTTCTGCCGCCGAAATAACCTTTGGCAAGTTTCAATATTTTTCTGCGCTTTTTAACGCCGTTTACTCCTCTTTTAATACGCATATCCGTTCTCCTTTATTTGTTGTATATGAGAGTCTTCATCGTCTTTTCCTGCGTAGCGTCAACGAACGCACCTTCGCACAAACGGTTCTTTCTCTTTCTGTCTTTCTTGGTTAAAATGTGGTTTTTACCCGAACAAGCCCTTTTAATCTTGCCGGTCGCGGTGGTTCTGAACCTTTTTTTAGCCGCGCTTTTGGTTTTCATTTTCGGCATAATTTTGCCCTCCGTAAGTTATTTTTATAAATCACGCTTTACTTGGCGCAAGCATCATCCAGATGTTTCTGCCTTCCGTAAGCGGTTGTTTTTCTATCGTTCCCAAATCCTTTACCATATCGAAAAAGCGTTTCATAACGTCCACGCCTATTTCCTGATGCGCCATCTGCCTGCCGCGCATACGGATGGAAACTTTCACCTTGTTGCCGGCGCTTAAAAATTTCTGCGCCTGCTTGGCTTTAACCTGTAAATCGCCTATATCAATGGTCATTGAAAGCCATACTTCTTTTATTTCGGTGATTTTCTGGTTTTTCTTCGCCTCTTTTGCCTTTTTAGACAGTTCGAACAGGTATTTGCCGTAATTCATTATCTTGCAGACGGGCGGATTAGCGTTCGGCGAAATCTTTACTAAATCGAGTTCCGCCTCTTCGGCGATTTTAAGCGCCTCTCTTGACGACACTATGCCGAGTTGTTCCCCCGTTTCGCCTATAAGGCGAACTTCTCTGTCGCGAATTTCTTCGTTTAACTGATGTTCCTTTTTAATGGTTTTGTACCTCTCTTTGTATTTTCCGCCTTTGCGGAATTAAGGCAATAAAAATCGGGTTTGCTTAATTTATTAAGTAAACCCGAAACTTCACGCTGAATTAAAGCGTAAAAATCTTAATTATCGAGCCGTATTCAAGCGATATGATACGGCGAGAAGGGTTTACTTCTGCTTCAAGCCTTATTATAATACACGATTTTAGCGCGCTTGTCAACGGTTTTAACGCTATTTTAAAAATATCTTTCCCCGCGGCGCGCCGCAGGGAAAGACGACAAGTTTTTAAGTTTTATTTTTTCCGTTATTCCGCTATCTGGGATTTTGCCGCGAGTTTACGAACCGATTCCAGCGCGCTTATGCAACTGTCAACGGTGTTGTAGGATTCCCCTATACAGATAACCGATTTATTAGCGTTGCGAAGTTTATAGTAGAATTTGCCGAATTTATCCTTATCTATAACGAAATTGCCGGCAAGCGCGTTCTTTTTGGCGTTTTCCATACCCGAAACTGCCGTGGACTTAGAAGAAACTTCTTCGGTCGATAACATCACTTGCCCGTTGGACGCGTAAAGAGTAGCGTAAAATTTACCCTCTTCGTTAGTCTCTATCTTCCACTTGCCTACGGGCGCTGCGCTTAACGCTTTCGCCGTAAGTCTTGCGGGTTTATACGCGTAGTATTTTTCACCTTCGGACACTTCCGCCACCACGGGGGAATCCGCCGCTATGCGCTTAACCGATTCCACGGCGTTTTCGCAACCGGATTTTTCCTTATATATTTCGCCTGCGCAAAGTAAGCGATTGCCTGCGCTTTTAAGTTTGAAATAGAAAGTGCCGTTCTTATTCTTATGTATAACGAATTCGCCGTTTTCCACCGCTTTTATTATAGTCGCTATACCCTTTCTCGCCCCGTCTTCCGAAACGTAAGTTTCACTCGTCAGCATTATTTCGCCGTTGGACGCCGCAAGCGCAGATATAAATTCGTCGTCGCTTTTCTGTTCCACTATCCATTTGCCAAGCGATTTGGCTTTCGCCGCTTTTGCCGCGGGCGCGGGTTTTGCGGCCGCTTTTGCCGCAGGCTTTGCGGCGGGTTTTGCGGCGGGTTTTGCGGGCGCGGCCTTTTTCGCCGCCGGTTTTTTAACCGCTACCTGTTCGGGTTCTTCCTTTACGGGTTCTACGGCGGGCGTTTCTTTGGGTTGTTCCGCAGAAACCGCAGATTTTACCGCAACCGCTTTTTTGGATTTACGGTGAGCGATTTTAACTATTATGAAAATAATCAACGCCAAAACCAGCACTATTGCCGCAAGTCCGACTACCATAACCACCCAGCCGTCAACGCCGACGGAAGTAGCCGTATCGTTTATAAAGTCTTTCAACCACTGCATAAAATTTTATCTCCTAATAAATTTTTCAGAATACTACTGAATTTTTTCTCCGTCGTTATAATAAAGAATACCGAGAGTATGCGCGCCGCAATGGCTTGCTATCGTGCCGCCCGCGTGCGTTTCGATAATCTCTTTAAACCCTACGCTTTCGCACTTGGCTTTTGCCGCCGCCACCATTTCGGGAGTCGCGGTAGTATAGGTAATAAACACGCGTGCAAGGTCGGGGGTATCGAACTCTTCGAACAGGTCTTCCGCATACTTTGCAATTACCGACTGCATATTTCCGCGGTATTTTTTATCTGACATCATTTTGCCGTTTTTAAGCACTATACGGGGGCGAATTTTCAGAAGATTTGCGCCGAGAAGGGCAATGCTGCTGCATCTGCCGCCCTTATGCATATAGTCAAGGCGTTCTAAAACGAAACTCGTCTGCACCTT
>JAFZYZ010000038.1 GCA_017615975.1 Clostridia bacterium | reverse complement strand
TCGTAAGATAACAGGGCGTTTAAAATGGAACTTTTACCGACGTTGGGCTTTCCGCATATGGCAACCTTAACGCCGCTAATCACCCGCGAACCGAATTTAAACGACGCAAGTAGCGTCTGGATTTCCGCGATAACTTCCTTTAAGGTTTCCGCCGTATTTTCTCTCGAAGTCTCTTCCAAGCCCTCTTCGGGAAAATCCATATCCGCGTCTATCTGCGAAAGTGCGGCGGTAAGTTTTTCCTGCATCGAACAAACCTTGGCGGTAAGTTTCTCTCTGTATAAAGAATAGCCCGCTTTAACGCCGCCTACAGAACTGCTGTTTATCATATCGATAAGCCCTTCGGCGGACGCAAGCGAAAGTTTACCGTTTAAAAAAGCGCGCTTTGTGAATTCGCCGTTTTCGGCAAGGCGCGCGCCAAGCGATAAGATTTTACGCAAAATTCCCTGCGCTATCGCAACCCCGCCGTGCGAGTGAAACTCCACCGTGTCTTCACCCGTAAAACTCTTGGGGGCTTTAAAGTAAACGCAAAGCCCGAAATCGGAAAAACCGTCCGCTGAAATTTCGCCCGCGTACATTTTGTTGGGTTCGAAATCACTAACGGGCGTTTTAGAAACGGGTTTAAACATTTTTTCGGCAATCTTAAGCGGACAGTCGCCGCTTATTCTTATCACGGCGACGCCCGCCGTGGCAAGCGCCGTCGATATAGCCGCTATATTATCGTTTTTCATTGAAAAAAGTCGTCGTTATCGTTTTTACCGTTATTATTTTTATCGCCGCTTGAAAACTCGCCGAACGGTTCTTCGGGGCGGTCGGAAAACTCGCCGAACGGCTCTTTGTCTTCGGAACTGCCTTGACTCGGCGCGCCGTAGCCGTTCCCGCCGTTATTGTAGGGATTATAACCGCCCTGTCCGTAGCCGCCGTAGGGCGGGAAACCGGCGTTATAATAGCGCCTGCGGATATATTCGTTAAAGTCTACCGGCTGATTGTTGCGGATAACGAACGCAAACACGCCGAACAGTCCGAAAAAGGACAGCACCGCCGCCAGAATATAATGCTGCGGCCAGAACTTTTTGAACAGCGCGATATACACCGATACGGTTATAAAGATTTCAACTAATCTTAATACGTTTCCGAAAACGCCGATAATATCCAAAAACTTATTAAGCCCGCTACTATAGGAAAGTTCCGGGGATACATAAAGCGTACCGTCAGAGACGATCATAACGACGTCTTCTGACTGAATCGCACGGAAAACGTAAGGTGCGATTGTAAAACCGTAATACACTACGGGTATAATAACCGCAACCGAGAACAAGACGCACGCCCAGACGGCAAATTTTTCCGCAGCCGTGCCGAAAATCCGTGCTTTACCCACTATCTTGCAGGCGATAAACATCCATACGCAGGGTATCCACGCTAAAAATGCATTTTCCACACCCTGCTTTTTCGCTAATTTATAAAGCCCGACGGAACGCAGAACGTAAAAAGTTATAACTACCGCCAAAGCGATAAGCATTATAGATAAAATCGAACCTTTCGACAACCAATACGACGAATCGCCGGTACTGCTTCCAATAATTATATTCAATCCCGTATCCCCCTTTTAATTTTAATATGCCCGCGCGAAAATTACTTTATGCTTTGCGGGCTTACCGCAGATAGCGCACTTTTCGGGAACGCCCTCTTCGTCGCACATAACGCGCGCGGTAGCCTGCGCCGTTTCTTTAACCTTATCTTCGCACTCACGGCAGCCGCACCAGCCCGCTTTTACGAAATTTTTGCCTTCTACGCCCTGTAATATACCGTCAACACTCACCGCTTCGACGATTTTAGCGTCCCGCCGCGAGCGTGAACTTTCCAACATATCTTTCTGAATAGTCGTTAAAAGTTCCGAAACGGCTTTGTCTATACCGCAAAGCGACACGGTGGATTTTTCCAGCGTATCACGGCGCATAATAACAGCCACGCCGTTTTCAATATCGCGCGGCCCTATTTCTATCCTTATCGGCACGCCTTTCATTTCCCACTCGTTGAACTTCCAACCGGGGCTCATATCGCGCGTATCCGTTTCGGCGCGTACGCCCGCCTTTTTAAGCAGGGCTTCCACTTCCGCGCACTTTTCCGTAACGCCGCCCTTATGCGCCGCCACGGGGATTATAATAGCCTGTATCGGGGCGACCTTGGGCGGCAGAACCAGCCCGCGCTTATCGCCGTGCGCCATTATTACCGCGCCTATCATACGGGTAGAAGTTCCCCAACTCGTAGTGTAGCCGTATTTAAGCGCGCCGTCTTTATCCAGATACTTTATCTCGAACGCTTTAGCAAAGTTCTGTCCCAAATAATGCGAAGTACCAGCCTGCAAACTCTTGCCGTCAAGCATCATCGCCTCCATACCGAAAGTGGCGACTGCACCCGCGAACTTTTCCTTTTCCGTCTTTCTGCCGCAGAGTACGGGAATAGCGAGAACGTTTTCAGCAAACTCTTTATACAGCGCAAGTTTATTCATAGTCTCTTCCATCGCCTCTTCTTCCGAAGCGTGGACGGTATGCCCTTCCTGCCATAAAAACTCACTCGTACGCAAAAACGGGCGGGTGGTCTTTTCCCAGCGCATTACGTTGCACCACTGGTTCATAAGAACGGGCAAGTCGCGGTAGGACTGCACCCACTTTGCGTACATAGTGCCGATTATGGTTTCGCTGGTCGGGCGGATCGCAAGCGGTTCTTCGAGTTTTGCCCCGCCCGCGTGGGTTACCACCGCCACTTCGGGCGCAAAGCCTTCCACGTGTTCGGCTTCCTTGGTGAAATAACTCATAGGAATAAGCAGCGGGAAGTACGCGTTCTTAACCCCCGTCGCCTTAAAACGTTCGTCCATTTCGCGCTGTATGTTTTCCCAGATGGCGTAGCCGTACGGGCGGATTACCATCGTGCCCTTAACAGGTCCGTAATCCACGAGTTCGGTCTTAATCACCACGTCCGTGTACCATTGCGCGAAATTCTCTTCGATATCCGCTATTTCTTTTACGAATTGTTTGCCGTTTGCGTTTGCCTGCGCTTTGTTCTGTTCCATTTTTTACTCCGTTTGCGCTTTGCGCCTGTTTTTCCGTATATATTGATATAATAATATCTTACTATACATTTTTACCACGGTTTTAAGCAACGTGTCAAGTTTTTTATATTATTTTAACGGAAAAGCCTTGAAAAAGGCTTGAAAAATTTCTCCCGATAATGTTATAATATATCGGTAATATGCGGAAAACGCCGTTTCCCGCTTAAAAAAGGAGATTTTTATGGAAGACGTTAAACAACTTACTGTAAACGCGATAAGGGTTCTGTCTGCAGAAGCCATTCAAAAAGCTAAATCCGGCCACCCCGGTATGCCACTCGGCGCTGCCCCTATCGGCTATTCTATCTTTACGAATATGGTGTTCAATCCTAAAGATACCGCTTTCGATAACAGGGACAGGTTCGTGCTGTCGGCAGGCCACGCGTCTATGCTTGACTATTCGCTTTACTATCTTTTCGGCTTCGGGCTTAAAAAAGAAGATATTATGAATTTCCGTCAACTCGGCGCAAAGACCGCGGGACACCCCGAATACGGCGTTTGCCCGGGCGTTGAAACCAGCACCGGTCCTTTGGGACAGGGCGTTGCCAACGCCGTCGGTATGGCGATTGCGGAAAACTATCTCGCTAATAAGTTCAATAAAGACGGCTTTAATATCGTTGACCACTACACCTACGCCCTTTGCGGCGACGGCTGTATGCAGGAAGGTATTGAGAACGAGGCGGCGTCCCTTGCAGGCTCACTTAAACTCGGCAAACTTATTCTCTTCTACGACGATAACGATATTACCATAGAAGGCAATACCGACATAACCTTTACGGAAGACGTCGGTCGCCGCCACGAAGCGCTCGGCTGGCAGGTAATAAAGGTTAAAGACGCTAACGATATAGGTGCTTTGAATCGTGCTATAAAGAAAGCCAAAGCGGAAACGGAAAAACCGTCCTTAATTATCGTAAAGTCGGAAATCGGCTACGGTTCACCCTTACAGGGTAGCGCAAGTTGCCACGGCGCGCCGCTTGGCGAAGAAAATCTCGCTATCTTAAAGAAAAATCTCGGCTGGACGGCTGAACCGTTCGACGTTCCCGAAGAAGTATTTAAACATTGCAAGAAATTCGGAAACAAGGGTAAAAAGGCTGAAAAAGCGTGGAAAGCACTCTTTGCGGCGTATGCGGAAAAATATCCCGAACTTGCAAAAGAGTACGAAACTTGGAAAGCCAGAAAACTCCCCGACCTTGCTAATATCGACGAACTGTGGAGTTTTGAAAAGGACGACGCGTCCCGCGGGTACGGCGCGACGGTTCTTAATAAACTCGCTAATTACGTTCCCTTCCTTATCGGCGGCAGCGCTGACTTAGCGCCCGCAAATAAGAGTAATATAAAGGCACGCGGCAGTTATTCCGCAACGGATAAGAGCGGTTCTAATATGCACTTCGGTATCCGTGAACACGCTATGGCTGCTATCTGCAACGGCATCTATCTGCACGGCGGACTTTTGCCCTACTGCGCGACGTTTGCCGTGTTCTCCGACTATATGAAGAACGCTATGCGTATGTCGGCTATTATGGAACTCCCCATCACCTACATCTTAACGCACGACAGTATCGGCGTAGGTGAAGACGGACCTACCCACCAGCCGATAGAACATTTAGCAGGGCTTCGCACAATGCCGAATATGCGCGTTTACCGCCCCGCGGACGGCAGAGAAACCACGGCGGCTTGGATTTCCGCTATAACGGGCAAAAACCCCGCTTGCTTGTTCCTTTCCCGCCAGACGCTTCCGATGCTTGACGGCTCCGGTAAAGACGCGTTTAAGGGCGGATACGTTCTCGCCGACAGCGCGAAGAAAACCCCCGACGTTATCTTAATCGCCACGGGTAGCGAAGTAAATCTCGCGGTTAAAGCAAAGGCTGAACTTATTAAAGACGGTATCGACGCAAGGGTAGTTTCTATGCCCTGTATCGAAGACTTTGAAAGTCAGTCCGCTAAATATAAAGAAAGCGTATTACCAAAGTCGGTCAGGGCGCGCGTCGCGGTAGAAGCGGGCGCAACCGCCACTTGGTATAAGTACGTGGGTTTAGACGGAAAAGTCGTCGGTATCGACACCTTCGGTGCTTCCGCCCCAGCAGGCAAGTTGTTTGAAAAATACGGCTTTACGGTAGACAAGGTTGTCTAAGCCGAAAAAGAAGTATTAAGTAAGTAAGTTAAATTTAAATAGCAAAGCGCCGCTGTCCAACG
>JAFZYZ010000006.1 GCA_017615975.1 Clostridia bacterium | reverse complement strand
CGCGCCGCAAATGCACTTGTAGATAATAGAGAAGAAATTAAAGCGGCTAACGCCGAAGATATAGAAAACGCTAAACGGAAAGGGCTTTCCGCCGCGTTTATAGACAGGCTTGCGCTTACCGATAAAGTAATAGGTTCTATGGCGGAAGGCTTAAAACAAATTGCCGAATTAAAAACTCCCGTGGGCGAAACCGTTTACGAGTACGAAAACGCCTTTCAGGGCATTAAAATAGTTAAAAAGAAAGTGCCGTTCGGGGTGGTTGGCATTATATTCGAATCCCGCCCCAACGTGGCGGCGGACGGGTTCGGGCTTTCGTTAAAGACCAAGAACGCCGTGATTTTAAGGGGCGGTAGCGACGCGATAAAGTCCAACACCGCGATAGTTAAAGTTTTGCGCGGCGCGTTAAGTAAAGCGGGTATTGACGAAAACGCGGTAAGTTTAATAGAAGACTTGTCGCACGAAACGGCAAGGGCGTTTATGCGCCTTAATAAGTACGTTGACTTACTTATTCCGCGCGGCGGCGCGGGGCTTATAAAGACCGCGATAGATAACGCCACCGTTCCCATTATAGAAACGGGTACGGGCAACTGCCATATATTCGTGGACGAGTACGCAAAGCCCGAAATGGCGGCGGAAGTTATCTTTAACGCCAAAACCCAAAGGTACAGCGTTTGCAACGCCTGCGAATCGCTCGTTATACACGAAAAGATAGCAGAAAAGGTTTTGCCGCTAATTTGCGACAGGCTTTCCGAAAAACAGGTGGAAATGCGCTGCGACGAAAAAAGTTTGCGTATTTTAAGCGGTAGGGAAAATATAGTTCCCGCAACGGAAGAAGATTTTTACACCGAGTACGGCGACGCGATAATTTCCGTAAAAGTTGTTAACAGCCTTGAAAGCGCGATTAGTCATATCAACGAACACTCCACCCGCCACTCGGAAGCGATAATCACCGAGAATTCGGAAAACGCCGAAAAGTTTTTGAACGCAATAGATAGTGCGTGCGTTTACCATAACGCCTCCACGCGCTTTTCCGACGGGTTTGTATTCGGGCTGGGTGCGGAGATAGGAATATCCACTCAAAAACTGCACGCCCGCGGACCTATGGGGCTTGACGCACTTACTACCACGAAGTATATCGTCAAAGGCGACGGCGCGGTGAGAAAATAAATAAAAAAATCGGCTGATATTCGGCAAAAACTCTTTGATTTTTCAAAGGGTTTTTTATTTTTTAAAAATATTTTTAAAATGTTGGCGTAAAACCTTGACAAACACGAATAATAAGAGTACAATTTATTCAAAAGTTAGCAGTTAAGCACAAAGAGTGCTAACAAAAAACTTTTAATATTGCCAAAGGTAAGGGATATGAAACTCTCCGACAGAAAAAAGAAGATTTTGCAGTACGTCGTGGACGATTATATATCTACGGCGCAGCCCGTTTCCAGCAAAAGCATAACGGAAAAGTATATGAAAGGCATTTCTTCGGCGACCGTGCGTTCGGAACTTGCAGGACTTGAAGAGATGGGCTATCTTAACCAACTGCACACGTCGAGCGGCAGAGTGCCGAGTATAGACGCGTATAAACTTTACGTCAGCGAACTTATGGACAAAAGCAAGTTAACGCGGGAAGAGACGGGGCTTATCCGCGCGGCTTTCAATAATCACGTTGACAGTTTGGAGACGGTGGTTAAAAACGCCGTGGACGTTATAAGCGAACTTACCGATTACACTTCGGTTGCGGTAGCGGCGCACAGCGGCAAGGAAAAGATAGTAAAAATTCAGATTTTCAGATACAAGCCCACGCAGGCGCTACTTCTAGTGCTTACCGAAAACACGCTTATCCGCGACAAGTTTATAGATATTCCCGAGAATATGACCGACGCGGAGATAGAAGACGCAAGCAGGTTTATGATGAAAGCCTTCTGCGGCAAGGCGCTTGACGAAGTGCTTTCGACGGGCAAGGCGGTAAGCGAAGAGTTCGCGTCTTACAGAGAGATATTCGACGGGGTTATGGACGCTATCGAAGAGTACGTTGATCGCGACAAGGCGGACGTGGTGATAAAGGGCGAAAGCAAGATTTTAAATCACGAAAATCTTGACGGGGAAAAGGTTAAAAACTTTCTGTCGGTAGTTACCAGCAAAGATAAACTCAAAGAACTTTTATCGGAAGGCGACGAAGACATAGAGATAAACATAAAAATCGGCGGCGAAGACGAGAACGTGCCGAAAGACTGTTCGGTGGTGACTGCAACCTATTCCGCAAGCGGCGTAAAGGTGGGAACTTACGGGGTTATAGGCCCTTTACGTATGGACTATCAGAAAGTCGTTTCGGTATTAGAAGGCGTCGGTAAAGTTTTAGAAGACATTATGAAGAATAAGAAATAGGTAAAAAGGTATGGAAGAAAAGAAAGCAAAGAAAAAAAACGAGAGTGCGGAAGAGACGGAAAAGTTGCAAGCCGAACTTGCCGAAGCCAAAAAAAGCGCGGACGAATTTAAAGACAAGTGGATGAGAAGCGTGGCGGAGTTCGACAACTATAAAAAGCGCAACGCGAAAATCTGGCAGGACGCGTTTAACGAAGGGATAGCGAGCGTGATACTTAAAATTCTCGTCGTTGGCGACACGCTGGACAGGGCGTTATCTCTTGGACTTGACGAAAAGACGCAGGCGGGATTGCAGGGGATAAAGCGCAAGTTCGACGACACGCTTATCTCTCTCGAAATAGAAGAGATAAACCCCGTGGGCGAAGTGTTCGATCCGAATATAGCCGAAGCGGTAATGCAGGTGGAAAAAGGCGAAGACGATAAAAGCGACACGGTGAAACAGGTATTCGAAAAGGGATACAGACTTAAAGACAAGATTATAAGATACGCAAAGGTCAGCGTAGTCAAATAAAATATAAGGAAAAGGAGATTTATTATTATGAAAACGATAGGTATTGATTTAGGAACGACAAACTCGTGCGTAGCCGTTATGGAAAACGGCGAACCGGTGGTAATAGCAAACGCGGAAGGCGCAAGAACGACGCCGTCCGTAGTAGGCTTTCAGAAAGACGGGGAAAGACTTGTAGGTCAGGTAGCAAAGCGTCAGGCGGTATCCAACCCTGAAAGAACGGTGTCTTCTATTAAAAGGCATATGGGTTCGGATTATAAAGTTAATATCGACGGCAAGAACTACACCCCGCAGGAAATTTCGGCAATGATACTGTCGAAACTTAAAAAGGACGCGGAAGCGTATTTGGGCGGCACGGTAACCGACGCGGTTATAACCTGCCCGGCGTACTTTACCGACAGTCAGCGTCAGGCGACCAAAGACGCGGGCAAGATTGCCGGACTTAACGTTCTCCGTATCATCAACGAACCGACGGCAGCGGCGCTTTCTTACGGGCTTGACAAGGAAGGCAAAACGCAGAAGGTAATAATCTACGACCTTGGCGGCGGCACGTTCGACGTGTCCATTATGGAAATAGGCGACGGCGTGTTCGAAGTTTTAGCCACCCACGGCAACAATATGCTCGGCGGCGACGACTTCGATAAGAGAATTATGGACTATCTCGTTTCCGAATTCAAGGCAAAGGAAGGTATTGACCTTTCGGGTGATAAACTCGCTATGCAGAGATTAAAGGAAGCGGCTGAAAAGGCAAAAATCGAACTTTCGGGTATGAGTAAGACCAACATCAACCTGCCCTTTATCACGGCGGACGCGACAGGGCCTAAACATCTGGACGTGGACTTAACCAAGCAGAAATTCGACGCGATGACTGCGGATTTAGTCGAAGCGACCGTTATTCCTATGAAAAAGGCTATGGAAGACGCTAAACTTTCTTATTCCGATATAGATAAGGTAATTTTAGTCGGCGGTTCTACGCGTATTCCCGCGGTTATCGACGAAGTCAGAAAAATTACGGGCAAAGAACCCTTTAAGGGCATAAACCCCGACGAGTGCGTGGCTATCGGTGCGGCTATACAGGGCGGCGTGCTTTCCGGCGAAGTAAAAGACGTGCTTTTACTTGACGTAACCCCGCTTTCCTTGGGTATTGAAACCTTGGGTGGCGTTTGCACAAAACTTATAGACAGGAACACCACTATCCCCGTAAAGAAGTCGCAGGTGTTCTCGACGGCGGCGGACAATCAGACGCAGGTTGACATCCATATTTTACAGGGTGAAAGAGAATTTGCGAAAGACAATAAGACGCTCGGGCGTTTCGAACTTACGGGTATCGCACCCGCACCGCGCGGCGTACCGCAGATAGAAGTTACCTTCGATATAGACGCTAACGGCATAGTAAACGTTTCGGCGAAAGACTTGGGAACGGGCAAGTCGCAGAACATTACCATAACCGCGTCGAGTAATCTTTCCGAAGCGGACATCAACAAGGCGGTAAACGAAGCAAAGCAGTACGAAGAAGAAGACAAAAAGCGTAAGGAAGGCGTGGAATCGCACAACAAACTCGACGGTATGATATTCACCGTGGAAAAGACGCTTAAAGATTTAGGCGACAAAGTTTCCGCGGAAGACAAGGCGAAACTCGAAGACGAAATTAAGACCGCGAAGACAGAACTTGAAAGCAACGACAAAGACCGTATGGATAAAGCGTTCGAGAATCTGTCGAACGCGTCGCAAGGGGTATTCGCTAAAATCTATCAGCAGGCGCAAGGACAGAACCCGAACGGCGGCGGAGACGCTGGCGCAGGCACGGGCGACACGGAATTCCACCAGAACTGATTTTTTAGAACTTAATAAATATTAAGACATAAAACACGCGGAACTGAAAGGCAATTTTGCCTTTCAGTTCAACGCGTTTAATAAAGCGGTTTGCTTTAAGGGTAAATTATGGCTAAAAACTATTACGAAACTTTAGGCGTAGATAAAAACGCCACCCAGGACGACATAAAAAAGGCGTACAGAACGCTGGTTAAAAAATATCACCCCGATTTACATCCGGGGGACGCTGCCGCGGCGGAAAAATTCAAGGAAATAAACGAGGCAAACGAAGTCCTATCCGACGAAAAGCGCAGAAAAGAGTACGATTTTCAGCAGGAACACCCGAATATGGGCGGTTTCGGCGGCGGCGCGGGCGGCGCAGGATTTTCTGGATTTTCCGATTTCGGCGATATTTTCGGCGATATATTCGGCGGTTTCGGCGGAGGCAGACGGCAGCAGCAGACCAAAGTCAAGGGCGAAGACATAACCATAGAAATATCCCTTTCCTTTTTAGACGCGGCAAAGGGTTGCGTAAGGGAAGTAGTATATAACAGAAACGAACCGTGCAAAGCGTGCAGCGGCACGGGCGCTAAAGGCGGCACGGCTTATAAGACCTGTGAAAAGTGCGGCGGTACGGGGCAAGTAGTCTATACTTCTTCAAACGGATTTTTCCGTTCGCAGACCGTTCGCCCCTGTCCCGATTGCGGCGGCACGGGTAAGAAGATTTTGGAAGCCTGCCCGGACTGTAAGGGCAAGGGCTACACCCGCGCGGCGACCAAAGTTTCGTTAAATATCCCCGCGGGCGCGGATACGGGCAGTTATTTACGGAAAGCGGGATTTGGCGAAGCGTCAGCAAGCGGCGGGCCTGCGGGCGACCTTATAGTGGTGATTAAGGTAGAACCGAGTAAGATTTTCAGGCGCAAAAACTTCGACCTTTACGTCAGCGTGCCGATAAGTATTAAAACGGCGGCACTCGGCGGCAAGGTGAAAGTTCCTTTAATCGACGAGACGATGGACTACGCTATTCCCGAAGGCACGCAAAGCGGCAAAGTATTCTTCGTGCGCGGTAAGGGCATAAAAACGCCGCGCGGTACGGGCGACCTGTATATAGAAACGGTGGTGGAAGTTCCGACAAAACTAACGAAGGCGCAGAAGAGTGCTTTAACGGAGTTGGACGAAGAAACGGATATAAAACAATGCCCCAAAATGAAACAGTATTCGGACAATATGCAATCTATGTACGGCAAAAATCCCTATTGATAAGATGAAAGATTATATTGAAATTTCTGTAAAAACGACGCACTTGGGTTCGGAACTCGTTGCGGATATATTGTCTGAATTGTCAGACGGCGGGGTGTCCGTGTCGGACGTACAGGACGTAATAGACCTTGAAAATTCGGGCAAGAACTGGGACTACGCGGAAGAGAGCGTTTACGCGAAAGACAGTACCGTAGTCGTTAAGTGTTATATTAAAATTTCCGAAAAGGCCCGAAAACTTGCTGATATTTCCCGCGCGCTTAAAACTCTTAAAGAGAATTCGCCCTTTGATTTGGGCGAACTTAATATATCCGAAACGGAAATAGACGGCGACTTCTGGCGTGAAAAATGGAAGGAAAATTTTAAGCCGATACATATCGGAAATATCGTCGTAGTTCCCGAGTGGATAGACTATAAGCAAAAAGCGCAGGAAAAAACGGTTATAATCGGTTCTAATATGGCGTTCGGCACGGGCGAACACGAAACGACTTCTATGTGCGTGGAATTTTTGCAGACATTTGTAAACGAAAACGATACTGTGATAGACGTGGGCACGGGCAGCGGCATTTTGGGTATTGCCGCGTCTAAACTCGGCGCGAAAAAGGTTATTATGACCGATATTGACGAATGTGCCATTACCGCTTCCGAACAAAATATAGAATTAAACAATGTAAAAAATGCCGAAGTGTACTTAAAGAACCTGCTTGACGATAATACCGTAAAGGGCGATATAATAGTGGCAAATATTATAGCGGAAGTTCTTATCGGGTTTGCCGCTGGGCTTAAAAACAATTTGAAAGCGGGCGGCAAGGTGATACTGTCGGGGATACTTACCGACAGATTAGATAAAGTCGTCGCAGCGTATAAAGCGCAGGGCTTTAACCTTCTCGACACCAAAATAAAGGGCGAGTGGGCGGCGATAGCGCTTGAAGGTGAAAAATAATGAAAGCGGTGGTTTTTACTCTCGGCTGTAAGGTGAACGAGTGCGAAAGCGAATCGCTTATCGCGGGGCTAAAAGAACGCGGCATAGAAGTTTCAGACAAACTTGAAAAAGCCGACCTTTACATAGTAAACACCTGCGCCGTCACCGCGGAAGCCGAAAAGAAATCACGCCAAGCCGCAAGCAGAATAAAAAAATTGAATCCTGCCGCAAAAGTGATTTTCACAGGTTGCGCGGCGGAAAAGAATTATAAAGCGTTCGCAAATAAATCGTCCGCGTATCTCATCACGGGCGTATTCAATAAAACGGCGATTTTAGACGCACTCGACAAATCGGGCGTAATGATTGCCGAAAAGAGTACGGAATACGAAGAATTGCCCGCGCCGCTGTCCTTAAAAACCCGCGCGTTTATCAAGGTGCAGGACGGGTGCAATTCCTTTTGCACTTATTGTATAATTCCCCATTTAAGGGGCAGAAGTCGCAGCCGCGCACCCGAAAAAGTTCGTCAGGAAATAGACGGGCTACACGCTTCTGAAGCGATAATCACGGGCATAAATCTTTCCGATTACCGCTACGGGGAAATAGGTTTAGCGGGGCTTATAAAAGCGCTTAAAGGCGTAAGCGCTAGGATAAGACTTGGTTCTTTGGAAGCGCGGGTAATTGACGACGAACTTCTTACCGCGCTGTCTCAGTTAGACGATTTTGCGCCGCATTTTCATTTGTCTTTGCAGTCTGGTTCAAACGCCGTGCTTAAAAAGATGAATAGGAAATACACGCGTGAAGAGTTTATCGAAAAAGTGGCTTTAATAAGAAAGTATTTCCCGCTTGCGGGGATAACGACGGATATTATAGCGGGCTTTCCGACCGAGACGGAAGAAGATTTTGCGGAAACGCTTTCTATAATAAAAGAAGTAAAATTTTCG
Source organism: Clostridia bacterium (assembly GCA_017615975.1). Lineage (GTDB taxonomy): Bacteria > Bacillota > Clostridia > Christensenellales > Borkfalkiaceae > UBA1259. The sequence continues at coordinate 1,649 of JAFZYZ010000006.1, read as the reverse complement.
GATATACACCCGTTTGTATTCAGTCCGCGGCAAGGCACGCCCGCTTATAAAATGCCAGACCTTGCGCCCGAGATTAAAAAAGAACGGCTTAACCGCCTTTTAGCGGAAAAGGCGCGGATAAAGGCAGAGTTTGCGGCGCTTATGAAAGGAAAATGCGCGGACTTTTTACCGGAAGAGATAAAGGACGGCTATACGGAAGGGTATTCCGAAAATTATTTAAGGCTTTATATTGAAGGGGAAATCCCCGTCGGTAAAATCGTTAAAGTCAGAATAGGCGAAAGTTTTAAGGACGGCGCAAAAGCCGAAATTATAGATTAAAAGGAGAAAGTTATGGAAGACTGTTTGTTCTGTAAAATTATAAGGGGTGAAATTCCCGCGAAAAAGGTGTACGAAGACGACGATATGGTAATCTTTAAGGATATAGACCCGAAAGCCAAAAATCACCACTTGTGCGTTCCGAAAAGCCACTTTAAACTTTTAGCCGATATGACTGCGGCGCAGGCGGAAATGCTGTTAAAGTGCTTTAAGAAAATTCCCACTCTCGTAAAAGAGTTGGGGCTCGAGAACGGCTACCGTCTCGTGATAAACCAAGGGGACGACGCAGGGCAGTCTGTATTCCACCTGCATATTCACATTTTGTCGGGGCAGAAGATGGGCTGGACGCCCGCGTAAAACTTTTGTAGCGCATTATAGGGGGCGTATCCCCCCTTTTTTATTTTTTTAAGGAATAAAAATTTTTCAAAGCGCAATACTAAAATAACCTTTCCTAGTATTTTCGGTACATAAAGGAGGGGTTATGGCAAGTAAAGTAGTAATTTGCGGGATAAACACCGCAACGCTTCCGAAAATTACCGAAAGAGAGTCGGCGGAAATGTTAAACCGTATCGCCGCGGGCGATAAGCGTGCGCGGGAAGAATTTATTATAGCGAATATGCGGCTGGTGCTGTCCGTAATAAAACGGTTCTGGCGCAAAAGCAATTCCGACGATATGTTTCAGGCGGGAATGACGGGGCTAATAAAGGCGATAGATAATTTCGACGCGAAATTTCAGGTTAAATTTTCCACCTACGCCGTGCCGATGATAATCGGGGAAATCAAACGGTATTTACGGGACGGAAATTCGTTAAGGATTGCGCGTTCCATACGCGATAAGGCGTACAGAATTCTGCAAACCCGCACGGAGATAGAGAAAAAGGACGAAGAGGCGACTTTAGAGCGCATTGCCGACGAAATGCAGGTAAAACTTTCGGAAGTGGTGTATTGCTTGGACGCTATATCGGATAACGTTTCGCTTTACGATCCCGTGTATAACAAAAACGGCGACGAACTTCTTTTAATGGACAGCATAGGCGATAACCGCAACACCGAAGAGAACTGGTCGGACAAGGTGGCGATAGAAAGCGCTTTGAACCTTTTGGAACAGCGGGAAAGGAATATTATTTATTTAAGATATTTCGAAGGCAAAACGCAGACGGAGATATCGGAAGCGGTGGGGATATCCCAAGCGCAGGTATCGCGCTTAGAGAAGAACGCCCTTTCAAGCATAAAGAACGCCATAAAAGCGTAAAACGGAATAATATATAAACGTCAGCCCCCGCGCAAAACTTGCGCGGGGGCGGCAGCATATAAAAGATTTAATTTTCGGTGTT
>JAFZYZ010000037.1 GCA_017615975.1 Clostridia bacterium | reverse complement strand
GCCCCGCCGCGTTGCCGAACATGTCGTTCGACTTTAACGAGTTAGAACAGACGAGTTCCGCAAACTTTTCCGATTTATGCGCGGGGGTAAACGCGTTGGGCTTTATATCGTAAAGCGCGACTTTTACGCCGCGATTTGCAAGATACAGCGCCGCTTCCGCGCCCGCAAGCCCCGCACCGATAACGCTAATTTTCATTTTTAACGTATTTGCACGATTTTGAAGAACACTTAACCGTTTTGCCGACTTTAATAAGGTACGCGCCGCAGTCGGGGCATTTTTCGCCCGTGGGAATATCCCAACTCATAAAATTGCAATTAGGATAGCCCGAACAGCCGTAGAATATCTTGCCCGACTTTGCCGTCATCTTCTTGGTGGGCTTGCCGCACACGGGGCAAGTACCTTCGAACTTTTCGGGCGCTAAACTTACCGTGTTTTTGCACTTGGGGTAATTAGAACAGGCAAGGAATTTACCGAACTTGCCTTCCCTTTCCACCATAATTCCGCCGCACTTATCGCAAATCCTGTCGGTGGGTATCACCGTCTTTTCGTTGACGGGTTTTATGTTCTTGCATTTAGGATAATTAGAACAGGCGTAATAATTGCCGTACCTGCCGCTTTTTATTATCATAGGCGCGCCGCACTTGTCGCATTTAACGTCGGTAATGCGGGAAGCTTCCAACTGCTTTTCAAACGGGGCGTAGAATTCGGCTATAAGTTTGTGCCAGTCCTTACCGTTTAAGCCTATAGCGTCCAAATCGTCTTCCATCTTCGCGGTAAAGCCCACGTTCATAATGTCGGGGAAATATTTTACCAAAAAGTCGATAAGCGCATAACTTATGTCGTTGGGAACGAGATATTTTTTGTCCTTTTTAACGTATTCCCGCTTTTTGTCTGTCAGTTTCGCCATAATGGTCGCGTAAGTCGAAGGTCTGCCTATCCCCTTATCTTCCATATTCTTGATAAGCGTCGCTTCGGTGAACCTTACGGGCGGCTTGGTGAACTTCTGTTCTTTTAACAGTTCTTTTAAGGTAAGCGCGTCGTTCTTATTGAGCGGCGGCAAAAGCGTATCGCCGTTTTCTTCGTCTTCTTCCTTTTTGGTATCGTCGTAAACGGCGGTATAGCCCTTAAAGGTAAGTGTTTTGCCGCTGGTTTTAAGCGTATATTCGCCCGCCTTAACGTCCACCGCCACGCTGTCGTACAGCGCGTCCGCCATCTGCGACGCAATAAACTTGTCGTATATCAGTTTATACAGCCTGTACTGGTTTTTGTCCAGAATATCTTTAACGCTTTCGGGCGTTCTGTCTAAACTTATCGGGCGGATTGCCTCGTGCGCGTCCTGCGCGTCCTTTTTGGAACGGTAGAAGTTCGGTTTTTCGGGCGCGTATTGATCGCCGTAGTTTGCGCGTATGAATTTAAGCGCGGCACTCTGCGCTTCGGCGGAAATTCTCACCGAGTCGGTTCGCATATATGTTATAAGCGCGACGTTGCCGTGTTCTGTCTCCACGCCTTCGTACAGCCGCTGCGCAATCTGCATAACCTGCGGCGCGGTTATGTTAAGTTTTACCGAACCGTCCTGCTGCAAAGTACTCGTTATAAAGGGCGCGGGCGCGTGGGATTTTATCACCGACTTTTTAACTTCGGCAACGGTAAAGGGCAGAACTTTAAGCGCGTTTACCGTCTCTTCCGCTTCCGCCGCGGTCTTGGGCTTATACTTTTTGCCCGCCTTTTCGACGAGTAAGACCTTAAACGGTTTGTCTGCCGCCTTTAACACTTCCGCTTTTATGTTCCAGTATTCCTGCGGAACAAACGCGGCAATCTCCCGTTCTCTGTCAACTACCATTTTAAGCGCGACCGACTGCACCCTGCCCGCTGACAGCGTTTCGTTTAAGCGGCTGCTTGCCGCGGGCGAAATACTGTACCCCACTATCCTGTCAAGCACGCGGCGCGCCTGTTGCGCGTCAACCAGATTCATATCTATTCTACGCGGATTAGAAAGCGCGTTCTTTACCGCTTTTTCGGATATTTCGTTAAACTCTATCCTGTTATTTTCGTTATTGTTAAGCCCCAAAACTTCCGCAAGATGCCACGAAATCGCTTCCCCTTCTCTGTCGGGGTCGGTTGCGAGATAAACTTTTTCCGCTTTTAATGCGTCGTCTTTAAGTTTTTTGATGTCGGCCTTTTTGTCCGCGGAAATTTCGTAATACGGTTCGAAATCTCCGTTTATGTTGACGCCCATACGGCTTACGGGTAAATCCCTGATATGCCCTTTGGACGCGTCCACCTTAAAATCGCCTTTCAAGAATTTTTCAATCGTTTTCGCCTTATGGGGCGATTCCACTATAATAAGTTGCATTTACATCTCCAAATTACGGATAAGTCCGTACGTATTGATACCGTTTTTACCCACGCAGCCCTTTATTTCAAGCATCGTTATCGCGGAAGTCAGTTCGTAAACGTTTTTGCCCGTCTTTTCCGCTATTTTCTCTATATGAAGCGCGCCGCCCTTTAATGCCGCAAGTATTTCGCGTTCAATGTCGGAAAATATCGTTTCTTCCTTTTCCTTTTTCTCTATACCGTAAAAGGAAAGAATATCTTCCGGACTGTCGGCAAGGCACGCGCCGCGCTTTATCAGCGCGTTAGTCCCCGTACCCGATTCAACTCCGACGGAATAGGGCACGGCGAATAAATCTCTGCCGTAGTCCACGCAGTATTCCGCCGTATGCATAGTGCCGCTTTGCAGTTTGCCGCTGACGATTAAAACGCCCGCGGACAGCCCCGCTATTATCCTGTTTCTCACGGGGAAAAAGTAGGGCAGCGGCTTAACGTCTTCCCTATACTCGGAAATAACCAGCCCGCGGCGCGCTACTTCTTCGATAAGTCCCGCGTTCATTGCGGGATACACGTTGTTAAGCCCGCCGGCAGATACGGCGATTATTTTCCCGCTATTTAATGCGGCTTTTATCACTTCGGCGTCCACACCTTCCGCAGTACCCGTGGCAAGGGTAAAGCCGCCGCCTACAAGTTCCGTCGCAAAGTCCTTTGCGATAGAAAGGGATAACGGCAGACTCTTTCTGCTGCCCACTATCCCGAAAATTTCATCGCTTAAAAGTTCCAAGTTGCCGCGCGCGTATAGGCAAAGGGGCGGTTCTGGCGTTTCTTTAAGTCGTTCGGGATAAGCGCTCGACGCAAGCGTTATAGCCCTTTCGCCCGCAGCGTTAAGCCTTGCGATATTGTCTTTAAGATAACTCTGGTTGGCGGAATTTAACAGAAGGCTATACCCCGCGTCCCCCAGCGCGCTTTTCACGGACTTTTCGTTGAGTTCGATATTCCGCTTTAAGTCGGACTTGCCGACAAGCATCTCGTACAGCGCGCGCTTGTTTTTGTATTCTATCTCCTTAAAACTGTCCAGCCAGATTATAAGGAGTTCCCGTTCGTCGTATTTCATATCAGACGTTCCGATAATTCACCGCTTCTAAAACGTGCTGCGGCTGTATCTCGTCGTAAAGGTCCATATCGGCAATGGTTCTAGCCACCTTTATAATTCTGCTTCTTGCCCTGGGCGAAAGCCCTAAACTCTCGTAAGCGTGCTTTAATATCTTTTCGCACTCTTCGGAAAGGCGGCAGTATTTTACTATCTGCTTTTCCCGCATATCCGCGTTGGTCTTTATACCGTCGTTTTTAAAGCGTTCCGCCTGAATTCTACGCGTGCGGTTGACGCGTTTTCTTATCTCGGCACTCGTTTCCGACTTTTCGGTATCCGTAAGTTCGGAATATTTCACTTCGTCCACGTCGATTTTTATATCTATCCTGTCAAGTAGCGGCCCTGAAATCCGCGCGCGATACTTGGCTATCTGCGCAGGTGTACAAGTGCACTCCTTTCGTTCCGAACCGTAATTGCCGCAAGGGCAGGGGTTCATACTGCCGCAAAGGATAAAGTTAGCGGGATATTTAACCGTGCCCGCAGCGCGGGAAACGGTTATAACGCCGTCTTCTAACGGCTGCCGCAGCGTTTCGAGAGTTGTCCTGCTGTATTCGGGCATTTCGTCCAGAAACAGCACGCCGTTATGCGCAAGGCTTATTTCCCCTGGTTTTAACGAACTTCCGCCGCCCGTTATCGCCACGCTCGTCGCGGTGTGGTGCGGAGAACGGAAGGGGCGTTTAGCCACTATTCCTTCGCCGTCCAAAAGCCCCGCAACCGAATAGATTTTGGTGGTTTCTATGGCTTCTTCGAAGGTCATATCGGGCATTATGGACGGAATACACTTTGCAAGCATAGTCTTACCCGTCCCGGGTGCGCCGACGAAAAGTATGTTATGCCCGCCGGATACCGCTATTTCCAAAGCGCGCTTTGCCACCGCTTGCCCCTTTACGAACGCCATATCGCTGTCGTAAACGCTTAACGCGGGCGAAACTTCGTGCGGGGCGGGCGCTATTTTTTCAAGCGGCTTTAAGCCCGACAGATGGTCTATAACTTCCGAAAGACTTTCCGCCGCGTAGATTTCCGCGCCGCAGACGAAAGACGCTTCTTTTAAGTTTTCTTTGGGGATAATAAAGGACTTATACCCGTCGGTAATAGCGGAAATAAGTATAGGCAGCACCCCCGTAGCGGATCTTAACGAACCGTCCAAAGATAACTCGCCCAAAAATACCGTGTCGGCGTTTCCGTTAGATATTATAAGTCCGCCGGTCGCGCACAGCACGCCGACGGCGAGGGCTAAGTCGAACGCAGAACCGCTTTTTTTCAAAAAAGCGGGTGCGAAATTCGCCGTTATCCGTTTTGCGGGAATACTTCTGCCCGAATTTTTTATTGCAGAACGGACGCGTTCTTTGGATTCTTTCACCGCAGCATCGCCAAGCCCGACTATTTCAAACGCGGGCAGGCCGTTGTTTACGTCCACTTCTACGCTTACGGGAACGCCCGTAAGTCCGTGCAAAGAATAACTCTGAATTTTCGCTATCATCTTACTTAAATCTGATAAAATTTTTGCCCTATAAAACCCTAAATATAGCGGCAATTTAAAACATTATATAATATTTTGAAAAAATTGTAAACGGTTTTTTCTTAATAATAGTTTATATCGGCAATAAAAAAAGCAAAACACCGCGTAAGATAACGCGGTGTTTCATCCGTAATTACGGAAAATTATTTCGCTATTTCTTTAACCTTTGCGGCTTTACCGGTTCTCGCGCGCAGGTAGTAGAGTTTAGCCCTTCTTACCTTGCCGTGGCGGACTACCTGAATATCCGCAACCTTGGGCGAGTGAATCGGAAAGGTCTTTTCCACGCCGATACCGAAAGACAAACGTCTTACGGTAAAGGTTTCGGAAATACCGCCGTGCTTTTTGGCGATAACAACACCTTCGAAAGCCTGTAATCTTTCCCTGTCGCCTTCGATAACTTTTACCATTACTTTAACCGTATCGCCGACAGCGAACTGCGGAACGGTTTCTTTTACGCTTTCCTGATTGATAGCGTCGATAATCTTACTCATTGTGCTTATTTCTCCTTTTAATTACTTGACGTTCATTGGCGAAATTAAGTTTATTTCCCAAGCGGAACGCCCGCAAGCCTATATAATATACCACATTTTTATACGCTTGGCAAGCGTTTTATACCGAAAATGCGTCTTTAATATGATTTATTTTTCCGTTTTCTATCTCTATTACGTCAAACCTTGCCGAACTATCGAAAGTCCCCGTGCTTACCAAATACCCCTGCGCGATTTTTTCGTATTTTTTGCGCTTTTTAAAATCCACCGCTTCCGCGGGCGCGCCGAACGCGTCGCTTAATCTGGTTTTTACCTCGATAAACACCGTGTATTCGCCGTCCATAGCGATTATATCTATTTCACCGAACGGGTTTTTGTAATTTGTTTCCAAAATCTTAAAACCCTGCTTTTTCAAAAACTTTTCCGCCTGCTTTTCGCCTACTTTGCCCAAAAGTTTTTTATGAAAGTTTTTCTGTGCAAACTGCAAGGTCCTATCTCCCTGATTTTTCCGATATGCGCCGCCGTGCCGTAGCCCTTATGCTTGTCGAACCCGTATTCGGGAAACTCTTTGGCAAGTTCCGTCATCAGATTATCCCTGTAAACCTTGGCGACGATAGACGCGCACCCTATCGTATAACTCTTAAAATCGCCCTTTACTATATATTCCGTCTCGAACGGCAGCCCTATGTTTACGCCGTCCGCAAGCACTATATCGGGCTTTACGGAAAGTCCGTTCACCGCGCCCGTCATACACTTTTTTACCGCTTGCAAGATGTTTATTTCGTCGATTTCCTTTTCGGACACGGCAAAAACCGAAAGTGCTATCGCCTTTTCGCGTATAATCTTATCAAGTCTTTCACGCTTGCCCGCCGAAAGTTTTTTACTGTCCGTTATGCCGTCTATAAGTTCGTCCGTCGGCATAATTACCGCAGCGCACACCACGGGCCCCGCAAGCGGACCTCTGCCCACTTCGTCCACGCCCGCGACAAACTTCTTGCCCTTAGCGTAATATTTTCTTTCGTATTCTAAATTATCCATACCCTAAAAGAAACAGGTCAGTCGAGAAAGATTTTCCCTATCCTGCCCTTTCTGAAATCGTCTATCACCGCCGCGGCGCAGCGTTCGTAATCGTAATCGCCACCCTTAAGCAGAAATCCGCGCCGTACGCATACGGCGTTCATAGCGTCAAGCGGTTCTTTAACGCCTTCTATATCGTATCGCGCTTTTAACAGTTCCGGGTACTTTACCAAAAGTTCTTTTAACAGTTCAAACGCCAAATCGTTAAAATCTATATTCGCGTCGTTCATACTGCCGATATAGGCAAGCCGCAACGCGCTTTGCTGGTCGTCGAACGCTGGCGGCATAGTGCCGGGGGTGTCTAAAAGTTCCAAATCTTTCAGTCTTACCCATTGTTTACCGCGGGTTACGCCCGCTTTATTGCCCGTCTGCGTCTTTTTGCCGCCTGACAGCGCGTTTATTATAGTGGACTTACCCGTATTCGGAATTCCCGCCACCATAACGCGCATAGGCTTAAAAATGCCCTTTTCCTTATTCCGTTCGAGTTTGTCCTTAAAAAGGGCAAGCAGCGCGCCGTAAAGGGCGTCCACCGTGCGCTTCTCGTTTGCGGAAACGCACACCGCGCTTTTTCCCTCTTCACGGAACTTCTTAACCGCGGAAAGTGCGTCCGAAATCTCCACAAGATCGCACTTATTCAGAACGTAAAGGATTTTTTTATCCTTAAACAGCCCGTCGAGTTTGCGGTTTACGGAAGAAAAAGGCGCGCGCGCGTCCAGCACGATTATAACGCCGTCCACCGCTTTAAGGTTTTCTTCCATCATACGCATAGCGGCGGTCATATGCCCCGGAAACCATTGTAAATGTTTCATCACTTATCCCCTTTAAGTAAATCGGGGCGGTTTTTCCGAGTAATCTTTTCCGACTGTTCTCTTCGCCACTCGTCTATCTTTTCGTGATTGCCCGAAAGCAAAATTTCGGGAACGGTAAGCCCCTTAAATTCGCGGGGCTTGGTGTACTGCGGGTACTCTAACAGCCCGCCCGTAAAACTTTCCTGCAATAGGGAATCGCCGTTTATCACGCCGTCAACGTAGCGCAAAACAGCGTCTGCAACCGCTAAAGCGGGAATTTCCCCGCCCGTTAAAATATAATCGCCGATAGACAGTTCTTCGTCTATATAAAGGTCTATAACCCGCTGGTCAACGCCTTCGTAATGCCCGCATAAAAGCAGAATTCTGTCAAGCGCGGCGTACTCTTTCACAACCGACTGATTAAAAGTTCTGCCTTTAGGCGAAAGATAAATGCGTTTCGCCTTGTGTTCGGGATCGACTGCTTCTATCGCGGATGCGATGGGCTGCGCCGTCATCACCATACCCGCGCCGCCGCCGAAAGGCGTGTCGTCGCACTTTTTATGCTTGTCAAGGGTATAGTCGCGTATATCGGTTATAACAATTTCCGCTTTGCCGCCGTTTACCGCCCGCCCGATTATACTCGTCGTAAGTGGGGTAAACATTTCGGGAAACAGCGTTAAAATATCAATTCTCATAAAGGCTTATCTCCCCGAAACGTTTTTCTTTTACGGTAATGGTTTTAGCGGCTGTGTCAACGCTATAAAGCGCGTCTTTTAAAAAGGGGAAACGGACGGTCTTTTTATCCTCCGTCTCGCCCACGAACACGTCCGTCTTCGCGGAAATAACTTCCCGTACGGTGCAGATAAACTTGCCCGTTTCGGTATATACCTTGCAGCCGATAATATCCGCTATATAGTAGGAATTTTCTTCCAAAGGTTCGGCGTCTTCCCTTTTTATACGCAGAAACTTACCGCGGAAGAGTTCCGCGGTATTTCTGTCAGGAATACCGATTAAAGACAAATACACGGCGTCCGCCGCGACTTTCGTGCCGCTTACGCCGTAGTTTTTGCCGTCGATTATAACGCTTTTAAGTCTTTTAAACCGCGCGCCGTCCGATAAAGGCATAACCTTTAATTCCCCGCGAACGCCGTGCGGCTTAACTATAAGACCGATTTTGAAAGTATCTTCCACGGAAATTGTCTCCGCAGCGCTTAAAAAACGCAGCCGCAGGGCGCGAAAAAAATTATTCCGCGTCCTTTTCTCTGATTTCTATATTGTACTTTTTGTTCTCTTTCAAAGAACCCGCTTTGACGAGGGTGCGAAGCGCCTTGGCGATTTTCCCCTGTCTGCCGATAACTTTGCCCATATCCGCGGAATCAAGCGTAATGGAAACGTTTACCGTTTTCCCGTCGTCGTTAACGTCGTAGATTACGGCGTCTTTATTTTCGGCGAAAGTTCCGACGACGAATTTAATAAGTTCTATCATAAGACCTTACCCCTTCGCTTATTTCTTGGATTTGCGAACCTTGGTCTTGGACGGGGAAAGTTTAGCGGGCTTTTCGATAACGCCTTCGTTGATAAGAAGGTTTTTAACGGTTGCCGTGGGCTGAACGCCTTTTTTCAACCAGTCGAGTGCCTTTTCCTTGTCGATAACGACTTCCGCGGGATTAGAGATAGGGTTGTAGTGCCCCACTTTGTCCACGTAAGCGCCGTCGCGCGCGGTTCTGCTGTCCGTAATTACGATACGGTAGAAGGGGGATTTTTTGTCGCCCATTCTTGTCAATCTCATTTTTACTGCCATAATATATCTCCTTTCGCGTTAAAATTTGAACGCTTTATTTTTCATCTGTTTCATCAGTTGTTTAGTCTGTTCGAACTGCTTTAAAACCCTGTTAACTTCCTGCACGCTAGTACCGCTGCCCTTTGCTATACGCTGCTTTCTGGACGAGTTTATAACGTTCGGGTTCTGCCGTTCTTTTTTGGTCATAGATTGAATTACCGCTTTCATAGAAAGCATCTTCTTCTCGTCTATATCTTCTTCCCTTATTTTGAATTTGCCGCCCATACCCATATTAGGCATCATAGACAGAACGTCTTTTATGCCGCCCATCTTTTTCATAGTCTCGAACTGCGTAAGATAGTCGTCCAAAGTAAAGGAATTTTCCTTTATCTTTTTCTCCATCTTTTTGGCGTCTTCTTCGGTTATCGCTTCCTGCGCCTTTTCGATAAGCGTTAAAACGTCGCCCATCCCAAGGATGCGGTTTGCCATACGGTCGGGATAGAAGGGTTCTAAATCGCCGAGTTTTTCGCCCACCGAACAGAATTTTATGGGCTTGCCGGTAATCGCTTTCGCCGAAAGAGTTGCGCCGCCGCGGGTGTCGCCGTCAAGTTTTGTTAAAACCAAGCCCGAAATTTCAAGACGGCGGTTAAAGGTGTCCGCAACTTCCACAGCGACTTGCCCCGTCATAGCGTCTATAACGAGAAGTATTTCCGCGGGATTTACCTCGCGCTTAATATCTTCAAGTTCGCGCATAAGCGCGTCGTCTATCTGAAGTCTGCCCGCCGTGTCTATTATAACCGTATCGTAGCCGTAGGATTTGGCGTAAGATACGCCTTCCTTGGCGATTTTAACGGGATTTCCCTGCCCCTTTTCGAATACGGTGCAGCCCGCCTTTTCGCCCACCACTTTAAGTTGGTTTATAGCCGCGGGACGATACACGTCGCACGCGACGAGTAGCGGTTTTTTGCCCTGTTTTTTAAGGTAAAGCCCCAACTTCCCTACAAGCGTGGTTTTGCCCGCGCCCTGTAGCCCCGCCATCATTATAACGGTCGGCGGATTGTCCGAAACCGCAAGTTTGGCGTTGGTTGCGCCCATTAAAGCGATAAGTTCTTCGTTTACGATTTTGATAACTTGTTCTGTCGGGCTTAAACTCTTTAAAATTTCCTGCCCCACGGCGCGTTCGGACACT
>JAFZYZ010000036.1 GCA_017615975.1 Clostridia bacterium | reverse complement strand
GCATAAAATTATGCGGGGCGCAGAATTATTTTATCACAATTTTATTTATATTCTTCGGCAAGCGCAAGGAAGTGCGGCAGCGAGTTTACTATCGTTTCCTTTTTGACACAGTAGGCTATCCTGACGTAGCCGCTTATTCCGAAATCGTCGCACGGAACGACGAGAATTTCGTGTTTTTTAGCCTTCTCGCAGAAAGTTGCGGCACTATCTCCGAAACATTTTACCAAAAGATAGAACGCCCCGTCCGGATTTACGCATTCGTAGCCGAAACTCTTTAAATTCTCGTAAAGAATATCACGGTTTTCCTTATACGCGCTAACGTCCACGGTGAGATCGGCGCACTCCGCTATAAGTTTTTGGAACATACTCGGCGCACACACGAACCCTAAACTCCTGCCTGCACCGCAGACGGCGTTGAAAACCTTGCCGCTACCCTTGCACTCGGGCGAAACGGCGATATAACCTATTCTTTCCCCAGGCAGAGAAAGCGACTTGGAATAAGAATAACAAACTATACTGTTCTGATAGTAATTCATTACGAACGGCACTATCTTTTCGCCGTAAACGAGTTCGCGATAAGGCTCGTCGGAAATAAGATAAATAGCGTGTCCGTATTCCTTTTCCTTGCCATTTAATATTTTACTTAATCTTTCAATGGTGCTTTCTGTATAGATAACCCCGCTGGGATTGTTGGGCGAATTTATAATAACCGCCTTGGTTTTAGCGGTAATTTTATTCTGCAAATCGTCAAAATCTATCTGGAAAGTTTTTTCTTCGGGTTTAGAAACGACGACTTTTGCGCCCGCATTTTCAATAAATACCCTGTATTCGGTAAAAAAGGGCGCGAAAACCACACACTCGTCGCCGCAATTTGAAAGCGCCTTTAACGTAATTGTCAAAGACGCCGCCGCGCCGCAAGTCATATATATAAGGTCGGGCAAAATTTTGCCGCGGTAAAGTTTATTAAGCGAGTCGGCAACCGCGCCTCTGGTCGCAATATCGCCCTGCGCGGAAGTGTATCCGTGCAAAGCCGTCTCATTATCGGAATTCAATAATTTTATAAGCGTATCTTTAACTTTTTTCGGCGGTTTTACGCTGGGATTGCCGAGACTGAAATCGAAGACTTTATCTTCGCCTATCTCTGCCTTACGCTTTTTCCCGTACTCGAACAGTTCGCGTATCACAGAACGCTTACTGCCGAGTTCATACGATTTTTCGTTAATATCCATTTTATATTCTCGCTATCTTATTTTACTTGATTTTATAATAAAATTTCGCCTTTTAATCCGAGTTTATCCTTGTGTTTTGCCAAAATCGGTTCTACCTCGGTTTCGATAAACTCTTTTACCTGCGAACTTGCACGCCCCGTATACTTTTCGGGTACTAAAACGTCCTCTAAACAGTCTTTGAGATTTGCGAAAGCCGCGTCTTCCCTTATCAGTTCAACCAGATTGTTTTCACCGCCGTTTATTTTGACGTTTTCCGCCGCTTTCATTGAAAGCCTGCGTATCCGTTCGTGCAATTTCTGCCTGTCCCCGCCCTTTTTGACGCCTTCCATTATGATATTTTCGGTCGCCATAAACGGCAGTTCCGCCCGAACGTGTTTATCTATAACCTTATCGTAAACGACGAGATTTTCCGACACGTTCATATAGAGTTTTAATAGTCCGTCAACGGCTAAAAACGCCTGCGCTATCACTATGCGCTTATTTGCCGAATCATCCAAAGTCCTTTCAAACCATTGCGTAGACGCGGTAAACGCCGTGTTTATAGGCGCGCTCATAACAAACCGCGCAAGCGAACAAAGCCTTTCGCTTCTCATTGGATTACGCTTGTACGCCATAGCCGAAGAACCTATCTGATTTTTCTCGAACGGTTCTTCGATTTCTTTCATACTTTGCAAAAGCCTTATATCGTTTGCAAATCTATACCCGCTTTGCGCAATCCCCGACAGTACGGACAAGACGTTATAATCAAATTTTCTGGGATAGGTCTGCCCGGTTATCGGGTACGCCTTTTTATAGCCGAGTTTCTTTAATACGAGTTTTTCAAGTTCTTTTACCTTATCTTCGTCGCCATCGAACAACTCCATAAAACTCGCCTGCGTGCCGGTCGTCCCCTTAACGCCGCGGAGTTTTACCGTTTCTTTTAAGTCCATTAAAGAGTTATAGTCCATAACCAAGTCCTGAAGCCATAAAGAGGCGCGCTTGCCTACCGTAGTAAGTTGCGCGGGCTGGAAATGAGTAAAGCCCAAAGTCGGTAAATCTTTATATTTCAACGCGAAATTTTTAAGGTTAGCGATAACGTTTACGAGTTTCGACAAAATCATATCGAGAGCGTTGTCGATTATGATAATTTCCGCATTATCGCCGACGAAACAACTCGTAGCGCCCAAATGAATTATGCCCGCCGCACTTTTCGCCTGTTCGCCGTAGGCTTTAACGTGCGCCATTACGTCGTGCCGAACTTCCTTTTCAAACGCAGCGGCTACTTCGTAATTTATATCTTCGGCGTATTTTTTAAGGTCAGCAATCTGTTCGTCGGTGATATTAATCCCCAACTCTTGTTCAGATTCCGCAAGCGCAATCCATAACTTGCGCCAAAGTCTGAACTTTTTATCGTCAGAAAAGTTCTGCGCCATCTCTTCGGACGCGTATCTTGTTATAAGCGGATTTTCGTATATATCTGTTCTCATAACCCCACCTTTTATCTGAAAAGTAAATTTACCGTAAAATCTTTATCGATAAAAGTATAACATTTTTTACGGATTTTGTAAACGCTAATAAGGTTAATTACCTTTAAAAACGCAATTTTTTGTTCAATAATGCGCTATAGCGCGCCCCATTATACTTGACTTGCGGATTTTTATAATATATAATATATCTTAATTGATTTTTTACTAGTATTTTCGGAGGAAATTTACTGTATGGATATGAAGAAGGTTGAGAAAAAATGGCAAGCCTACTGGGATAAAACAGGGCTTGCGAAATTCGACGGCGGCAATACCGACAAAAAGTATTACTGTCTGGAAATGTTTTCGTACCCTTCGGCGGCAAAACTGCATCTCGGGCACTGGTACAACTACGGCCCTACCGACAGTTTCGCACGCTATAAGAAAATGAAAGGCTTTGAAGTTTTTCAACCTATGGGCTTTGACGCGTTCGGTCTTCCCGCCGAAAACTACGCTATTAAAACGGGCGTACATCCCAAAGACTCCACCGAACAGAATATCGCTAATATGGAACAGACTTTGCGCGAAATGGGTGCAATGTTCGACTGGGACGCCGAAATTAAAACCTGTACAGAAGAGTATTATAAGTGGACGCAATGGCTGTTCCTGAAATTATACGAAAAAGGACTGGCTTACAGAAAAGAAGCGCCCGTCAACTGGTGTCCCGACTGCAAAACGGTACTCGCTAACGAACAGGTTATCGACGGCAAGTGCGACAGATGCGGCGCAACCGTCGTTAAAAAGGACTTGACTCAATGGTTTTTCAAGATAACCGATTACGCCGAAGAACTTTTACAAGGCTTATCCGAACTTGATTGGCCCGAAAAAACCAAACTTATGCAAAAGAACTGGATAGGCAAATCCACGGGCGGAGAAATAGAGTTCACGGCGGAAAGCGGCGATAAATTCAAGGTGTTTACCACCCGTGCGGACACTCTGTTCGGCGTTTCGTACGTAGTGCTTGCGCCCGAACACCCGCTCGTTAAAAAACTCACTTCCAAAAAGCAGAAAAAAGCGGTCGAAGAATATATTTTCGAGACTTCTAAAACCAACGAAATAGACCGCCTTTCCACCGCGCGCGAAAAAACGGGCGTCTATATAGGACACAACGCGATTAACCCGATAAACGGAAAATCCGTGCCCATATTTGCCGCCGACTACGTTCTTTACTCTTACGGCACGGGCGCGGTTATGGGCGTGCCTTCGCACGACGAAAGAGACTACGCTTTCGCTAAAAAATACGACTTACCTATAACCCGTGTAATTAAAGGCATAAATTGCGACGACGAACTGCCTTTCTGCGACGACGGTATAGTAATAAACAGCCCCGGCTTTGACGGTATGACCAGCGAAGAAGCCAGAAAGGCTATTATAAACAAACTAGTAGCCGAAGGAAAAGCGGCGCATAAGACTAATTACAGATTGCGCGACTGGCTGGTTTCACGCCAGAGATACTGGGGCGCACCTATCCCCGTTATTCATTGCGAACACTGCGGCGCAGTACCCGTTCCCTATTCCGATTTACCCGTAAAACTGCCCTACGACGTGGAGTTTAAGCCGGACGGAAAATCTCCGCTTGCCAAACACGAAGGGTTTATGAATACCATCTGCCCCGTCTGCGGCAGACCTGCAAAGCGCGATCCCGATACTCTCGACACTTTCGTGTGTTCGAGTTGGTATTATTTGAGATACCCAGATTCCAAGAACGCCAAAGAACCGTTCGACCCCGATATCATCAACAAAATGCTGCCCGTAGATAAGTACGTCGGCGGTGCGGAACACGCTTGTATGCACCTGCTTTACGCAAGGTTTATAACCAAAGCGTTGCGCGATATGGGTTATTTAAAATTTGACGAACCGTTTAAGTCTCTCGTTCATCAGGGCGTTATTTTAGG
>JAFZYZ010000035.1 GCA_017615975.1 Clostridia bacterium | reverse complement strand
GACAACCGCGCGATAATTTCGCGGCAGATTTCGGACGAGATAAAAAAGTTTTTCGGCAAAAGCGTTTTTGAGACGGTTATTCCCAGAAACATACGGCTTGCCGAAGCGCCCAGCCACGGCGTTCCGATAATGTTGCACGATACCAGGTGTTCGGGGGCAAAGGCGTATTTGGCGTTCACCGAAGAGTTTTTAACCCGCCAGCCGAAAAAGGCAAAATCGGCGACAAAACAGGCGTAAAACCCACAGGGGTTTTAACATAATTTTTACGGAGAGATGAAAATGAAACCTAATAGGGGATTAGGAAAAGGACTTTCGGCACTCTTTTCGGAGACGGAAGAGGATTACGGCAAGAGTTTGCTTTTTGAAGAGAAGGAAGACGCGAAGACTGTTTCCGAAATATCCGTTTCGGATATATTCGCAAACCCGAATCAGCCGAGAAAGGCGTTTGATCAGGACGCGCTGAACGAACTCGCGGCGTCTATAAAGAAGCACGGCGTTATAATGCCGATAATCGTCAATAAAACCGGCGACCGCTATATGATAATCGCGGGCGAACGCCGTTTCCGCGCGTCGAAAATCGCGGGGCTTGATAAAGTTCCCGTAATCGTTAAGAACTACGACGAACGTCAGATAAAAGAGATTTCGCTTATCGAAAACTTACAGCGTGAAGACTTAAACCCGATAGAAGCGGCGACTGCAATGCGTTCGCTTATGGACGACTATCATCTGTCGCAGGAAGAACTTGCCGACCGTATCGGCAAATCCCGCCCCGCTATCGCCAACACTTTAAGGCTTTTGAACTTGCAGGAAGAAGTGCTGGAAATGGTAAAAAGCGGCGAACTGTCCGCAGGGCACGCCAGAACGCTCGTTTCCGTTCCCGCTATTGACCAGAAGAAGATGGCGCGCGCGGTGATAAAGGGCGGGCTGTCCGTCAGGGCGACCGAAAAAATGGTTAAGGATTATTTCCTGCCGCCCGAAGAGAAAAAGAAGAAAGCGAAAGCGCCCCTTTCCGCCGAACTTAAAGAACTTATCGGCGATATGCAGAGAGTATTCGGCACGAAAGTCAACGCCATCGGCAACGACAATAAGGGCAGAATATATATAGATTACTACACGCGCGACGATTTGGACAGGCTTTCCGAAATGGTGGAAACGCTTAAAAACAAACAGTTTTAACTATCGGAGTTTGCGTAGATAAGGATAAAAACTTATGTGGCTGTTTTTTGTTAGACACGGATATCCGGATTATCAAAAAGATTGCCTTACCGAATACGGCAAAAAGCAGGCGGTAGCGCTTGCAGAACGGTTTTCGCTTTTAGGGCTTAATAAGATTTACGCGTCCACTCTCGGCAGGGCGACGGAAACGGCGGAAATCACCGCAAAAAGGCTTAACCTTACCGTCGAAGGCGTGGATTTTGCCAGAGAAGATCTGGCGGGCGAAGAGTTTACGCTTACTATGGAAAACGGAAATCCGGGCTGGTGTTTTTGGGATAGAAAGACGCTTAAAAATTTCAATTCCGAAGAAGTGAAAAAACTCGGCGATAAGTGGTACGACAGTCCGCTGTTTAAAAATACCAAATATAAAAGCGGTACTCTGCGCGTAAAGAAAGCGGTTATTGAGTTTATGGAAAATCTCGGCTACCGTTTTGACGAAAAAACGGGCGCGTATAACGCCGTTAAACACGTTTACGACAGAGTTGCGTTGTTTGCGCACGGCGGCTTTTCAATGATTTTTACGAGTTGTCTTTTAAATATTCCGTACCCCCTGTTCTGTACCCGTTTCCAGCATATAGGAACGAGTGCGGTGACGGCGTTCCACATAGAAGACGAGGGCGAAGGGATTTTACCGCGGATATTTCAGTACGGGAATGATTCGCACGTTTATAAAGAGAACCTGCTTGACGGGTTTGATATGAGGACTTTCTGATATTTTGCAACGAAAAGGCATATAACGTATAGGGGGAAAATAATATGTGGGTGTATATCTGGCTGGGAATTACGGCGGCGGCACTCGTTATAGAATTTATGACTACCGAAATGGTGTCCGTATGGTTTGCGGGCGGCGGAGTAGTCGCTATGGTGCTTGCGGGGGTTGGGCTTGACTGGTACTTCCACCTGCCCGCGTTTATAGCGGTGTCGTTCGCGTTGATGCTGTGTTTCCGCCGTTTGGTTATGGCAAAACTCAATAAGGGCGACGTTAAGACCAACGCCGATTCGGTTATAGGGAAAGAGTTTATTCTGCTGTCCGATATCGGGTTTAACAAGGCGGGGACTATAAAGGTGAACGGCGTCGTTTGGACGGCGATAACCGAAGAGGAAAGCGCAGAGATTCCCGCGGGCAAAATCGTCGTCGTTGAAAGAATAGAAGGAAATAAATATATAGTAAAGGAGAAATAATTATGTCGCCAACTCTTGTAGTTTTAATAGTACTTGCGATAGTGGTGTTTATAATACTTATCGCTTCAATCAAAATCGTCCGTCAGTCCACGGCGGTAGTCGTCGAAAGGCTAGGTAAGTTTCACCGTCTTTTGAATACGGGTATCCATTTTATAATCCCGTTTATCGATAAAAGCGTGGGCGGGCGCATTTCGTTAAAAGAACAGGTGGCGGATTTTGCACCGCAGCCCGTTATCACCAAAGATAACGTTACTATGCAGATAGACACGGTTGTGTATTATCAGGTAACCGACGCAAAACTGTTCACTTACGGCGTGGAGAACCCGATGAAGGCGATAGAAAATCTTACGGCGACGACGCTGCGTAATCTCGTCGGCGAACTCGAACTTGACGGCACGCTTACTTCGAGAGATACGGTAAACAGCAAGATGCGCATAATTCTTGACGAAGCGACAGACCCCTGGGGCATTAAAATAAACCGTGTGGAACTTAAAAACATTTTGCCGCCGAGAGATATTCAGCAAGCGATGGAAAAGCAGATGCGTGCCGAACGTGAACGCCGTGAAGCGATATTGAAAGCCGAAGGCGAAAAGCGTAGCAACATTCTCGTTGCGGAAGGCGAAAAGGAAGCGATGATTTTGCGTGCGGAAGCGAAGAAGGCGGCGGTTATTGCCGAGGCGGAAGGTACGGCGACCGCAATCAAGATGATAAACGACGCTAATCCGAACGCCGCGTACCTTACGCTTAAAGGCTACGACGCGTTAAAGGTTATGGCGGACGGACAATCCACGAAGATAATCGTGCCGAGCGAGATACAGAACGTTACGGGGCTTTTGGCAAGTCTTAAAGCCGTCGTGGAAAAAGAACAACCCGAAAAATAATTCTTTATAAATTTTCCGCCCCGAGTTTTTCGCGGGGCGGAAAAATATTTTACTTATGATAACTTTTACTAAACCCGACAAGAATATGGACATACTCCGCCCGTTTTTTTCTCGATACGGCGGAGTTTTTAACGATTTAACGCTTGGCGCGCGGTTTATGTGGGGCGACGAGTTCGACATAAAGTGCGCGATAGTTGGCGACACGCTTATTCTGCGCGAAACTTACGGCGGCAGCACGACCTTCTATTATCCTATGGGCAAGGACGTGAACGGCGCAATTTCGGCGGTAGAAGAATATTGCGCTAAAACGGGTACTGATATTATTTTCCGCTGTTTGACAGAAAAGCAGGCGCAAGAACTTTCCGAAAGGTACGCGTGCGCAAAGATAAATTACTTACGAGACTGGAGCGATTATATTTATCCCGCGGAACAGTTTAAAACTTACGCGGGCAAGAAACTTTCGGGGCAGAGAAATCACGTCAATAAATTCAAAAAACTCTATCCGGACTATAAGGTGAGTTTTATAACGGAAACGGACGTTCCGCGAATAAAAGACTTTCTGAAAGAGTACGAAAAAGAGAACGATTTGGGCGGGCTTGCAAAGGACGAAGAAGCGCGCGTTTACGGGCTTTTGGATAATATGGAAAACTTAGGGCAGTTCGGAATCCTTATCACCGTAGGGGGGGGAATAGTATCTTTTTCCGTGGGTGAAACTGTCGGAGATATGCTGTTCGTTCATATAGAAAAAGGGCTTAAAGAGTACGGCGGGGTGTATCCTACCACCGCGCAGGAGTTTGCAAAAGCGTTTGCCGTAGGCGGCGTAAAATTTATCAACCGAGAAGAAGATTGCGGAGATTTGGGCTTACGCGTTTCCAAAACGCAGTATCACCCGTCGGAAATAAAGCCGAAATATTATATAACGGCAAGTTCGGCGTTTTCGCTTATAACTTCGCCCGTAAAAATTGAGACCGCGCGGCTTGAAATTACCGATATTTTTGAAGATGATAAAGACGTTTACGCCGCGCTATATCGCGACGATAAGGTAAACGAGTTTTACGGGTACGACTACCATACGGATTTGGGCGACAACACGCCCGACGGCGATTACTTTTTTAACTTTATGCAGACGCTTAAAAGCAAAAGAGAAGAATATTCGCTTGCGGTAAGATTAAGCGGCAAAATGATAGGCGAAATAGTGTTTTATAATTTCGGATATTTTAGGGAAGCGGAAATAGGGTTCAGGTTTTTTACCGACTATCAAGGCAAAGGGTATGCGTTTGAAAGCGTAAAAGCGGCGATAGAATATGCCTTTCAAGCGGGATTTAGAAAAATCAAAAGCAGGCATTTTAAGGAAAACGCCCGCTCTGAAAAATTGATATTAAAACTTGGATTTGCTTTCACGGAAGAAAGCAAAACGCACAAGTTTTACGAACTGAAAAAATAAAAAATTTAAAATTCCTTAACGGCTTTTATAACGGCGGCGGCAAGATCGGACATCTCGCCGTCGTTTTTTATTACCGTAAACGCGGAAAGGTCTTTTTTATCGTAATCGAATTGCGCGTTTATGCGCGCCGCAATCTCTTGTTCCGATAGATTAGAACGCGCTTTTACCGCGTTTATGCGCGCCGCCTTTTCACGGGTGATAACGATTACTTTGTCGAAAGCGTCTTGCAGATCGTTTTCGAATAAAAGCGGTACTTCGACAATCACCGTGCCTTTCAGTTTTTTTGCCCGCGCCATTGCTTTTTTGAAAGTTTCTTCCGTTAAGTACTCGGTTAAAAACGCGTACTTGTCCTTATCGGAAAAAACTATGCGCGAAATTTCTTTTTTATCGGCTTTAAGGAACAGTTTGCCTTTTATTGCGGACGGAAACTCTTTCCGCAGGGCTTTAAGCGTGCGGTGGCGGCGGTACAGTCCGGCGGTTATCTCGTCGCAACTTATCGTTTCGTATCCGTTTTTCTTTAAGGCGTCAAGCGCGGAAGATTTTCCGCTGCCTATCCCGCCCGTTAAACCTATTATCATAAGTTTTTACCGTTATCCTTAAAAGTGTGTTTATTAACTGCTTCGTTTTGTTATTTCGCTTCGAACCACGTTTTGCCGCCGCCTACCGATACGGTTAGCGGTACGGCAAGTTTCGCCGCGTTCTCCATCTCTTCGACGAGAATTTTACGCACTTCTTTTTCTTCCGAAACAAAAGCGTCGATTATAAGTTCGTCGTGTATCTGTAAAACGAGTTCGGATTTTAAGTTTTCTTTCTTTAACCTGTTGTAAACGCCAAGCATCGCGAGTTTTATTATGTCTGCGGACGAACCTTGCAGGGGCATATTCATCGCGGCGCGTTCACCGAAACTGCGCAGGGCGAAGTTCGGCGAGTGTATTTCGCGGATATAGCGTCTGCGCCCCAGCATCGTTATAGAGTAGCCCGTCTGTTTTGCAAACTGCACGTTTTTGTTCATATATTCTTTGACTTCGGGGTACTCTTTAAAGTACGCGTCTATATAGCCCTTTGCTTTGTAGGGCGAAATTTTAAGGTTTTTGGCAAGCCCGAATTCGCTTATGCCGTAAATTATCCCGAAGTTTACAGCCTTTGCACTCGTTCGCATTTCCCGAGAAACTTCGTCTGATTTTACGCCGAATACCTTTGCCGCGGTCGCCGCGTGAATATCTTTGTCCGAATTAAACGCGTCTATTAACGCTTTGCAGCCGGAGAACGCCGCGAGTAGTCGCAACTCTATCTGCGAATAGTCGGCGCTTATTAAAATTCTGTCTTCCGATTTCGGCACGAAGAACTTGCGCAATTCCCGCCCCTCTTCGTCCCGCACGGGGATATTCTGTAAATTCGGTTCTTTGGAAGAAAGTCTGCCCGTCGCCGTCGTCGTCTGGTTAAACGAAGTGTGTATAAGCCCCGTCTTGCGGTCGATAAGCGGCTTGAATCCTTCAACGTAAGTGGAATTAAGTTTCTGTATCTTTCTGTAATTTAGGATAAGCGGCACGATAGGGTGCGCGTTCTCTAACGCCTCTAAAACGTCCGCGCCCGTGGAATAGCCCGTCTTGGTCTTTTTGCCCTTGCCTATTTTAAGTTTGTCGAATAATATCTCGCCGAGTTGCTTCGGAGAGTTTACGTTCAGCGTCTCGTCGCCCGCAAGGTCGCGGATTTGCTTTTCGTACTCGGCGGCGAGTTTACCGTACCGTTCGCCCGTTCGGTTAAGTGCGGCAAAGTCCACCTTAAAGCCGGAATTTTCCATTGCATACAGCACGTCGGATAGCGGCAGTTCCACTTCGGCATAGAGTTTAGCGACGTCTTCGGTTTTAAGTTTCTCGGACAGTTTTTCGCTTATCGCAAAAATCGCGCTTGCGGGGGCTTTTAAGTCGTAGCCGTATTCTTCTATCACTTCGGAAACGGTTTCCGCCCTGCCCGTAAAGTCGGCAAGGTATTTCATTATGGAAACGTCGTCGCAAGGTGCGGTAAGATCTATACCGTAGCCGCAAAGCAAGTGCCTTAATTCCTTTTTGTCAAACGCTATAAGCGGCGTTTTTCCGCAGAATAAATCTTTTAATCCGTTTATTACCGCCGAAAGGGAAAATCCGTCGCCCAGCAGCGTTTCGTTTATATTATAAACGCATTCTGCCTTTCCGTCCGAAATATTTACCGCCGTTTTTAAAACGCATACGGCTATTTTTTCCGTTTTGCTTATAAATTCGGGAAGGGTTGGCGTTTCGGCAACGCAAATTTCGGGCGCAAACTTTTCCGTTTTTTGCGGCGTGCTGTCGGCAGGTTCAAAAAGTTCCGCTTTAGAGTATAAGGACTTGAATTCCAGCGCGACGAACTTGGTCTTTACTTCCTGCGAAAAGGTCTTCGGCACGCGCATATCTTCAAGCGTTAGTTGCAAGTCGCAATCCGTGTCGATGGTCGCAAGGTCGTAGGAAAGGCGGGCGGTGTCTTTTTCAGCGGCGAGTTTTTCTTGCAATTTTCCGCCTACGTCGCCGAGATTTTCGTACACCCCGCTTAAAGAACCGTATTTTTCAATAAGCGCCTTTGCAGTCTTTTCCCCTATACCCGTCACCCCGGGAATGTTATCCGAAGCGTCGCCCATAAGCGCTTTTAAGTCGATTATCTGTTTTGGGAAAAGTCCCGTTTTATCCTTAAAATTATCAAGCGTCAAAACGTCCACGTCGGTTATACCGCGGCGGGTGAAATGCACTTCGGTAGTATTATCGACGAGTTGGAACGCGTCTCTGTCGCCCGTGATTATTACGGTCGGCACGTCGTAGGACTTTGCAAGCGTGCCGATAATATCGTCCGCCTCGAACCCCTGTTTTTCCACGATACGGATATTCATAAGGGTAAGCACCTCTTTAAGGAGTGGTATTTGCGGACGGAGTTCTTCGGGCATAGGCTTGCGCGTGCCCTTGTAGCCTTCGTACATTTTATGACGGAAGGTCGGTGCTTTTAAGTCGAAAGCAACGGCGGCGTAATCCGGTTTAATTTCCGACAAAGTTTTTATGAACATAGTTAAAAAGCCGAAAACGCCGTTGGTATACACGCCGTCTCTGGTGGTTAAAAGCGGCATTGCGTAGAACGCGCGGTTTATTAAACTGTTGCCGTCTATAAGCACTAATTTTTCCATAACCCCCCTAAATCCGCTTGCGCAAACATAAAAAGTGTGGTATTATATAGCAAGCGGAAAGAGAAAACAAAAGTATTTATAATAATTGTAGCACAAAACCGAGTAAAAATACAGATAATTTCCGTAAAAAGACAAATAAAAACGCCGAAGTGGTGAAATTGGCAGACGCGCCGGACTCAAAATCCGGTGGTAGCGATACCGTGCGGGTTCAAGTCCCGCCTTCGGCACCAGCGCAAGGCACAACCCTTTTACTTCAATCACCGGCAAAAGCACGGATTGCTTTTGCCGGTGATTTCGTTTTTAGCGAAGCGGCGCAAGTCCCGCTATTTGGTTTTGCGCGTTTTAAGCGCTAAAAGCATTACTAAATATTATATTATTTAGTGCTGAAAATTCTTGACAATTT
>JAFZYZ010000034.1 GCA_017615975.1 Clostridia bacterium | reverse complement strand
CGCGGCGTTCGCTGTGCAGTCGGCGCAGTTTTTGCGCTGGAATTCCAACTCTTTTACGGCGAAATCTTTATACACTTCGCTGCCGTCGGGCTTTGAAATTTTCACTTTGGAAATCATTTTAAGCATATCGTTGGAAACGACTATGCCTTCCCCGTCTGGCGTTTTAACCGTTCCGCCGACTTTGGGTACTAATTTGCACGCCTTTTCGTAATAGTCGTTTTCATATTCCAAACAGCACATAAGCCTGCCGCAAAGCCCGCTTATCTTGGACGGATTAAGGTGCAGCCCCTGATTTTTAGCCATCTTTATAGACACCTTGGCGAAATCACTCATCGCGCCCGCGCAGCAGCAGGTTCTTCCGCACGGCGCTATGCCGCCTAAAATCTTGGTTTCGTCCCTTATGCCCACCTGCCGCAGTTCTATTCTCACCTTGAAAAACGACGCGAGACTTTTTACCAACTCTCTGAAATCCACCCTGTCTTCCGCGGAAAAGTAAAAGGTCAGTTTTTTGCCGTCGAAAGCGTATTCCGCGCCGATAAGTTTCATATCGAGATTAAGTTCCGCGATTTTCTCCCGCGCCTTTTCCATTGCTTCGGGAATTTTTTCGTTGTTTTCGTTGACTTTCTTTTCGTCTTCCGCCGTCGCAAGCCGTACTATGGGTTTTAACGGGTGGGTTATCGTTTCGTCCGCAACCGTCTTTAACCCGAACACTACCGTGCCGTATTCTAATCCCTTTGCCGTTTCCACTATAACGCCCGCTTTGTCGGGGTATTCCTTTACCCCTTTAAGGGGCGAAAAATAATATATCTTCGCCGTGTTTTTAAATTTTACGCCTATAACTTCCGCCATTTATGTTTGCCCTCCAAAAACGCGAACAGAAATCTTTCCAAAACCGCCTGCGGGTTTCCGTTTGCGGCAAGCCGCCTTTTCGCATCCGCTAATTTGTCCGCTATGTAAATAAGCGCGCCCGCGTTAAAACCTTCCGCGTCTTTAACCCGCGCAAGCAGCGCTCCGTTTTTTACCGTATCTCCGCCGTTTGTATAAACCGTAAGGTCGCGGCAGATAAGTTCCATTACTGAAAGAAACTCTTTCACCCCGCCTTTTAGCCGCATAATCCTGTCGGAAAATTCCAGCACTTCGCGGCTTGTTTTCATATTGCAGAAAGTATCCGCCGCCGCGTCAACCGTTTCGGGCAGATCCTCGTCGCCGTATAAAGTAAGCGCGCCCGCCACCGTACCGTCGCTGCAATACACCGCGTTTTCAAGCCGCTTTGTATCGGGGCAGTCTTCTTTTAACGCGTCAATCAGTCGTTCCGCGGAATAGGGCGGAATAACGAGTTTTTTCACCCTTGACTTAATAGTGGCAAGAAGCGGATATTCCGTCGTTGCGTGTATTAGAATATGCACGTTTTCAGGCGGTTCTTCCAGAGTTTTAAGTAGTTTATTCTGCGAAGTCGCGTTCATCGATTCCCCGCAGGTTATAAGAAAAAGTTTTTTATCGCTTTCCACGGGCTTTAAAAAACTCTCTTCTATGATTTTAGCAACGTCTTCTTTTAAGACGGCTTCGCCGTTTTTTGGGAAAGACAGAACGTCGGGGTGGTAGCCATCGTCTATCAGTTTGTCCGCCCGTGCGTCCGCAAAGCCCGTCATTATGAGTTTGGCGAAGATTTTAAGGTATTCGCCCGCGTTGTCTCCGTCCGAAGAAATAATAAGATAAGCGTGTGAAAGCCTGCCCGCGGTTTTATCCGCAAGAACGGTCTTATACGCACGCGTGTCTTTTATAAGTGAAAACAAATCCACCATAACTTTTTCCTTCGGATAATCAGATAATACCCCTTGCTTTAAGCACGGCGATTATTTTGCCGTGCGTTTGGGCTTTACTGCCAGACGCGTCTATCACCGCAAACCGTTCTTTATAGATTTCCGCAAGTTCCAGATACCCCGCGTAAACCTTTTCGTGGAATTCCATACCCGAAACTTCCAACCTGTCCTTACCGTCCGCGCCGCCCTTTCTTAAAAAAGCGTCTTTGGGCGAAAGGTTTAAAAACAGCGTTAAGTCGGGCATTGCGTTTTCAAACGCGTAAGCGTTTATCCTTTTCACGAAATCGTAGCCAAGCCCGCGCGCTTTGCCCTGATAGGCAAGCGAAGAATCCACGAATCTGTCGCAGAACACCAGTTCGCCGTTATTTAGCCGCGGTTCTATTTCCCGCTTTATAAGTTGAACGCGTGCCGCAGCGTATAAAAGCGCTTCGCACTCGTCGGTCATTGCGGTGTTTTTGCCGTCTAAAATTATCGCGCGTATCTGTTCGGAGATATCCGTCCCCCCCGGTTCGCGCGTGAAATAATACTTTATGCCGTTGTCTTTAAGATAATCTTCCAAAAGCGAAATCTGACGGGATTTGCCAACCCCTTCGCAGCCTTCGAAAGTGATAAATTTACCTTTCATTTTTATCCTTAAAGTTTATCCCAAAAAATTACTGAATTCCCTTGCCAAAGTGTTTACGAACGATATACACTCGAATTGCAGGTCGTACTGATAGGACGAAAAATTAAACAAGACAAGCACCACGCCTTCCGCCGTGCCGCCCGACAGTTTAAGATAGTCGGAAACCGTTCTTTCCCCGCCCGTAAAGGCGTTCATATTCAAGCCGTAGATAAGTTCGCCCTTTGAAAGTTCTTTCTCGTACGCCGCGCCGTAATTACCGTCGCTTATCTCCCCGCCTGACGCCTGTTCGTACTTGATATATTTATAAAACAGCCCCTTTTCTTCGCCTATCGTCATAAGCGTTTCAAAATCCTGCACTTCTTTCGCAAGTTTTTTGATGCGCCCTATCTCGTTTTTCCGCCCTTCTTCCTTTTCTTCTTCCGTTCTGAAACGGTTATCTCCCTTCATCCGTGTATCGAAATAGGCGCGGATTTTGTTTTCGTCGTAATCTTCGGCGTTATAGATATCCCCGCCAGAGACCACGAACTTATTAAGATAGATTTTCGCGCTGCCTAAAAGCGACTGCATATCGTAAACGGGAAACCCGTCTATTATGGATTTCGCCCTGACCGAACCGTCTTCCTTTTCGACTGACGAAGTAAAAATCGCGTCCCCTTCCTGCACCGAAAGGCGCACGGACAAAACGTTGTACGAAGAGTCGAGATTTTCCGATTCAACGGACAGCACGTCAAAACTGAAAGTCTTGCCGTTCTCGCCGGAGTTTACGCCCAAAAGTCCGTACAAGTCGCTAACGGAAGTGTCGTAAACGTACAAGCCTGCATCCATATAATATTTGAACTGCTGCCCCGCGGAAAGGCGCACCGCCGCCACCGTGTAGAGAATTTCCAAAAGAACGATTGCGACCGCCGCCGCCACTATGGTTATTATCCACTCGTACGCGAGAAAATCGGATAATCTTTTTTTTGTCAGTCTGTTATCCATACGGTATCAAGGTTTATTTCTTTATCGGTTTCATAGTCGGGAACAAAATTACGTCCCTTATCGACGCGCTGTCGGTCAAAAGCATAACCAGCCTGTCCACGCCGAAGCCAAGTCCGCCCGTCGGGGGCATACCGTATTCTAACGCCGTTAAAAAGTCTTCGTCCACTTTAGCGTCGTTGCCGCCTTTAGCGCGTTTTTCTTTAACCTGTTTTTCAAACCTTTCGCGCTGATCGATAGGATCGTTCAGTTCGGAAAAGGCGTTGCCCATTTCCCTTGCGTAGATAAAATATTCGAACCTTTCGGTAAACGCCGGGTTAGCGGGTTTTCTCTTCGCCAGCGGCGAGTTTTCCACGGGATAGTCGTATATAAAGGTCGGGGAAATAAGTTTTTCTTCCACGAACGCGTCGAAA
Source organism: Clostridia bacterium (assembly GCA_017615975.1). Taxonomy (GTDB): domain Bacteria; phylum Bacillota; class Clostridia; order Christensenellales; family Borkfalkiaceae; genus UBA1259. Next base: position 14,205 of record JAFZYZ010000034.1, on the reverse strand, counting down.
AAGGCTATTAACACGTGCCCTTTGGTCGCCGCGTCGCCCTCTTCGACGACAACGCCCTTATCTTTCGCGACTTTTCTCGCGTCTTCGTCGGTCTTCCACTCGTTATAATCCACGCCCGCGTATTTTTTAACCGCTTCCACCATAGTAAGGCGTTCCCACTTCGCGCCCAAATCTATTTCCGTACCCTGATAGGAAATTTTAGCCGTACCGCACACTTTTTCGGCTATCGTGCGATACATATCTTCTATCTCGTCCATCATCTCTATATAGTCGCTGTACGCCTGATACATTTCCACCGTGGTAAATTCGGGGTTGTGCGAACGGTCCATACCTTCGTTGCGGAAAATCCTGCCCACTTCGTACACCCTGTCGAACCCGCCCACTATAAGGCGTTTTAAGTACAGTTCGGTCTCTATGCGCAGATACATATCTATATCCAGCGCGTTATGGTGAGTCTTGAACGGCCTTGCCGAAGCGCCTATTTCCAGGGGCTGCAAGACGGGCGTATCCACTTCGAGATAGCCTATCCCGTCTAAATACGCGCGGATTTCCTTTAAGATTTTGGAACGCAGTATAAAGGTCTTTTTGACTTCGGGATTTGCGATTAAATCCACTTCGCGGTTTCTGTACCGCATATCTTCGTCCTTAAGTCCGTGGAACTTTTCAGGCAGCGGCAAAAGGGATTTGGACAGAAGTTCCACGCTTTGCGCGTGAACGGACACTTCGCCCGTGCGGGTTTTGAACACGAACCCCGTTATCCCGATTATATCGCCTATGTCGTAGTCCTTAAACGCCGTGTATTCGTCGCCCAAATCGTTTATGGACAGGTAAGACTGAATAGTTCCCTTACCGTCTAATATTACGGCAAAGGACGCCTTGCCCATAATTCGCTTGCTTATAAGCCTGCCGGCAACGCCCACGACCTTGTTTTCATACTCTTCGAACGCGTCTTTAATATCCGCGCTGAAAGCCGTGCGCGCGTATTTTACTTTTTCGTAAGGGTTTTTACCCGCCTGCTTTAACGCGTTAAGTTTTTCGCGCCTGACGCGCAGAATTTCGCTTAAATCTTCTTCTCTGCTGATTATATTTTCTTCCATTTTTAACACCGAAAGGGTTTTATTTGACTTCTTTGATTATAATTTCCATAATGCCGGACGGAACTACTACGGACACCTTATCGCCCGCCTTTCTGCCCAAAAGCGCGTTTCCTATAGGCGACTCGTTGGAAATCCTGAACGCTTCCACGTCCGCTTCGGTCGTGCCGACTATTTCGTAAGTGGAAACGTCGTCGGGCGAAGACACTTCGGCAAAACTTACTTTGCTGCCCAAGGACACTACGCCGTTTTTACCTTCGTCCTTTATGATGACGGCGTATTTTAATTTATTCTCTATTTCGAGAATTTCGCCTTCTATCATAGCCTGTTCGTTCTTGGCGGCGTCGTATTCGGCGTTTTCGGAAAGGTCGCCGAACTCTCTCGCAACCTTGATGCGTTCGGTTATTTCTTTTCTCTTTTCGAGTTTAAGATATTCCAGTCTTTTTTCCAGTTCTTCTTTGCCTTCTTTGGTAAGGATAACTTCTGCCATAATAATATACTCCTTAAATTTACATAATATCGGATTTTAATATTATATAATAACTTTTGCTTTTTGTCAACTTCTATGGTCGGCGCGGCGGGGCTTAAAAGTTAAATTTTTAACTTAATTTTTCTAAAAACGGCGGATATTTTTCAATTATTTTTCAAAACCCCCTTGACAAACGGGAAATCAATGTTAAAATAAAAGTCGTAAGGGGATTGTTTTTACTGATTTACGCGTACTATTTAATAAACTTTCCGGAATAATATATGGGAAAAGGGGTTGCGATTAAGCAACCCCTTTTATTTTGCCCGCGGGGGGCTTAAATTCTTTTATACCCCGCTTTTCGGAATTACTTTTCCGAAAAGTCTCCGCAACAGGTGTCTTTGTCGCACCCGCAGGTGATTTTCACCTTTTCCAAACAGCAATTACAGCCTTTTACGTTGTGGCGGCACTTTTTAACGTCGCACCTTATAGATTCGTTTTTTACCATAACACTCTCCTTTTTTAGATTATGCCGATATTATCGCCTTTTAAGGCGTAAAATATACCTTTTCGCCTTGACAATTTTCGGTTTTACCGTTAAAATATAAATGAAAAATAACGGAGAAAAATTATGAAAGTAGTATTGCTTAAAGACGTAAAAGGTTCGGGAAAGGCGGGCGACATTATAGACGCCAAACAGGGCTACGCGCAGAATTATCTTATAAAGAACGGCTTGGCAAAGGCAGCCGACGCCAGCGCGCTTAACGAAAACAAAGCGCAAAAAGCCGCGCAGGAATTTCACAGACAGGAACAGTTAAAGGAAAACAAAGCCCTGCGTGAAAAAATAGACGGTTTAACCCTTACCGTACAGGTGAAAAGCGGTGAATCGGGCAAATTCTTCGGCAGCATAACCAACAAGGAAATTGCCGAAAAACTTATGGATCTCGGCATAGAAATCGACAAAAAGAAGATCGTTATTCAGCCCAACATCAAGACTGCGGGATCTTACCCCGCCACCGTGCGCATTTCGGCGGAAGAGACGGCTAAAATAACCGTCAATATAATAAACTGACTTTAATAAGGCTAAAATTTAAGCCCGTTTTTTGCAGTTTTGGCAAAAAACGGGCTTTTTCTTTTTGACGAACTTTTCCGTTGACAATTATTTCGGCGTAGTATATAATACTATATACTATGACCAAAAAGCAAAAGACCATAGGTTTAAGAAAAATCGAAATAGACGGTGAAACTGCCGAACCCAAAATAGTCGGCGTGGAAGAAGAATATAATTCCGCTGCGGTTGCCGAAGCGGAAAAGACCGTTAAGGCGCAAGCGGAAAAAGAAAAACAGACCAGTATCGGCAAACAGATAGTTATGTCGAACTTTCTCGGCATAAGCGATAAGGATAAAAATATCGACCGCAGACAGAAGTTTTTCAAACGCTTGGTGTCGTTGATTTTTCTGGCGTTCGTTATCGGCGTTTTGGCTTATACGTTTTACAGGGATTTCTTCCATGCGGAAGAAGGCAAGGAAGCAGTTTCCTGGGACGGGCTTATCGGTAGATTCGGCAATACCTGGTACTATTTCTTTTTGGCGGTTATATCGCTGTGTTTATCCTATCTCTTTAAGGGCGTAAAACTTGCGGTTATATGTAAGTCGCAGACGGGGAAATGGCATTTTAAAACCTGCTTCGAAACGGGAATCATAGGACATTATTATAACTACGTTACCCCTCTTGCCGTGGGCGGGCAGCCGTTTGAAATTTATCACCTTTCAAAACACGGCGTTCACGGCGGCGTCGCCGCGTCTATGCCCATAATAGCCTTCTTCCTTTCGCAATTTGCGTTCGTAAGTTTAGGCGTCGTCTCTTTAGTCTTCTTTAACGGGAATATTCTGAATATAGAACAGGAGTTCGTAATAAACTTCCCGCCCATATTCAACGTGCTTGCAATAATCGGGCTTGTCGGCTGTATCGCAATGCCCGCGCTGGTGCTTATCTTCTCTATGCTGCCGCGAATAGGCGCTAAACTCGTTAAATGGTGCACTGCTTTGGGCGGCAAAATGAAAATAATCAAAGATCCCAAAAAGACCGAGTATAAAACGCTTAAAACCATAGTACATAACTCCGTCTGTATAAAACGGTTCGCCAAAAACCCGCTTGCGCTTATCTCTACTTTGCTTTTGGGTATCGGCGAAACTTTCGCGCAATGTTCCATCGCCTATTTCACGCTTAAACTGTTCGGCTATAATAACGAAAACGCCGGTTGGTTTATGGAATGGATGCAAATAATACAACTTTCCATAATACTTTACGCTTCCGTATCGTTTATACCAACCCCCGGAAACTCCGGCGCTGCCGACCTTTCCTTTTACCTTTTGTTTGCCGTCGGCGTGAAGTTTGCAGGTCTTGCCTTCTCGGCAATGGTTCTGTGGCGAATACTGAGTTTTTATTCATATATAATAATAGGGTTCATATTTACGACTGCAAACCGCAGAAAGGATCATTTGTCGGAGTTTTTGGGAATTTCCGATCTGGAAAAATAACGAAAACCTTTTCGCCCGTATAGGGGGGAATATCTATGTTTACGCATTTGGTGGACGAAATTAAAGCGCTGAACGCCGACGTGAAAAACGTCGCAAACAGCGAACGAGCAAGAAAACTGAGAAAGAAATTGCTTTCCATAGGGCTGCCTATGGCTATTATCGGTTTCGTCGGGGCGTTTGCCTGTTTCGTGCTGTTTACAACGGCAGGTTTCGACGCTTTTGACGATAACGGATTTACGGCAAGGGTTATCGTGCCGTTCATTTTGATCGTTCCTTGTTCTATCGTCGGAAGTATCGGCGCTATGATCGCTTCTTTGGGGTTTAAGATCGTGGTCGTCGGATACACGTCTGATTTAATTGACGAAACCGTGGGAAATAATTGTCCTAATTGCGGTGATCCTATAAGTCAGGACGAAATTTTCTGTTCGAAATGCGGTTATCCGTTAAAAAAGGAATGCCCCGTTTGTAAAGCGATCAATTCGCACGAAGATAATTTCTGTAAAAAGTGCGGAACGAAATTATAAACAAAAAAAAGACAAAGCAAATTTGCTTTGTCTTTTTTTTGTTTCTCTCGAAACTATCTCTTTGAGAATTGCGGTGCGCTCGTCGCGCACAAAAAAAGCAAGGCGTAAAAACCTTGCTTTTTGTTTTCGTTCGCGATTAACGCTTGCTGAACTGCGGTGCTCGTCAGAACCCCGCCCTTTCTTCTGCCGTCTTGTTTTACGCGACGGCAGAAACTTTCTGCGGCGTTCTTCCTCTTCCCCAAAAATCTTCGCTTTGCAAATCTTTTTGGGGATACCCCTGTTTTCGTCGCGCACCGCATAAAAAAAGACAACGCGTATTTGCGTTGCCTTTTTGTTTTCTTTTCTCTCGAAATTATCTCTTGCTGAACTGCGGTGCACGACGCGCTTTCTTTAAGCCGTACTTCTTTCTTTCCTTCATTCTGGAATCTCTCGTTAAGAAGCCCGCTTTCTTTAACGCCGCCCTTGAATTTTCTTCCGCAATAAGTAAAGCGCGGGAAATACCCTGACGGATTGCGCCCGCCTGTCCGGTAAAGCCGCCGCCGACAACGTTCACTATAACGTCGTACTTTGCGGAAACTTCTAAAAGTTCCAAAGGTTGACGAACGATATATTTCATAGTATCAAGTCCGAAATATTCGTCAAGCGTTTTGCCGTTGACGGTAATAGCACCGTCGCCCGCGGGAATAAGACGTACTCTTGCGATAGCCTTTTTACGTCTGCCCGTTCCCCAGTATTGTAATTTCTTTTTAGCGGTTGTTTTAGCCATTTATCTTTCCCCCCGTTAATTTAAGTTAAGCGCTTCGGGTTTCTGCGCCGCCTGATTGTGTTCCGCACCCTTGTACACTTTGAGTTTCTTTATCATCTTTCTGCCAAGGCTGTTTTTCGGAAGCATTCCCTTTACCGCTTCGTACACGGCAACGTCGGACTTTTCAGCCATTAAGGTTTTGTACTGGATTTCTTTAAGTCCGCCGATGTGTCCCGTATGATATCTGTAATATTTCTTTTCGAGTTTCTTGCCCGTCAATACCACCTTGTCGGTGTTGACGATTATAACGAAGTCCCCCGTATCGACGTTAGGCGTGAAAATGGGCTTGTTTTTACCGCGGAGTATCGCCGCCACCTTGGAAGCAAGGCGGCCGAGCGCCATACCGCTGGCATCGACAACGTACCACTTTCTGACCACGTCGCTTTCGTGAGCCATATAAGTTCTCATAGTTATTTTTCTCCTTGAATTTTAACGGTTTACGATTTTACTTTTAATGCCGTTTTACACGAATTCGCGGCGCGAAAGGGCTGGTTTCGCAAAGTGCAAATCAAAACGCTTATTTATATTAAATGATTTACCCCTTAAAAGTCAAGCATTTTTAACGCTTTTTATTAAATTTTCGCCGCTTTTTGCAATCTTTTCGGGCGAAATACTATATATAGTGTGCGGAAAAATATTTGCCACAATGATAACGCCCTACGGCAGAACTTTGCCGCAGGGCGTTATTTTTTTCGTTTAGTTTTACAAATTATTCGGCAGGCGTTATTTCAACCTGTTCCGCGGCGCTTGTGCCTTTAAGTTCTTCGTAGAACTCCGCGCGCGCCTGCATATGATACGGCTGAACGAACAGTATGCCTATGCCAAGACAAATAAACCCTACTATGTACCAGCCGATAAAGCTTAAATCCAGACAGAACAGTTTCCATTTTTTGCCGTCCATCATCTGAATACTCTTGTCAAGACAGTCTCTCCACTTTTTGTTGCTTTCGTCCTGCTGAATAAACGCACTCATAGAATACGAATAGTATTTTATAATTCCGGGGATAACTAAAAGCAACGCCCAAAGGAAAATAAAAATATCCTTTAAGAGCCCTAATAAAAGCGCGTTGCCCGCGTTTTCCTTAAACCCGTCGAACAGCGCGGCGACGTTCATTTCTTTTCCCCGCGCGTTGTTTACCAAAACCCTGCAAAGCCCGTATTCCATAAGCCCCGAAAGCAAAATTCCGCCGATAACGATATAGTTCGCCACGCCGATAATCGCGTCGTATATCAACACGACGACCAAAGTCATAAGCCATAAGTTCTGGAATATCCCGCCGCCAAGATGCTGTCTTGCTTTAGCCCGTAATTCTTTGTTTTCCGACATAATAAAAACTCCTTTTTGTTTTTTCGTAAAAAATTATAAACTCCTGTGCGGATTTTGTCAATAATTTGGCGTATCTCCTTAAATAATTTCTATTTTTTTAAATATCCCGCGTCTCTTTCGGAAATCTCTCTTATCACCTTGCACGGGTTGCCAACGGCAACGACGTTTGCGGGTATATCTTTATTAACAACGCTTCCCGCGCCGATAACCGTATTTTCACCGATAGAAACACCGGGCAAAACAATCGCGCCTGAACCTATCCAGCAGTTTTTGCCTATTTTTACGGGCTTATTGTACTGATAGCCCTTTGCGCGAAGTTCTCCGCTTAACGGATGGCTTGCCGTTGCCACTATAACGCTTGGCGCGAACATTACGTTATCGCCGACAAAAATTTCTCCGTCGTCAACTAACGTAAGATTAAAATTTGCGTACACGTTTTTGCCGAAACGGCAATGTTTGCCGCCGAAATTTGCGTGAAACGGCGGCTCTATATAACAGCCTTTGCCTATTTCCGCAAACATCTCTTTTAAAAGCCTTTCGCGTTTTTTCGTCTCCGACGGACGTGTGGCGTTATAATCATATAATTTTTCAAGACAGGCTTTTTGTTCCTCTGCAATATCTTCGTCGTTCGGCAAATACAGTTCGCCTGCTTGCATTTTTTCTTTTTCCGTCATTATTCGTATTCCACCTTTAATAAACACAGTCCCTTTGCGGGAAGGGTTTCCGCAAGCAGCGTTCTGTCCCCCGTTTCTAGCGCTTTTACAATTTCGCTTTCCGAAAGTTCGCCTTTGCCCGCTTTTAACAGCGCGCCCGCAATAATGCGAACCATATTGTATAAAAAACCGTTTCCGCAGACTTTTATCTTTATATCTTCGCCCGATTTTTCCACCGAAACGCCGTAAACGGTGCGAACGGTCGTTTTTACGCTACTACCCGTCGCCGAAAACGCCTTGAAATCGTGTTCGCCCACTAAAATCTTCGCCGCCGAACGCATTTTTTCTATATCTATCACGCCGTAAACGCGCGCCGCGTACCGTTCTTTTAAGGGCTGTTCGGTATCCGACGAATAAAGGCTGTATTCGTATGTTTTGCGTTTCGCCGTTCTGTTCGCGTTGAATTTATCCGAAACCTTTTCGCTTTTTAGCGCCTTTACGCCGCTTGGCAGAACCGTGTTAAGCGCTTTATAAAACTTTTCCGGCGGAACGGCGGAGTTTGTGTCGAAATGCGCCACCTGCCCTTTTGCGTGCACACCCGCGTCCGTTCTGCCGCTGCCGATAACGGATACCCTTTCGCCCGTTATGGAAAAAACGGCGTCTTCAATTAACCCCTGAACGGAAACGCCGGTTTTCTGTTTCTGCCAGCCGCAAAAGTCCGTGCCGTCGTAAGATAATGTAAGTTTTATCCGCGTACTCATAACGCCCCCGCTATTTGCGCAAGAGTGTTGATTGCGTAAAATTTGTTTAAGAACACTATGCCGACTATAAGCCCCGCTACCGCCAAAACGCCCATTAAATCGCGGAAGGATAGCCGCATTTTTTTGTATTTGGTGCGGTTTTTGCTGCCCGCGTAGCAACGGCTGTCCATTGCGTCCGCAAGTTCGTCCGCACGGCGGAAAGAACTGATTAAAAGAGGTATAAGCACGGGGATAAGCGCTTTGGCACGCTTAAAGATATTGCCGCTTTCAAAGTCCGCGCCGCGGGCTTTCTGCGCCTTTATAATTCTGTCCGTTTCGTCAATAAGCGTAGGAATAAAGCGCAGGGCGATACTCATAATAAGCGCAAATTCGTGCACGGGGAATTTTATCCATTTTAAGGGATACAACAGCCCTTCTATGCCGTCGGCAAGTTCCACGGGACTGGTCGTTAAAGTGAGTAGCGACGCACCGAGAACTATAAGCATAATGCGCGCTATTATAAACGCGGCGTTAAGTAGCCCCACGTCGGTTATAACCCAGAACACTACCGTGCCTTTACTATTGAAAAACAGTTGCAGTATCGCCGAGAACACGACGAAAAAGATAATGGTTCTTACGCTTTTTAACACCCTGAAAAAGGGCACTCTCGAAACCGCCGTCGTAAGAATTACGAACGACAAACAGGCGGCAAACCCCAAAAAGTGAAAGGCGGAAACCAAAAACACCGCCACCATATAGGCGATGGCGATAAGAATTTTTGCCCGCGCGTCCATTTTATGCACGAAAGAGTCTGCGGGGAAATAACTGCCGAAAGAAACGTCTTTCATCTTGCCTTCCCCCGTTTTTAAGCGCGTATATAAGTTTTTCGGTAAAATCTTTTACCGTAAGGTCGCTGTCGATATCTACGCCTTTACTTTTAAGTTTTTCGGTTAAGGACGCGGTAAGCGGCAAGTCCAGCCCGCTTTCCGCTAAAACTTTGCCGTCCGAAAAAATCTCTTTCGGCGTACCCGTCGCTATTATTTTTCCGCCCGCAAACACCGCCGCGCGGGCGCAATACTCGGCGACTAAATTCATATCGTGCGAAACTATTATTATCGTTTTTACGAAGTCCTTATGAAGTTTTAACAGAAGTTCCAAAAACTCCCGCTTGCCCTTGGGATCAAGCCCCGCGGCGGGTTCGTCCAAAACCAGAATTTCGGGTTTTGCCACGATTACGCCCGCTATCGCGACGCGGCGCTTTTGCCCGCCCGATAAATCGAAGGGCGACTTGTCTTTTATTTCGTTATAGTCAAGCCCCACGATTTCCACCGCTTGGCGCACGCGTCCGGCAAGTTCTTCCGCCGACAGATCTTTATTGAAATTTTTAAGCGCGAACGCCACGTCTTCCGCCACAGTCTCCGCGAAAAGTTGGTGTTCGGGGTACTGAAACATCATACCGACTTTGGCGCGAAGCGACTTATAGTCGCACTTTTTATCGGTTAAATCGTATTCGCCGACTTTCAGCGCGCCGCTGTCCTTTTGCACCTTTATAAGTCCGTTTATATGCTGCACGAAAGTAGATTTACCGCTGCCCGTTTTGCCTATTATGCCGAAAATTTCGCCGCTTTTAACGGTTAAATTTACACCGTTTAAGGCACGGAAAGAAAGCCCTTTGGTTTTGGGGCTGTAAGTAAAGGTAAGATTTTCCGCTACTATTTCCATAACGCCCCCAAAAGTTCTTCTTCCGTAATTATGTTTTCGGGAATATTTACGCCCCTTTCGCGCAGTCCGTCGGCGATAATTCCCGCAAGCGGCTGTTCAAGCCCCAGCGCGTCAAGAGCGGCTTTGTTTGCGAACACTTCTTTCGGCGTGCCCGAAAGCGCCACGACGCCCCTATCTAAAACAAGCACCTTATCGGCTTTTACCGCTTCGTCCATATAATGGGTTATCGCAATAACCGAAACCCCGCTTTTTAAAAGGTTCTCTACTACCGCCGCAATCTCTTTTCTGCCCTGCGGGTCAAGCATAGCCGTAGATTCATCGAGAACAAGAACCTGCGGTTTTAACGCCAGCACGCCCGCTATCGCAATCCGCTGTTTCTGCCCGCCCGAAAGCCTTTCGGGGGTAGCCTTGCGGAACTCTTTCATACCGACGGCTTTAAGCGCGTCGTCTATTCTTCTGCCTATCTCTTCGCGCGGCACGCCCAGATTTTCAGGTCCGAACGCAATATCGTCTTCCACGATGGACGCTATAAGTTGATTGTCGGGGTTTTGAAACACCATACCGACGCGCTTTCTTATCTCGAACACCGCGCCCGCGTCGTTCGACGAAAACCCGTCAACCACCACTTCGCCCGAAGTGGGTTTTAAAAGTCCGTTAAGGAGTTTTGCAAGAGTGGATTTACCGCTGCCGTTATGCCCGATTATCGCCACGAATTCGCCCTTTTCCACGGCAAAAGAAACGTTCTTTACCGCCTTTTGACTTTTACCGTATGAAAAAGACAGATTTTTTACTTCTAAAACAGGCATATCCCGCCCCCTTTTTACGACTTTGGAGATATTTTACCACTTTTCCGTTTTTTTTACAAGCATATTAAGGCACGCAAAAATAAACGGGCGATTTGTTTACTATTTGTTGACTATTCGCGCTTATCGTTGTATAATTATAGTCGTTGTTAATATAAAATTACAATAATTTATATATAAAGGAGTTTTACAGCAATGAAAAAACTGACAATCGACGGTAATACCGCCGCAAGCCACGTTGCCTACGCCTTCTCGGAAGTAGCGGCTATTTACCCGATAACCCCGTCTTCACCTATGGCGGAAGTTGCCGACGAATGGTCGACGGCAGGCAGAACCAACATGTGGGGGCAGAAAATCCGCGTTGCGGAAATGCAGTCGGAAGGCGGCGCTGCGGGCGCTGTTCACGGCAGCCTTTGCGCAGGCGCACTTACTACCACCTACACCGCATCGCAAGGCTTACTTTTAATGATTCCGAATATGTACAAGATCGCGGGCGAACTTATGCCTATGGTAATGCACGTTTCGGCACGCGCACTCGCGGCGCACTCTCTTAACATTTTCGGCGATCACGCCGACGTTATGGCTTGCCGCCAGACGGGTTTTGCAATGATGTGCGACGGTTCGGTTCAGGAAGTTATGGACTTAGGGCTCGTTGCGCACCTTGCGACGTTGAAATCCAAAGTTCCGTTTATAAACTTCTTCGACGGTTTTAGAACCAGCCACGAAGTCGCTAAAATAGACGTGTGGGACGAAGCGGATAATTACGCGGAAATCCGCGCTATCTGCGACGAAGTGGGCTTGGACGCGGACGTAAAGGACTTCAAGTCCCGTTCGCTTAACCCCGAACACCCGATACAGAAGGGTACTGCGCAGAACGGCGACACCTATTTCCAGAACAGAGAAACGGCGAACGGGTATTATAAAGCCGTTCCCGAAATCGTACAGAAGATGATGGACGTTGTAAGCAAAAAGGCTGGCAGAAGTTATCACCTTTTCGACTACGTCGGCGCGAAAGACGCGGAATACGTTATCGTCTGTATGGGTTCTGGCTGCGAAACCATTGAAGAATCCATCAATAAACTTAACGCTATGGGCAAAAAGTACGGCCTTATCAAAGTCCGTCTGTATCGCCCCTTCTATACCGAAGCGTTTATCAAGGCTATTCCGAAGACGGCAAAGAAAATCGCCGTTTTAGACAGAACCAAAGAACCCGGCTCGCTCGGCGAACCTTTATATCTCGACGTTTGCTCCGCACTCTTCGAGGCGGGAATTACGGGCGTTAAGGCTTACGGCGGCAGATACGGTTTAGGTTCTAAGGAATTCACGCCGTCTATGGTGCTTTCGGTTTACAAGAACCTTGAAAATGCCGAACCGAAAAATCACTTTACCGTCGGTATTTACGAAGATATCACCAACTCGTCTTTGGACTTCTCGGAAAAATTCGACGCAGCACCCGCGGGTTCTACGTCCTGTAAGTTCTACGGGCTTGGCTCTGACGGCACTGTCGGCGCGAATAAAAACTCCATTAAAATTATCGGCGACCACACCGACAAACACGCGCAGGCTTACTTCTTCTACGATTCCAAGAAGTCGGGCGGCATAACCGTTTCGCATCTTCGTTTCGGCGACACGCCTATTCAGTCGGAATATTTAATCGACTCGGCGGACTTCGTTCAGTGTTCCAACCCTTCCTACATCACCCGCTACGATATGACGAGCGATATTAAAGACGGCGGAACTTTCCTTATCAACACTTCGGCGACTACCGTCGACGCTTTGGAAGACTTCCTGCCCGCGCAGGTAAAACGCGATATCGCGACGAAAAATATCAATCTTTACGTTATAGACGCTATTAAGATTGCGGCGGGCTTAGGTCTTAAAGGCAGAACGAACACCATATTGCAGTCGGCGTTCTTCCGCGTAAATCCGCAGATTATGCCCTACGATAAAGCCGTAGAATATATGAAATATATGGCTAAAAAGTCCTTCGGCAGAAAGGGCGACGCGGTAGTTCAGATGAACTACGACGCGATAGACTCGGCGGCGGGCGACAATCTCGTTAAGATAGCCGTTCCCGCAGTGTGGAAAACCGCTACGACGGGCGCTAAGATGGTAGAAGGACACGCGGACAAGTATTATCAGGAAATAATTAAACCTATACTCTATCTTAAAGGCGACAGCCTTAAATCTTCGCAGTTCAACGCGGACGGTTCAGTTCCCACGGGTACTACCAAGTTCGAAAAACGCGGCGTTGCGGTTACCGTTCCGCAGATTGATTTGACTAAATGTATTCAATGCGGCAACTGTTCGTTCGTTTGCCCGCACGCTTGTTTGCGCCCCGCGCTTTACGCGGTGGGCGCTGATAAACCCGCCACTATGACGGGTAAACCCGCTATCGGTATCCCCGGCTACGAATACAAGATGCAGGTTTCCCCGCTCGACTGTATGGGCTGCGGCGTGTGCGCTACGGTTTGCCCCGTTAAAGACGGCGGTGCAATCAAGATGATTCCGCTTGCGGACTCTTTGGCGGCGGGCGAAGATAAGAACTGGGAATTCACCGTTGACCTTCCCGCGGTAGATACTTCTAAATTCAAGAAAGAAACTGTTAAGGGCTGCCAGTTCTGCACTCCGCTGTTCGAATTCTCGGGCGCGTGCGCGGGCTGCGGCGAAACGCCGTACGTTAAGGTTATCACCCAACTCTTCGGCGAAGATATGGTGGTGGCTAACGCTACGGGTTGTTCGTCGATATACGGCGGTTCTTCCCCGACCTGTCCTTATACCACTAATAAAGAAGGCAAAGGACCTGCGTGGGCAAACTCCCTGTTCGAAGATAACGCGGAATTCGGCTACGGTATGAATCTCGCGTACTCGACGAGAAGAAACGCGTTAAAAGATAAAGTACTCGCGTTCGATGCTGCAGACGCAAGCGCGAAAGAAGCGGCTGACGAATGGATAGCGGCTTTCGATAACAGAGAAGCGTCCAAGGCGGCAAGCGCAAAACTTTTGGCGATAGCGGAAAAATCTTCGGCAAAAGAGGCGAAAGCCATTATCGAAGACAAAGATTGCCTTGCTAAAAAGTCGATATGGATTTTCGGCGGCGACGGCTGGGCTTACGATATCGGCTACGGCGGACTTGACCACGTTTTGGCAAGTGGCGAAGACGTTAACGTTTTAGTTCTCGACACCGAAGTTTATTCCAACACGGGCGGACAGGCAAGTAAGGCGACGAATATCGGCGCGGTCGCGAAATTCGCGTCCGCAGGTAAGCGCGTTAAGAAGAAAGATTTGGGTATGATTGCGAAGTCTTACGGCTACGTTTACGTGGCGCAATGCGCTATGGGTGCTAACCCCGCGCAACTCTTGAAAGCGCTTTCGGAGGCAGAGGCGTATCACGGACCTTCGCTTATCATCTGCTACGCACCCTGTATCAACCACGGTATCAATATGACCAAGTCGCAATTAGAAGAAAAAGCGGCTGTCGAGTGCGGATACTGGCAACTGTATAGATACAACCCCGACGGCGACGTGTT
>JAFZYZ010000033.1 GCA_017615975.1 Clostridia bacterium | reverse complement strand
TATTGTAGAAACCGTGGTTTACGATTTTAACGTAATCCGTACCGTTAATTTTCGTACTATCGGCGAAATAACTTCTGAAATCCGTCGAGGTCAGGAAAGAACGCGGCACTATATAAGTACCCGTTTCCACGTTGGCAACGCCGAAACGCGATACTAACGCGTCGTAATCGGCTTTATCTACGTGAGTTTCAAACCTTATGCCTGTCGGAGTATTAAGTCTTACGTATGCGCCGTTTACTGTGTTGAACCCTATCGTCTGTACCGTTATATCGGTATCGGCAAGCACCTTAAAAGTCGTTCCCGCTTTATAGGTTACGCCCCTTATCGAGAAACTCAATAGTTTTGCGGGAATATCGTTTGATGCCAAAAGCGTTTCAAAATAGGTATCGTCGATAATTACGGGCACGTCGTTCAACGAATAGAGAGTAGTGATATAGGAATCTATATCAATATTCACCGTAAACGCCTGATGCCAAATACCGCCTGCAAATTTTAAAACTATTCTCGGCAGGAAGTTATCCGCAAACGGAGTGCCTTCTTCGATAACAAGAACGTCGTTTTCTGCAGGATTCGGCACGTCTATACGCAGCCAGCATTGATCCTTCCAGGAATAAACGCCCGCGCCCTGAACCGAAACCAGACTTACACCGTTAAGTTTTATATAATGGCCGGTAGTGGATAAATACGAATCGTTTGACGTAGGAATATTTACGAAACTTCTGAACTGCAACAACGTCATACCGTTTTCGTTATTCCAATTACTGAAACCCATAAAAGCGCAATTAGGCGTTCCGACGGGCGGCGTCGTGGACCACGCACCGCTAACAAGATAAAGACGTACCGTGTTCAATATAACGTCGCCTACAATGCCGTTGGAAATGATAAGTTCCGCAACTCCGCTTGACGCGTCCGCCACGAGTGCGCTAATCGGTACTTTTATAAATAAACTGTTAGTATTGCCGTTATTATACCCTATCTGCACCACCGCGCCGGAAATACCGTTTAACGCAGATCCGCCGACAGTTATATTCGCGCCGATAGTAGATGCAAGGTTAGTTCCCGTATAAGAACCTATCGTTCCCGAGAACCGTATAAGCGTGCAGGAATACCCGCTCGCTACGCTCTGGTTATTGTTATAAGACGCATTAACGGCAGAGTAAGAAAGTGCGCTCCTTACCACGTACCCGTCGGGAACTGCCGTCTGCCACTTATTCGTAGATAGGTTAAGGTAGAAGGTTACGGCGTGGAAAGTATAAGTCTCTCCGCCGTAAACCATAGTAGCGCCTTCCGCAAACGCTATCGTCGGATGCGAATATCCGTTGTAGTTCGCAGCAAGTTTCGGGTTGCTTGCCTGTACAGTATAGGTAAACCATACCGAGTGATCTTGGAAAAATTTAATATCCGACGTAAGGTCGGTTATATTATTGCCGTTATAGGTTATACCGGTATAACTCGTAGGTGTCGCCGCCTGTGCCCAACCGTTCGTGTTAAACTGTACTATGAAATAACCGTTGCCGTCGTTATTAAAACTGGAGTTTATAGATACGAACGACGGATTATGGTTAATAGGAACTTCCCACTTGCCTGACCCGGCGTTATAAATGACAGTTATAGCGCCGAGATAGTAGTTCATAAACGGCGTGCCGTCTTCTACTTCTAACGTTGCACCGTCCACCAAATCGGCTTCCGGAATAGTAAAGTAGAAATGCCCGTTGCCGTGTTCGTAAGAAATCTTGTATTTCGTGCGGTTAGCGTTGTTCGTATCCGAATAAAGATCAAAGAACGTGCTGCCGTTATACTTAACCATCAAAGACGTACGGTTAAGTGTTGCCGCTTGGTTAGTTCCAGATGTAGCATCACCTAACGGATTTACGTTATAAGTTAATATCGTGCCGCTTGTTGAATTACCCGCCGCATAGTTATTCCAGGTAG
>JAFZYZ010000005.1 GCA_017615975.1 Clostridia bacterium | reverse complement strand
GGCGAAATTTTCGCCGCGCCGAGTTTATTTTTTAAAGTTTTTAAGAATCGAAAAACCGTTTTCCGTCGTCGGTTAAAAGACGGTCGGTCTTGGGGTACTCGAAAATCTTCGGGTTGTCCGCGTTCTTTTCAAGATATTTAACGAATTCCGCCGCGTACCGTTTTGCCGACTTTAAGTCGTGCATAAGATACTGTCCGCAGTTTTTCGCCGTTGCGCCGGGGACGGTTTCGGCGGTTTGTACCGCCTTGAACGCTTTCAGCATAAGCGGATATATCTCGCGGGGCGAACGGGCGTTTTTAAGGATAAGATAAAACCCCGTTAAGCACCCCATAGGTCCCCAGTAAATTATTTCGTCTTTCCACTCCGCGTCGTTGCGAAGCGTTGTGGCGATAAGGTGTTCAAGGGTGTGCATAGCCGCAACGTCGATTGCTGGTTCTATGTTAGGCTTTTTAAGGCGAATATCGTAAGTAGTGATTTTTCCCCGCCCGATTATATCCTGACGGCTTGTGAAAATGCCGGGGACAATCTTCGTATGATCTACTGAAAAACTCGGTATAAGATCCATATTTTGCGTTCCTTGATTTAGCGCGTTGCGTCGGTACTGCCCATACCGCCCGTGCGTTCTTTGTCGCTAACGTCGTCAACCGTTATGCCGAAGGGCAAGAATACGCCCTGCGCAAAGGCTTTGCCTTTTTCAACGGTTAACGGCTTATCGCCGCAGTTTGTCATTTTAATAAAGATATGCCCTTCGTTGTCGGCGTTAAAATAGTCGCTGTCTATAACCCCCACGGTGTTGTCGAGAGTAAGCCTGTACTTAAATCCAAGCCCCGAACGCGGGAATAGCATAAGCACCCAGCCGTCTTTTATTTCGGCACGCACGCCAGTCGCTATTTTTACCGTTTCTTTCGGAAGAAGGGAAAAGGTTTCGGGAGCGAAGAAGTCGTATCCCGCGCTGCCTTTCGTAGCCCTTTTCGGCAGGATTATGCCGTTATATGTTTCTTCCGTACCAGACTTTAAGTATTCGGTTTTACTTACTTTATAAAATTTCGCTATTTTTTCCATATATTCATTGTACCATTTTTTTAAAAAACAATCAAGCGTTGCTTTGTATTCTTAAACCACCAAAAACAGCGTTAAAAGCGACAGGCTTAAAGATGCCGCCGCCACGCATATTCCGTAAAGCGCGAATTTATAAAAGGGCAGTTTTACGCCGTACCCCGAAAGTATTTTATTCCACATTATTCCCGCAAGCGCGCCGACGGGCGTTATAAACGCGCCGATATTCGTGCCGATTATCGCCCCGTACGTTGCGGAAAGGCTCTTTCCCGCAATTATCTTTTCGGCTATTACCGACGCGGGGATATTGTTAAGCAGATTAGAAAGCCCCGCTGTCAAAAATCCGAAAGTAAATCCGTCCGACTTTTCGCCGCTTACAAGGGCTGACGAAATTTTATCCGTCGCGCCGCTTTTTTGCAACGCAAGCACTATTATAAACATAGAAACGATAAACGGGGCGAGTTCCCAAGGCGTCTTTTTCACCGCGCTGTTAAAACGGGTAAACCCTTCGCCGTGAAATAGTCCGTAAATCAAATTGAAAAGCAAAGTAAAGATTGCGAAAATTACCGTTATAATCCACATTTCAAGACCTATTTCGTCCGCCAGCGCAAGGGAAATTATGCACGCGGTAAGCGCGGTAAGGGCGGCGATCATAGTCGGAACGTTTATCCTTACGGGAGTTATTTTGTTTTGTTCTTCGGGTTGGCGCGCTTCGGCGGGAGAAAGAGATTTTCTGAATATGATAAGCAGCACTATAAGTGCGGAAATTCCCGCGGCAAAAGCGGGTAGCGCCATTACTTTAAAATATTCGGTGAAAGAGATGCCCGCGCTTTGCGCAAGATATACGTTAGTCGGGTTTCCGACGATAAGCGCCATACTCCAGGTGTTTGCGGCGACGAATTCGCCGACCAGAAAGGGCAAAGGCGAGAATCCCGCTTTTTTGCAGAAGATACATATAATGGGAGTAAAGGTTAAAACAACTATATCGTTGGAAGTAAACACGGTCAGCACGGATACCGCGGCGTATAAGATTATAAACAGGCGTATTCTGCTTTTCTTGCCGAAAGCAAAGGCTTTTTCGGCAACGAGATGGAAAAAGCCCGAATCCCCTAACGACACGGAAATCATAGTCATAGATAAAAACAGCGCTAAAATTTTAAGCGGGTTTACCTGCGAATCTGCGCAAAGTCCGTCCGCCGCATCAGAAAGAGAAAGCCCGCCGAACAGGATTTCCGCCACCGCGCCCGCGCAGCAGATAATAACGTAAAGCCCCGCCTTTACCTTTCCGAAAGAAAGGTAAGGCTTAAACAGGACGGATATAATCATGGCAAGTGCCGAAAGGGCGGCGATACAGACCGATACCGACATAACGCTTAATATTGTAGCACCAAATTTTCAGGAAAGCAACCGAAGGTAAGATTAAAACGGCAAACGTTGACAATAAACATAAAAAAATATATAATACATATTAAATATATAAAATATACCGCAAAGGGAGATAGAAATGAATATATGCATATTCGGGGCGGCAAGCGATAAAATAGATAAAAAATATATAGACGACTGCTACGCTCTTGCTAAATTTTTGGCGCGGCGCGGGCACGACCTTGTGTTCGGTGCGGGCGGCGAAGGGCTTATGGGTGCGGCGGCGCGCGGATTTAAGGAAAACGGGGGCAAGGTTCACGGCGTTATTCCTTATTTCTTCGAAGAGAACGGCTACGAGGCGATTTTTAAGGGTTGCGACGAACTTACCCGCACGGAAAGCATGGCGGAAAGAAAGCGGGTTATGGAAGACGACGCGGACGCGTTTATTATAGTCCCCGGAGGCATAGGCACTTTGGAAGAGTTTTTCGAGGTTTTAACCTTAAAACAGTTGGGGCGGCATAAAAAGGCGATAGCGATATATAATTCCTGCGGATTTTATACCAACTTCGACGCGTCGCTGGACGAAATAATATCGCAGAAGTTCGTAAACGAAGAGTGCAAATTGCTGTACAAAACGCTTAATTCCAAAGAAGAAGTGGCGGAATACGTGGAAAATTATACCGCCGACGGACTAAATTGGGATTTGCTTAAAAGAAATTAAAAAAGCGTTAAAAAACGGGTGTAAAAAGTTTGACGGATTTAAATTGATTTGATATAATTTTATCGTAAATTAAATATTTTGCCGATATAAGTTCGTAATCGATGGCACGAACGTTTCTACCGCGCAGCCTACAGCGCGACTATTGGACAAACGAAAACCGACCGCTTTAATTTTTAATGCGGCGATTCGGATTTATTGGCAAACGGGTTTGATTTTTCAGCCTGTTTTTCAATTTTAAAAAGAAAAATTTCAGCGGAAAGGTTATAAATGGAAATTCTGGAACGCGCAATTCAAGAAAAAGGAAAAGTCTTAGACGGCGGCGTGCTTAAAGTCGGTTCGTTCCTTAATAACCAGATAGACATAAAACTTATTTCCGCTATGGGAAAAGACATTTATGAAAAATTCAAGGACTGCGGCGTAAGCAAGATCCTGACGGTGGAAGCGTCAGGGATAGCAATTGCGGTAATTACGGCGCAGTTTTTTAATTGTAATGCCGTTTTCGCCAAAAAGAGCAAGACCGCGAACGTTGACGGCGAACTGTATTCGGCAAAATGTTTTTCCTTTACCCATAAAAACGAAAATACGCTTATCGTTCCCAAAGAATATTTGGGTAAGGACGATACCGTTTTAATAATCGACGATTTTCTGGCGCACGGCGAAGCGGTTAACGCGCTTATGGAAATCGTCAAGTCGGCGGGGGCTAAACTTGCCGGCGCTGCCATAGCGATAGAGAAAGGCTTTCAGGGCGGCGGGGACGCACTCAGAAAACAAGGCGTAAACCTATATTCTCTCGCCGTTATCGACAGTATGGAAAACGGACAAGTCGTTTTCCGCAAAAACTGATAGGAATAAAATAACCCGAAAGGGTAGGAGGTTTATTAAATGAAGAAACTTTTAACACTTTTAGTTGCCGCTATCATGGCGGTTGCGTGCTGTTTCGGTCTCGTTGGCTGCGGCGGCGGAAACGAAGAAGCGGAAGGTGTGGATATTCCGCCGGTAGAAAGCGCAGAGGCGAAACAATTTGACGACGTTCAGATTAAAAGCGACTTTAAGATCGGCGTAATATGTTTACACGACACCAGCTCCACTTACGACAAAAACTTTATAGACTCTGTCAGGGCTGCGGCGGCGGCACTCGGATTAAGCGATAGTCAGGTCGTTATAGCGACTGATATTCCTGAAGGTGCTGATTGCACGACGAAGGCTAACGAACTTGCTAATTCCGGCTGTAAAGCGATTTTTGCCGACTCTTTCGGTCATGAAGATTTTATGATTGCATCTGCTCAGGCAAATTCCGGTGTGCAGTATTATCACGCAACCGGTTATAAAGCGGCGTCTGCCGGTCTTGACAATTATCATAACGCTTTCGCGTCTATCTATGAAGGAAGATATCTTGCAGGTGTTGCTGCCGGTATGAAGCTTAAAGAAATGAACGCTAACGGCGAAATTAAGAGTTATAATAAAGATGATAACGGCAACGTTAAAATCGGCTACGTAGGCGCGTTCACTTATGCGGAAGTCGTTTCCGGTTTGACTTCTTGGTATTTAGGCGTTAAATCTCAGTTCTCTAAAGTTGTTATGGAAGTTCAGTTCACCGGTTCTTGGTATGACGAAGTCGGTGAAAGGACCGCTGCTAACACCCTGATTTCTCACGGCTGCGCGCTTATTTCGCAGCACGCCGACTCTATGGGTGCTCCCAGCGCTTGCGAAATTGCAGGTATTCCCAACGTTTCTTATAACGGCAGCACGATCAACGAATGCCCCGACACGTTCATTATTTCTTCCAAAATAGACTGGACTTATTATTTCAAATGGATAATCGCTTCCGTCGGTCACGTTGACGGCGTAGAAGTCGACGCAATCCCCACCGATTTCGCAGGTTCGCTTAAAAACGGTATGGTTGCTTTAACTTCTTTGAATCCTGACGTTATGGCGGCCGGAACGCGTGCGAAAATCCTTGAATTAAGGCAGCAGATTATGGACGGCAATTTGAAGGTGTTCGATTGCAGCAAGTTTACGGTTGGCGGCGTTGCTCTTACGACGGAAGATAGCCACGTTGTTACGGAAAACGGAGTTACTTACTATGCTGAAAGCGTAGGACAGTCCGCACCGAGTTTTGCTTACGTTATCGACGGCATCACTTTCCTTAATACGGAATATTAATTTGTAAAAACTACTTTTTAGGGCGGGGCAACCCGCCCTAAACGGTTGTTTTATTTTATTAAACTCAATGCGAGAGTTCCCCGCATTATTTTTATTTATACGGACAAAATTTATTAACAAACAAACGGGTATCTTTTATGGAAAAACAAATTGCCATAGAACTTAAAAACATTTGCAAATATTTCCCCGGCAAAGTCGTTGCGAACAAGAACGTTAATCTTACTCTTTATAAGGGTGAGATTTTGTCGCTTTTAGGGGAAAACGGCAGCGGAAAGACCACGCTTATGAATATGATTTCCGGGATATATTTCCCCGACGAAGGGCAAATTTTCATAAACGGGGAAGAAGCGGTTATCCGTTCGCCAAAAGACGCCTATAATTATAAGATAGGTATGATACACCAACATTTTAAGTTGGTGGACGTTTTTTCTGCCGCCGAAAATATAGTTCTCGGCGTTAAGGAAGCGGGAAGATTCAGTAAAAAGAAGATTGCAATGCGTGTGCGCGAAATAGCAGAGCGCTACGGTTTCGATATAGATCCTAAAAAAAGAATACACGAGATGTCCGTGTCCGAAAAGCAGACGGTTGAAATCATAAAGGTTTTATACCGCGGCGCGGATATTCTTATTCTCGACGAACCTACTGCGGTGTTAACCCCGCAGGAAATAGAAAAACTTTTCGCCGTACTTCGTAAAATGCGCGAAGACGGTAAATCTATTATAATCATAACTCATAAACTCAACGAAGTTATGGAAATTTCCGACCGAGTGTCCATTTTAAGGAAAGGCGAATATATAGGCACGGTGGAAACGTCAAAAACCAACCCAAAGCAACTGACTGAAATGATGGTCGGCAAGAAAACCGATTTAAAGATAGAGCGCGTAAAAACCGATTTTGAAAAGCCGCTTTTGGAAATTCGAGATATAGTCATAGATAAAGACGATGGTAGTCGCGCAATCGACGACGTAAGTTTTTATATCCGCGGCGGCGAGATATTAGGCGTTGCCGGGGTTGCCGGTTGCGGTCAGAAAGAACTTTGCGAAGCGATCGCGGGGCTTCGCCCCATTAAAAGCGGGCTTGTAATGCATAAGGGCGAAAACATTATAGGGCTTCCGCCTAAAAAGATAATAGAAAAAGGCGTTTCTATGAGTTTTATTCCCGAAGACCGTTTGGGGATGGGGCTTGCGCCGTCTTTTTCCATTACCGACAATATGATAATCAAAAATTACGGAGAAGGCAAAGGCCCGTTTGTAAACCGTAAAGCCGCAAGAGCGCACGCTAAAGCGCTTATTGAAAAACTTGAAATAGTTACCCCGTCCACGGAAACGCCCGTCAGAAGGCTTTCGGGCGGCAACGTGCAGAAAGTTCTTGTCGGTAGGGAGATAGAGGCAGGGCCTAACGTTATTATAACCGCATATCCGGTAAGAGGTTTGGATATAAACTCTTCTTACCTTATTTACGACATATTGAACGATCAGAAGAAAAAGGGTACGGGTATTTTATTTATCGGTGAAGATTTAGACGTTATGCTTGCCCTTTGCGACAAGATAATGGTTATCTGCCACGGTAAGAATATGGGCGTAGTTCACGCGGAAAAAACCACGAAAGAAGAGTTAGGCTTAATGATGACGGGCGCGCTTGATTTAACGGAAGAAAAGAAAGATAAAAACTTCGGTATAGCCAAAGACAGCAATCTCACCGAAGAAGAGTGGCAAGAAATGGAAGAAGAAACGAATAATGAAAATCACGGAAAGGAGAGTAAGGGCAATGAATAATAACGTTAAATCGGTCAGAGAACCTTTATTCCATATTTCCAAAAGGGGAGACGTCTCGTTAAAAAGGCAGATACTTACAAGAGTTATCGCTGTTGCGGCGGGGTTGATTTTAGGCAGTATAGTATGTACGATAGCGTACGGTTCAAGCCCGTTTGATTTCTTATATTATTTGGTTGAAGGGAATTTTAAACCCTTCGATAATTTCTGGGAAATGATAAAAAAGACGGCGCTTTTGCTGATGATAGGTCTTGCGCTTATTCCCGCATTTAAAATGAAGTACTGGAACTTGGGCGGAAACGGACAAATTCTTATGGGCGGACTTATTACGATAATCTGTATGATTAATCTCGGCGATACAGTTCCCGACGGAGTCGTTTGGATGATAATGTTGCTTGCGGCAATGCTTGTCGGGGCGATCTGGGCTGTTATTCCCGCCTTGTTTAAGGCGTTCTTCAAGACTAACGAGACCTTGTTCACACTTATGATGAATTATATTGCCGTTGGTCTTGTCGCCTATGCCATTAAAAAAATCGGCGGTAAGGAAAGTACGGGAACAATAGGCGTCGTTCAAAGCGGACAGTTGCCGGAATTAGGACATAGCGTTGTTTTAATACTTATTTTTGCAATCATAATTACTTTGTTTATTACTTTTTATATAAAAAGCAGCAAACACGGTTACGAGGTTTCACTTGTCGGCGATAGTGAGAATACCGCAAGGTACGGCGGAATAAACGTTAAGAAAACTATAATAAGAACGCTGATTCTGTCCGGTGCAATATGCGGCATCGTCGGATTTTTACTTGCAGGTTCAATTAACCATACGATCGTTACCGAAGAAACGATGGCGAATTCCGGATTTACGGCGTTTACCGCGATTATCGTAGTGTGGATTGCGCATAACAATCCTTTGGCAACGATAGGGGTGTCTTTCGGGGTTATTTTTATAAACAACGGTATGATGCGCGTACAAAGCAGTTTAAGCATAACGGAAAAAACAGTGCCCGATATGATTATCGGTATTATGTATTTAATAATTATCGCTTGTGAGTTCTTTATAACGTTTAGAATTAAGTTTAACAAGAAAAAGAACGAAACGATTAAGACGGTAGAGGAGGTTAAATAGTATGAACGTACCAGGACTTGTTTTTGGCGGAATTGCAATAGGCATTGTTTTCCTTTACGGTTCGGTTGGAGAAATAATAACAGAAAAATCAGGACACCTTAATTTAGGCATCCCGGGGATTATGTGTATGGGCACGGCAGGCGGAATGTTCGGCGTTTCTAATTATATGGGTATGTTATCGAACACGAAATCCGCGTCGCTATTATTAATTTTGCTTTTCGGTATAGTTTTTGCGTTTTTATTCGCAGCAGTCGGCGGCGCAATTTACGCACTTCTTACCGTGTCGTTTAAAGCAAATCAAAACGTCGTAGGACTTGCCGTTACGACTTTTGGCGCAGGCTTTGCACAGTTCTTTATTAAGAAGTTCGTAACGACGAAATTTTTAAGTAGGGCAAGTAAAATCGTAAGGAATTTTATAAATTTCGAAATAAAAAGTTCTTTCGGCGTGCCGATAAAATATCAGTATGGAGTTTTGTCCTGTCTTGCGATTATTCTTGCTCTTGCTTGCGCGCTGTTTTTCAAGAAAACCAAAAAAGGCTTACACTTGCGCGCAATAGGCGAAAACCCGGCGACTGCGGACGCTGTCGGCATTAACGTCAATTTGTATAAATATATTGCTATTATCGTAGGTAGCGGCATAGCGGGGCTCGGCGGATTATATTACGTCGTAGAATACAACAACGGCACGTTTGACAACGTTTTGACAATTCAGGCTTTCGGCTGGCTTGCGGTTGCATTAGTTATATTTACTATGTGGAGATCGGATTTTGCCATATTCGGCTCGTTCGTGTTCGGAATGCTTTACGTGTTTAACGGAAACCTTACGGGAACGTCTTCTTTGGCAACGCAGGAATTGATAAAACTTTTGCCTTACGTTATGACGATTATAGTGCTTATTATAACGAGTATTTTCGGGAGTAAGAACGTACAGCCGCCGGCGTCTTTGGGGCTTAATTATTTCAGAGAAGACAGATAAATTTCAGTTAAATTTCTGTTTTACTTTCGGCGTCGCAATTAGCGGCGCCGAAAACGTTTTACAAAAGACGATAAAAATGTTAAAATAAAAGAAATTTACGCGCGGGCGCGTAAGGAGAATATTATGTATAAAATAATCGCCAAAAAACCGCTTAACGATAGCGTCGTACAGATGGAAATAGAAGCGCCTCTCGTCGCCAACAAAGCGCGGGCGGGGCAGTTCATTATTCTGCGCGTTGACGAGGACGGTGAAAGGATACCTTTAACCGTCGCGGGAACGGACAGGGAAAAGGGGACTGTTAAGATTATCTTTCAAATAGTCGGCGGTACGACTATGCGGTTAAACGCGAAAAAAGCGGGCGAATATATACAGGATTTCGTAGGGCCTTTGGGTAAGGCGACCGAGACCGACGGCATTAAAAAAGTGTGTATCGTAGGCGGCGGCGTGGGTTGCGCCATCGCGATGCCCGTTGCACAGGAGTTTCACCGCCTTGGTGCTGAAGTCGTCAGTATTATAGGGTTCAGGAACAAAGATATAGTTATTTTGGAAGACGAATTTAAGGCGTGTTCCGACAGGCTTTTCGTCTATACGGACGACGGTTCTTACGGCAAACAGGGCAACGTTACCGTTCCGCTTAAAGAAATGCTGTCTGGCGGCGAAAAATTCGATATGATAATAACGATAGGGCCTTTGATTATGATGAAATTCGTAGTCCTTACCGCCAAAGAATACGGTATCCCCTGCACGGTGTCTATGAATCCCATTATGATAGACGGTACGGGCATGTGCGGCGGGTGCAGGCTTACCTTAAATCGGGACGGTAAGCGCATAACCAAGTTTGCGTGTGTGGACGGGCCCGACTTTAACGGCTACGAAGTGGATTTCGACGAAGCGATGTCGAGAAATCTTATGTATTCGGATTTTGAAAAGCACGCGCGCGAAAAAGCGTGCAATCTTTTCAAACAGAATTAGGGGGGCGTATGGCAATAATTTCCAAGAAACACGAAATACCTACGCAGGAAGCGAAAGTCCGCGCGCATAATTTCGACGAGGTGGCTTTGGGCTATTCCGCGGAAGTTGCCGTGGAAGAGTCAAAGCGCTGCTTAAACTGCAAAAACAAGCCCTGCGTTGCGGGCTGCCCCGTGGGGGTTAATATTCCAGATTTCATTTCGCTTGTAAAAACGGGCGACTTTGAAGGTGCGTATCAGGTGATAAACCGCACGTCTTCACTCCCCGCCGTGTGCGGAAGGGTGTGCCCGCAGGAGACGCAATGCGAACAGCGTTGCACGATGGGCATAAAATTCGAACCCGTCGGAATAGGAAGGCTGGAACGGTTCGTTGCCGATTATCATAACGATAACGCAAAAGCCGTCGCCGTTAAGCCGGAATCTAACGGCATTAAAGTTGCGATAGTGGGTTCAGGGCCTTCGGGACTGACCTGCGCCGGCGACCTTGCCAAAAAGGGGTACGAAGTTTCGGTGTTCGAGGCGTTGCATACGGCGGGCGGCGTGCTGGTTTACGGTATTCCCGAATTCCGCTTGCCGAAAAGTATCGTAAAAAAAGAAGTGGACGGGTTAAAGGCGCTGGGCGTGGATATACAAACCAACGTGGTTATAGGTAAAACGCTGACCGTGGACGAACTTTTTAGCGCGGGCTATAAGGCGGTGTTTATCGGTTCGGGCGCGGGGCTGCCTAATTTTATGAATATACCGGGCGAATCGCTTAAAGGCGTGTATTCTGCGAACGAGTTTTTAACGCGCAGTAATTTAATGAAAGCGTTCCGTGCTGATTGCACCACTCCTATAATGAAAGGGGGCGTAGTGGCGGTAGTCGGCGGCGGCAACGTGGCTATGGACGCGGCAAGAACGGCGCTGCGCCTCGGCGCGGAAAAGGTTTATATCGTTTACCGCCGTTCTATGGAAGAAATTCCCGCGCGCCGCGAAGAAGTGGAACACGCGATAGAAGAAGGTATAGATTTCAGGCTTTTATGTAATCCCGTGGAAATTCTGGGGTATAAAAATCCGGGAAACCCGAAAGACTTGAAAAACGGGTTCGTCGTCGGGATAAAATGTATAAAGATGGAACTTGGCGAGCCTGACGCAAAAGGTCGTCGCCGTCCCGTGCCGATAGCGGGTTCGGAATTCGAACTTAAAGTGGGTACCGTTATTATGGCGATAGGCACTTCGCCCAACCCGCTTATAAAGAATACGACGGAAGGGCTTAACGTAAACGAACGCGGCGGGATTATAGTTGACGAAAAGGGGCTTACCTCCAAACCGAACGTATATGCGGGCGGGGACGCGGTAACCGGCGCGGCAACGGTCATTTCGGCTATGGGCGCGGGCAAAATCGCGGCGAAAGCAATCGACGAATATTTTACCGCAAACAACGCCTAGCGCGTTCGTGCGTTAAAAAGTAAAAAACGGAGAAAATTATGGATTACCGTATCGAAAAGGATTCTATGGGCGAAATGCGCGTACCCGCAGACAGGTACTGGGGTGCGCAGACGCAGAGAAGTTTCGAGAATTTTAAAATAGGAAAAGAAGTGATGCCGAGAGAGATAACGGCGGCTTTCGGGATTTTGAAAAAGGCGGCGGCGCTTGTCAACAACGAAATAGGCGCGCTGTCTATAGA
Source organism: Clostridia bacterium (assembly GCA_017615975.1). Classification (GTDB taxonomy): domain Bacteria; phylum Bacillota; class Clostridia; order Christensenellales; family Borkfalkiaceae; genus UBA1259. Next base: position 935 of record JAFZYZ010000005.1, on the reverse strand, counting down.
GAAAGCCAAGGCGATATGCGCGGCGGCGGACGAGGTTGCAAGCGGAAAACTTGACGAACATTTCCCGCTTGTCGTATGGCAGACAGGTTCGGGCACGCAGTCTAATATGAACGCCAACGAAGTGATAGCAAACCGCGGCAACGAGGTGGCGGGCAAAAAACTTTTGCACCCTAACGACGACGTGAATATGTCGCAGAGTTCCAACGACACTTTTCCGACGGCTATGAGTATAGCGGCGGTACTTTCTATAGAGAATAAACTTTTACCCGCGATAGACGCGCTTGCGGCGACTTTTTTAAGGTTAGAAAAGGAAAACCGCGGCGTAATCAAAAGCGGCAGAACGCATTTGCAGGACGCCGTGCCTATTTCCTTTGCGCAGGAGATAAGCGGGTGGCGGACAATGCTTACCGAAGCGCGCGAAATGCTTAAAATATCGGTAAAAAAACTTTCCGTTTTAGCACTTGGGGGAACGGCAGTCGGTACGGGGCTTAACGCGCCCTTAGGGTTTGCCGAAAAAGCGGCGCAAAAAATAAGCGAACTGACCGGTAAGGGGTTTTCGACCGCACCCAACAAATTCCACGCGCTTACGAGTAAAGACGCGTTCGTGTTCGCGCACGGCGCGCTGAAAGCGCTTGCCGCAAACCTTATGAAAATCGCCAACGACGTGCGCTTTTTGGCGTCGGGCCCGCGCTGCGGGCTGGGGGAAATATCTATTCCCGAAAACGAACCCGGTTCTTCCATAATGCCGGGTAAAGTCAATCCTACGCAATGCGAGGCGCTGACTATGGTCGCCGTGCAGGTTATGGCGAACGATACGGCGGTGGGAATAGCCGCGTCGCAGGGGAATTTCGAACTCAACGTATTTATGCCCGTTATAATTTATAATTTCCTGCAATCGGTGAACCTGCTTGCGGACGGGATAACTTCTTTCGACG
>JAFZYZ010000032.1 GCA_017615975.1 Clostridia bacterium | reverse complement strand
GGTTTTGGGCAATTCGTCGCGGAAGACCACTATTCTGGGGTACTTATACGGCGCGGTATTTTGCTTAACGTACGCCTGTATCTCTTTTTTAAGTTCCTCGGAAGGCTTCGTGCCCTTTACTAACACGATACTCGCCTTTACAACCTGCCCCCTTACCTCGTCGGGCTCTGCGGAAACGCCGCACTCTAAAACGTACGGGAGTTCCATTATAACGCTTTCTATCTCGAACGGACCTATGCGGTAGCCCGACGATTTAATAACGTCGTCCACCCTGCCAACGTACCAGTAGTAGCCGTCTTCGTCCCGCCAAGCGGTGTCGCCCGTGTGGTAGTAGCCGTTTTTCCAGGTTGCGGCGGTGCTTTCCGCGTTGCGGTAATATTCCGTCGCCAAGCCGCACGGCAGACCGTTTTTGATATTGATAACCACTTCGCCCACTTCGCCGACCTTTACCGACTTACCGTTTTCGTCGATTAAGTCTATATCGTATATCGGCGCGGGCTTACCCATAGAACCGATTTTATGCGGCGCGCCTATCATATTGCCGATAAGCATAGTCGTTTCCGATTGACCGAACCCTTCGTGTATCTGTAAGCCCGTTAATTTCTCGAACTGTCGGTACACTTCGGGGTTTAACGCTTCGCCCGCGGTCGTCATATGCTTTACCGAAGAAAAATCGTACTGCGATAAGTCCTGTTTTATCATCATACGAAGCATCGTCGGCGGCGCACAGAAAGACGTTATATGATATTTAGCGAACATAGGCAGTATATCCGCCGCGTCGAAACGGTCGAAATCGTACACGAAAGTCGCCGCTTCGCACAGCCATTGTCCGTACAACTTGCCCCACATGGATTTTGCCCAACCCGTGTCCGAAATGGTAAAATGCAACCCTTCGGTATCGACGTTATGCCAGTATTTAGCCGTGTGGAAATGCCCAAGTGGGTACTTGTAGTTATGCAGCGCCATTTTGGGATAGCCGGAAGTTCCCGAAGTAAAGAACATAAGCATAGGATCGTCCCCGCAAGGCGCGTCTTCCGTTCTCTCGAAATGCGTGGAATACATTAAATATTCGCTGTTAAAGTCCCGCCAGCCGTCCCTAGTTCCGTTTACCATAATTTTGGTTTTAAGTTCGGGGCATTTTGCCGCCGCTATATCCGCCTGATGCGCCGTGTCGCCGTCCGCCGTACAGATTATAGCGGAAACCCCCGCCGACTTAAAGCGGTATTCGAAATCGTGTTCCTGCAACTGGTTGGTGGCAAGGATTGCGATTGCGCCGATTTTGTTAAGCGCCAAAATCGAAAACCAGAACTGGTAATGCCGCTTTAACACCAGCATTACCCTGTCGCCCTTTTTGATGCCTATGGACTTAAAGTAGTTAGCGCAACGCGCAGACTGCTTTTTCATATCGAGAAAAGTAAAGCGCTTGTCCGTTTTATCCTTTCCGACGTACACCATAGCAAGTTTTTCGGGATCGCGTTCGCCGATTTTATCCACTATATCGAAAGCAAAGTTAAACTTTTCGGTATTCTTGAATTTTATGGAAAGGGGCGCGCCCTGTTCGTTCTCAACTACATCGATATATTTATGGTACTCCCTGAAACCGTCGTCCTTTTTAGCCGTCTCTTCCGGTTCTTCCGCGTACTGCGCCCCCGCCTGCAAATCGGGTATCGGTTCGCCCGACGGATTTAAGACGATTGCGTAAAACACGCAGTCTTTGCCGCCCACCGCTATCATACCGTGGGGAGTCGCGCTGTCGTAATAAATGCTGTCGCCGGCAGAAAGTATTTCGCGGTGGTCGCCCACCTGCACCATAAGTTTTCCAGAAACGACGATATCTATTTCCTGCCCTTTATGAGTCGTACACTCGATTTCTCCGTTCTCCGCACCTTCTACGTACTTTACTTTAACGTATAACGGTTCGGCGATACGGTTCTGGAACGCCGCCGCTAAGTTATAATAGGTCATACCGTGCGCTTTAGCAATCTTTTGCCCTTTGCCGCTGCGCGTTAAGGTGTAGGAAGATAAAAGCGGGCTTGTTCCTTCAATTATATCCGTAACGTTGACTTTTAAGGCGTTGGCGCACCTGTAAATAAACGCAAAGTTCAAATCGCGCTCGCCCCGTTCGCACGCCGCGTACTCTTCTTCCGAAATATCGGTAAACTTCGCCATTTCGGGAATAGAAAGCCCTTCGATTTCGCGAAGTTCCTTGATACGCGAAGCCATCGCCTTGATTTTCAAATCGAGATTTTTTTCCATTGTATTTCTCCTTTTCGGGATAAAAAAATCGCCCCAAAGTTTTAATACTTTGAGACGAGTTTAATTACCCGCGGTACCACTCAAATTGCAAATAAAATTTGCCACTCTTGGAATCCAACAATCCCTATGCGTTAACGCAGCAATCACGGAAAGGTTCTACAAGCGGTTATTGCCGCCCTTCTTCCTTTCAACTCCGGAACTACATCGCAAAATTACCCTTTCGCGGCTTGCACCGACCGCCGCTTCTCTGCAAAGTTTAAGTATTGCGAACTTTCCATCACAGTTTTTATTCAAGTTGAAACCATAATACCACATAACCCTAGCATTGTCAACTGTTTTTAAGGGGGATATATTCTAATAAACCGCCCCGCACCGATTTTCGGTGCGGGGCGCAAAAACATTTTTAATTACAGATTAGTTTTTATTTCTTAAAATATCTGTTAAGTAAACCTTCGAAGGCTTTGCCGTGGCGGGCTTCGTCCCGCGCCATTTCGTGAACCGTGTCGTGTATAGCGTCGAGATTTAACGCCTTTGCCTTTTTAGCAAGGTCGGTTTTGCCAGCCGTCGCGCCGTTTTCCGCCATAACGCGAAGTTCAAGATTTTTCTTGGTGGAATCGGTTATAACTTCGCCCAAAAGTTCTGCAAACTTCGCCGCGTGTTCCGCTTCTTCCCAAGCCGCCTTTTCGTAATAAGAACCGACTTCCGGATAGCCTTCTCTATAAGCAACTCTTGCCATGGCAAGATACATACCGACTTCGCTACATTCGCCGTTAAAGTTCTGGCGAAGTCCTTCCAAAATTTCGGCGTCAACGCCTTTAGCCACGCCTACGACGTGTTCCGCCGCCCAACTTAAACCTTCTTTCTGTTCAGAAAATTTGGAAGCGGGCGCTTTGCACTGCGGGCAGAATTCGGGCGGATTATCACCTTCGTGAACGTAGCCGCATATTGCGCAAACGAATTTTTTCATAAATTTTATCTCCTTTTTTCCGTGTTTAACACGCGTTTTCTTTTTAATTTTACACGACTAATCGCCGCTCTGTCAAGCGAAAATCACAATTCTTCAAGTTCTTTAAGCCAAAGGGCGCTGGACGCGTCGGACGGCATTCTGAAATCTCCGCGGGGCGACAGGGCTACCGAACCGACTTTCACCCCGTCGGGCACGCAAGAACGCTTGAACTGCTGCGCAAAAAACCGTTTTACGAAAATTTTAAGCCATTTTAATATGGTGGCGTTATCGAATTCGCCATTAAACGCTTTTTTGGCGACGAAATATATTTTCGACGGCGAATACCCGCGCCTTAACATATTATATAGGAAAAAGTCGTGCAATATATAAGGTCCTACGATATCTTCGGTTTTCTGCGCGATTTCACCGCTGGTGGGCGGCAGAAGTTCGGGGCTTACGGGGGTATCTAAAATATCGTATAAGACCGCTTTAAGTTTCCCGCGAGACGCGTCCGCCACGTGCTTTACTATATACCGTACGAGAGTTTTCGGTACGGAAGAGTTTACCCCGTACATACTCATATGATCGCCGTTGTAGGTCGCCCAGCCAAGCGCAAGTTCCGAAAGGTCGCCCGTACCTACGACAAGCCCGCCCGTCATATTCGCCACGTCCATAAGCACCTGCGTGCGTTCGCGCGCCTGTGCGTTCTCGTAAGTCGTATCGAGACCACCTTCGTGTTTTATATCCTTTAAGTGCCTTAAAACCGACTTGGTTATATCCACCTTTTTAAGCGACACGCCGAGTGCTTTTGCAAGTTTTACAGTATTGTCGAAAGTTCTGTTAGTCGTGCCGAAACAGGGCATAGTTATAGCGATAACGTCTTTATAGTTTCTGCCGAGTTTCTTTATCGCCTTTACCGCGACGAGTATTGCAAGGGTGGAGTCAAGCCCGCCCGAAAGCCCTATCACGGCGGTCTTTGCGTTTGCGCATTTTATACGCTGTTTAAGCCCTTCCGACTGGATATCGAGTATCAGTTCCGCACGCGCGCCCAAAACCCGTTCCCCATCGGGGACGAAGGGCGTTTTTTCAAAATCGCGTTCTATATTATCGTTATCTTTATACCCGTCAAAATAAACGGTCTCATAATGCGCACCCGTGTTTTCCGTGCCGTGGTTAAAGAGTTTTGCACGTTCGAAGTCCAAAAATCCCGCGTCTATATCCGCCGTTATCATACCGTTTTCAAACAGTTTACTTTCTTTAAGCAGAACGCCGTTTTCAGAAATAAGGTTATGCCCCGCGAACACTAAATCGGTAGTGGATTCCCCGCTGCCTGCGTCCGCGTAAACGTAAGCAGACACCGTACGCGCCGACTGAACCCTTATAAGTTCTTTGCGGTACTCCGCCTTACCCACCGTTTCGTCGCTTGCGGAAAGATTGACTATTATATTCGCACCGCTTACGGCGTGCATATTTGACGGCGCGTTTACGCCCCATAAATCTTCGCAGATTTCAGCCGCAACGGTAAAGCGGCTTTCGGTTTTATCCTTAAAAATAACGCTCCTTATAACACGCAAGGGCTTGTCGGAAAAATAGGGCGCGTTTTCTATCACCGTGTTTTCTATACTCTCGTTCCAAGCGGCAAACCAACGCTTTTCGTAAAACTCGTTATAATTCGGCAGGCTGGTCTTGGGAATAAGCGCTAAAACTTCGCCGTTATTTACTGCCGCGGCCACGTCGTAGATAAGCCCGTTTATCTTTACGGGCAGCCCCACGAATACAAGCATTTTTTTGTCTTTCGTAAACTCCGCAATCTCTTTAAGACTTTTAAGCGCGCCTAAAAGCAGCGCGTCGCTGTAAAACAAGTCGCCGCAGGTGTATCCCGTTAAAGAAAGTTCGGGGAAAACCGCAAGTTCTACGCCGACGCCTTCCGCCTTTTTTATCCACTCTTTGATTTTTTCGCAGTTAAACTCGGTGTCTGCCACCTTTATTTCAGGCGTAATAGCCGCAGTTTTTATAAAGCCGTATTTCATAAAAAATCACCTTTTTTGTAAAAATCAATATTTTTTATAGTTTAATTTTACACCTTTTTTAAGATTTTGGCAATTTTTTGTAATATAAAAAACGCGGATTTTTGCAG
>JAFZYZ010000031.1 GCA_017615975.1 Clostridia bacterium | reverse complement strand
GCGCGGTTGAGGCGTGCTTGTATGCGCAATACGCAGGCAACGTCGTAGTAAACGGCGGTACTTATACTTCTACTAATAATTTCGTAATCGGAACGAACGGTTCGAGCAACCGTGGCGGCAACACGATAACGGTAAACGGCGGTACGTTCAACGGCGGCATCACTACCGCGGGATACGTTGCTTGCGGCATCTACGTTGCAAATAGCGACACGGTAGTTGTGAACGGCGGAACGTTCAACGTAGTGAACGGCGTAGGCGTGCTTGCAAGAAGCGGCAATACGACGGTTAATAACGGCGTAGTGTTCAACGTAAGCGGCAACAATACCGGCAAAATCGGCGACAGCCGCGTAGTTGTTCCCGCAGGTGAGGCGTTAGTGTTAGATCTTGCGGCGGATTACCCCGCAGGCTTGCCGACTATCGTCAACAACACCGAGTATGAAGTTGCTACAGTAATCAGCACCTATGAACAACTCAATGCGGCTAACGGACACGTCGTTCTCGGCGCTGACATCGATTGCGGCACTCACGATATAGTTTACGCATCCGACGTAACCATCGACCTTAACGGATACGACATTACTTTTGACGGTTGGGGTTTTGAAGTAAGGAACGGAGCGACGTTAACGATCAACGGCAACGGAAACATAAGCGCGGTTGAAGCGTGCTTGTATGCGCAATACGCAGGCAACGTCGTAGTAAACGGCGGTACTTATACTTCTACTAATAATTTCGTAATCGGAACGAACGGTTCGAGCAACCGTGGCGGCAACACGATAACGGTAAACGCGGGCACGTTTAATTGCGGCATCATTACCGAAGGATATATTGCTTGCGGCATCTACGTTGCAAATAGCGACACGGTAGTTGTAAACGGCGGAACGTTCAACGTAGTTAACGGCGTAGGCATTATAGCAAGAAGCGGCAATACGACAATCGGTGAAGACGTCGTAATAAACGTTACGGCAGATGTCGTTGAAGGCAGAATCGGCGACAGTCAGATCGTTCTTCCCGGACCGTATGCTATAGTTCTTGACTTTGCATCTGCATATCCCGGTGGCGAACCGGTTGTTGTTAACAACGGAAGTTATTTAGTTTTCAATTTTGGTGATTAAAAGATTAGTAAATTAAAAGGTTAGTAAAAATGAGTAAAGCGAAAAGTTATCTGTTAAGTTTAATTATCGGACTTCTGGTTTTGTTCGCAAGCGTACTTATGCTTTTGCCGAGTTCCGGCAATTCGGCAAATACCGCTTATGCGGAAATACCTGCAAGTTCTGGATTTACTCCAAGCAGAAATAAGAGCGAAGAAACCGTATACCATTTGTTCAGAAAGCAATTAGACGAGCTTACCCCTGGCACGCAAATAATGTACGTTGCAGGTACGGGTTTGGCGGACACGATGGTCGTTCCCGAAATACCTGCCGGCAGCGCTACGCTTAAAGTTACTTCTTCGGGGAAGGCGTATCAGACGAACAATATAACCTGCTACGTTGACGTTTTGGAGAGAGGCAACGGATTTGACGGCTGTCCTTGCGGAACACTTAATGAAAACGGTACCGAATACAACTGCTGCTACGGCGGTATTCAGCACTATAAGGGTGCGCCGTTCAATTATGCGACAAAGACGTATTACAACAGCGCAAGAGTCGGCGTGTTCCGGAACAACGTTGCTATAACCAACGCTACCGTTCAACTTTATGCCGGCGGTAACGAATATTTCACCTTAAACAGCGAAGGCAACGGCTATTATTCTCATACGCAGATTTTCAACGGCGAATATGAAATCGTCGTAAACGGCGAACATACCGGTCAGCCGCTTATCGTCAATAAGTTCACTATCGGTGAAGGCGGAGCATTAGTCGGCAGCATATTCTACAGCGGCAATACCTACACGGAAAACGTATATATCTATACGATGCAGGTAAAAACCTATCTTGACGGCGAATTAAGCAATCAGCCCGGCGAAGTTTACTTAAAGTCCGCCTGCACTAATTGCGCGCTTACAAGGTCTTCTACCGGCGTGTACAATATACGCTATATTATGAGAGAAAGTTCCGTGCGCGAAAACTATTCCGTAGTTATCGGCGGTAGGGACACGGGCTATGTCTTAAGCGATTTTACGAACTCGTCTTTCAAAAACGACGTTTCGATATATTACTATACTTTAAGCGTTGATATAGACGCGGACACCGCTTGGACTAACGCGAAAGTCGAACTCAGAAACGACGACGGCGAAGTCCGTTCGGTTTTAGCGTACAAGTCGACCAGCGGTACGCACGCACTATATACCAACATAATGCAAAAAGACGAAGCGGTAAATCCGGAAAAAATGACGGTTTTCGTGGACTACGTTGCAACCGACGCGCTTATATATTCCACCCGTACGGGTGCAAGGGGTGAAGCGGGCGACAACACTTTCGCCAACTTAACCTATTACGACGCAACGGTTAATTTAAGACTGGACGGCGGGGCGTTTACGTTTAGTTATCCCGTAAGCATTTCCAACGGCGTAAATTCTTATTCGCTGACTAACTCTACGGGCACGCTTGCTCTTAGACTCAGGCAAATAAACGTTAATGACGAAGAATTGCCTTACAAGGTTGTGGTAACGGGTGTTACCGACAATCTTGCGCCTTTAACTTTAACCAAAGCAACGCCGTCTATTACGTATACGTATCGCACGGTTAAATTCTATACTTATTCGACGACTAACGGTTCTACTTATAACGCGTCAGTTTACAGAACGCAATACGTAAGACACGGCAGTACTCCCACGCTCGTTTCCGATCCGCAAGTTTCGGGTATGACGTTTGACAAGTGGAGTTTAACTACTTGGAATCAGAATGAAGATTTAGATTCCATAACCGAATACGACTTTTCAAGCGTAATAACTTCGGCAAAGAACATTTATCCGCATTTTGCGAAAACCGAAGTTAAAATCAACGACAGTTTTATAAAATGTACGGTGGCCGGCGCGCAAAATAGTAACGGCGTCGCGTTCCGTATGGCGAATGTTACGGTATCCGGCTTTGAAAAGGGCAATAACTCCATAAAGAGTATCTTATTGAACCTTAAAAACGTTGAAACGGTTTATTTCTATTCGACGAGCGGCAAAACCTACAAACAGGGTCAGAACGCTAACCTTTCTACGGTAAGCGGAGGCTTGTATTCAACCAGTTCGGCTGTGAGTATTACGTTTAACAGCAAAGTTTCAATGGCGGTTGCGCAGGACTACATCCGTAATTACGTAGTTATTAAACCTATCGTCAATCAGGACGTTCAGGTAACCCTTACCGTTTCGGACGGTGTGTTATCTACGAGTGCCACCACTTCGGTTTCGCAAGCTCAATGGAACGGAACTCAGTGGACGGTTAAGGCTGCGGGAACGTATAGTTCTTGGTGGATAGGTTCAGGCAACGGCGTTCAGTACGTTTATTTTACCGGTAATTGTACTTTTAACGGTAATAACGACAAGTGGGGCGGCATTGAAATCAGCGGAACTTGTTATATGTATATACCGAGCGGCGTTACTATAACCTGTAACGGCGTAGCGGGTAATGCGAGAACCCCCGGCGGCGCAGGCGTTTACATACCTTCGGGCAGCAATCTTTACGTTTTGGGCAACGGTACTTTGGTTGCTAACGGCGGTAAAGCGGGTAATGGTTCTAACGGCGGCGGCGGTGGCGGCGGCTGGAAGAGCGGAAGCACGTACGGTTCCGGCAGCGGCGGCACGGGTGGTGCCGGCGGTGGCGGTGCAGGCGCAGGTATCGGTACACACGGCGCTTACGGCGGAACGGGCGGTTCCGGCGGTAGCGGCGGTTCCGTAGGCTGGTCGAGCAAAGGTAAGGCACAGTTCTGGGGCAAAGGTGGCAACGGCGGTAAT
>JAFZYZ010000030.1 GCA_017615975.1 Clostridia bacterium | reverse complement strand
TGGAATCTCGTGGGATTCGTGGAGTTTCCGGTGATGGAAACGCCTACGTTTTCAAATTTCATAATCGCAACGCCTTCGGGAACGTTATCCGCACCGTAGCATTTAACTTTGGCGCGCGGCCCGTCCGAATAAGGCTTTTCATATACAACTTTAACAGTTTCGGTATAGGGATCGAATTCCGTTTCCACGAAAGTAAAGCCGTTGATACGCGAAATTATCATAGCCGCGTCCTTGCCGAGACCGTTTAAGATAACTCTTAAAGGTTTGGTTCTTACGGTGTTTGCGTTAAGCGCGATTTTGATTGCGCCTTCCGCCGCCGCGAACGATTCGTGCCCGGCTAAAAAGCAGAAACACTCGGTTTCGTCCGACAAAAGCATAGAAGCAAGATTGCCGTGTCCTAAGCCCACCTTTCTGTTTTCAGCAACCGAACCGGGGATACAGAAACTCTGTAAACCTATTCCGATAGCCGTCGCCGCGTCCGCCGCTTTTTTAGCGTTCTTTTTTATTGCGATCGCCGCACCTACGGTGTATGCCCAAACTGCGTTTTCAAAACAAATCGGCTGGGTACTTCTGACTATATCGTCGCAGTCAATACCCTTCGCAAGACAGATTTCCTTGCATTCTTCCACCGATTTAATACCGTACTCGGAAAGTACGCCGTTGATTTTATCTATTCTTCTCTCATAGCCTTCGAATAATGACATATTAAACCTCCTTATTCCTTGCGCGGATCGACGTATTTAGCGGCGTTCTCGAACCTTCCGTAATGCCCCATAGCCTTTTTGTACGCTTCGTTAGGTTCTAACCCTTTCTTGATAAAGTCGGTCATTTTGCCGAGCGAAACGAATTCGTAGCCGATAATCTGTTCGTCTTCATCAAGTGCAAGGCGGGTAACGTAGCCTTCCGCCATTTCGAGATATCTTGGACCTTTTTTAAGCGTGCCGTACATCGTGCCTACCTGCGAACGAAGCCCTTTACCAAGGTCTTCAAGCCCCGCGCCGATAGTCAACCCGTCGTCCGAAAAAGCCGACTGCGTTCTGCCGTAAACTATCTGCAAGAACAGTTCGCGCATCGCGGTATTTATCGCGTCGCACACGAGGTCGGTGTTAAGCGCTTCCAGAATGGTTTTGCCGGGGAGAATTTCCGCCGCCATTGCCGCAGAATGCGTCATACCCGAACAACCTATCGTTTCGACAAGCGCTTCCTGTATGATACCGTTTTTAACGTTTAAGGACAGTTTGCACGCCCCCTGTTGCGGCGCGCACCAGCCGATCCCGTGCGAATAGCCGGATACGTCTTTGATTTCCTTCGACTGAATCCATTTGCCTTCTTCGGGAATAGGCGCAGGTCCGTGATTAGGTCCTTGCTTGATACAAGCCATATTTTCCACTTCGTTTGAATATTGCATAAAGCACCCTCCGATTTTTTAACGAATTAAATAATTTATTATTTAAATCGAGATAAATTATACCATAATCCGCCCGGTTTTGACAATCGTTTTTAAGGCGGTATTTATATTATTTGCCTTCTTTTTCAAGACTTCGCTTATAGTAAAACAGATATTGCTGAAAATATCCTGCGTTTTTGCCGAAAGTTTCTACGAAATAATCGGCGATTTTAGCCCTGTCCGTAAGCGTACCGTTAAAATTTTCCCTATACACCTTTTCTATCCAGGTATCTACGGGAAAACTGTCTAAACGGTGAAAACCGAACAGCGACACGCAGTCCGCGACTTTCGGCCCTACGCCGTAGATTGCGACAAGCCGTTTTTTAAGGTCTTTCGTAGTAAGTGCGGAAAACTCCTTTTCGTCAAAAGTCCCCTTAAATCCGTCGGCAAGGCACTTTATATATTCCGCCCTGTACCCCAAACCTATTTCCTTAAAGAATTCCAAGGGCTTTGCCGCCAACTCCGCCGCGGTGGGAAAAGTATAATACTCCGCGCCGCAAAAAGTCCGCTTTTTGCCCGCGCCCGCGCAAAGGCGTTCTATTATACCCTTTATCCGCGGAATATTGTTGTTCTGCGAAACTATAAAGGAAAACAGCGCTTCCGCTTTATTCTGGTTTAAAATCCTTATGCCTTTGCCTAATTTAGCGGCGGTCTTTAACACGCCGCCCTGCGCCGTTGCCGCATTTACGATCGCGCCGTAATCGCGCGTAAGGTCAAAATAATTTTCAAAATACGCGCGGTCTTCGCTTTCGCACTCTATAACGGCGTTATCGCCGTCGTTATATGCTAAACAGCGTTTATCGGCGGAATTTACAAAGTACGCGCCGTCCCTGTCTTCCGCCGCAAAAAAGCGGAACACTTGTCCGCAATTAAGCGTGTCGCGCAAATTAAAATATTCGCCGTTAAAAACAATCTTTTCCATAGTGAAGGGTTAAAAAAAGCGAAATAAAACGCCGTTTTATTCCGCTTTTATAAATTAGTTTTCTTTTGCGTAAACGCTTACCTGTTTACCGTCTCTTCCAAGTCTTTCGAACTTGACTACGCCGTCGATTAAAGCGAAAAGCGTATCGTCGCTACCTAAGCCCACGTTGTTGCCCGCGTGAATTTTCGTGCCGCGCTGACGGACGATTATGCTGCCCGCCGAAACCGCTTGCCCGTTAGCCGCTTTAATGCCTAAACGCTTTGCGTTGCTGTCCCTGCCGTTCTTGGTGCTGCCGCCGCCTTTGTGGTGGGCGAATAATCTAAATAATATCATATATCTCCCTCCTTACTTTTTGGCGATTTCGGTAATTTTTACCGCAGTGAAAGGCTGCCTGTGTCCCTGCTTTTTCCTTTCGTTCTTCTTGGCTTTATACTTGAAAACAATAATTTTCTTGTCTTTGCCCTGTTCTACGATTTCACCGACTGCCTTGAACGCCGCCGCGTCCGCCGCAGTTTTGATACCGTTTTCGTCGGAAACCATCAGTACGGGAAATTCGACTTTCGCGCCGACTTCGCCGTCGAGTTTTTCAAATCTGATGACAGAACCGACTTCCGCTTTGTACTGTTTAGAACCGTTTTCTACGATTGCGTACATAACTCGTTTACCCTCCTAAAAAGACTCGCCGACAGCGGGCGGCAAAAGTTGCGCTTAAAACCCCGTCGTGCGGTACTTTGTTATTTTACAATATAATACAGCCTTTGTCAATCGTTTTTCACCTAAAAAACACGTGTTTTTACATTATTTTCTTACGTTAAGGGTATATTTGCCGAAGATAAAAGGCATACTTAACTTAAAAAGCGGTAAAGGAGTGGTTATGTTAAACGATTACAACGTAAAAGCGGTGAACGACGCATACAAAAACGCGCATATTGCTATGCAGAGTATTTCCGATCTTCTCCCCGAAGTAAAGGACTGCAATCTTAAAAGAGAACTGCAATCGGAATTTAAGGGCTACGAAACGCATATTAACGATATTTCGGCGTTTATGAAAGAGAACGAGTTAGAACCGAAAGATATAAACGGGTTCAAAAAGACTATTATGAAAGGCAGTATCAAGATGAAAACCTTTTTCAACGACAGCAAAAACAATATAGCCGATATGATGCTTAAAGGCACGGTAATGGGCATAAACGAACTTGCGCAGATGAAAAACGAACGGGAAAATTTAGACGAGAACGTAAGCGTTCTTATTTCCGAACTGTTAAAAACCGAAGAAACGTACGAAAAACGCTTGAGAAAGTTTTTGTAATTTT
>JAFZYZ010000004.1 GCA_017615975.1 Clostridia bacterium | reverse complement strand
CTGCGGTCTATTTCGTCTATAAGCGTGTCAACGTACTCTTCCACAAGGCTTTCCGCCCCGCGCACGTCTCTGCTTATAAAGGAACAGTATTCGCAGCGGGAAGGACAAAAGGGTATAAACACGAAAAAATCGCTGCCGCCCGCCGCCGTGTCGTATATTCCCTTTTGCGAAGCAATAACTTCGGCGGTAAGCGCGGTCTTTTCTTCGGACACCATAAGGGTATTTACGAAAAAATCGTGAAATTCGCCGCTTTCCTTTATTTCGGAATAGGCAAGTTTGGTAGGTCTTATGCCCGTCAAAGAACCCCACGCAAGATTTGCGTTAAAAAGCCGCGACAGGGTTTTATACACGGCGAGTTTGGCGTAGCGCTTTATAAGCCGCTTTTTAACTATTTCATCTGCCGCGCCTATATAAGTTCCGTAGGCGTACGCCTTGCCGTTCACTATAACCGTGTTGACTATTCTGTCGCCGCCGTCGGAAAATTTATGTTTTATATTGAATTCCCCGTACTCGCCGAACAGGTTTTCCGTCTCTTTAAGGTCGGGTAGAATTTTAGGCAAATCCGTCTCTATCATATATCCACGTCGCTGAAAAAATTATATTTCCTTTCGTGAGAAAGGGTGGTAAACTCTTCGTGTCCCGGATAGACCTTATAGTCGCCAGAAAGCGCGAAAAGTTTTTGCACCGAACGGATAAGCGCGTCCCTGTCGCCCGTCGGAAAGTCCGTCCTGCCCACCGATTCCAAAAACAGGGTGTCGCCCGTAAACAGCATATCGCCCGTTTTAAAGGTTAAAGAACCGTCGGTATGCCCTGCGGTAAGCATTACTTCTATTTTAACGCCGACAAGATCTAAGACGTCGCCGTCCTTTAATATCGCGTCCACGGTAAGCGGAGTAAACGCCCGCCCGAAATTTTCCGCAAGCGTGCCGCCGTTTTTAAGTTTTGCGGCCTCTTGCGCGGAAGCGTAAACTATTGCCCCGTCTTTCTGCAACGCCGCGGCGTTGCCCGCGTGGTCGAAATGCGCGTGCGTTAAAAGCAGGTGTTTTACGGTAAAGCCGTTATCCCTTTCGGTTTTCTTTATAAGTCTGTAATTTTCGCCGCCGTCGATGCACACCGCTTCCCGCGTGGTCTCGTCCACTAAAAAGTAAGTGTTTACGCGCAGCGGTCCTGACGATAAATGATATAGTTTCACGTGCTTGTCGCCCTGAAAACGTCTAATACGCGTTTATCCTGTTTTAGTTTGGAAATAAGCCTGTCCAGCGCAGCCTTGTCTTTAAGCCGTATGGTAAAGTCCACTACAACCCTGTTAGCGCGCGCGTCCGTTCTGCCGTTTGTCGAAACTATTTCAAGTTGCAGTTCGCTGGTCGCCGCCGCCACCGCGAAAAGCACGTCCGTCTGCACTTCGCCAAGCACCTTTATCTCGGCGTTAAAGGCGGTAGAAGTCCTGTTTTCCCACGAAACTTCTATAAGCCTGTCGGGTTCTGTGTTCTTTAAGTTGGTGCAGTCTTTTCTGTGTACGCTTACCCCGTGTCCGCGGGAAATAAAGCCCACTATCTCGTCTCCGGGGACGGGATTACAGCACCCCGCAAAGCGCACTAAAAGCCCGTTCATACCCTTGACTATTACGCCGCCCGTCTGGCTTTTTCTGCCCGTCGTTATCTCTCTTATACGTTCCTGCGGACGAGTTTTGCGGTAAAAGTCGATAAGTTTTACTATAACCTGATTAACGGAAACCGCCCCGTAGCCGACCGACGCAAACATTTCGTCTTCGCTGGCAAAGGACAGTTTGTTAGACAGTACCAAAAAGGATTCTTCCGTCAAAAGGTCGGAAAGCGAATATCCGCGGTGTTTGGCTTCCGTTTCCAGCATAGTTTTGCCCGTCTTGACGTTCTCTTCTTTCATTTCCCTTTTGAAGAACTGACGGATTTTCACCCTTGCCGAAGGGCTTTTGACTATTTTAAGCCAGTCCCAGGACGGACCTTTGGAATTCTGCGAAGTAATTACCTCCACCACGTCGCCCACCTGCAAGGTGCTTGACAGCGGAACCATTTTCGAGTTTACCTTCGCGCCCACGCACTTATTGCCTATCGCCGAGTGGATATGATATGCAAAGTCAAGGGGGGTTGCGCCCTGCGGCAGACTTATAACGTCGCCTTTCGGGGTGAATACCAAAACTTCCGAACTGTACACGTCGCCCTTTAAGGAACTTAAAAACTCCTTACTGTCTTTAAGACCGCCCTGCCACTCCATAACTTCGCGTATCCAGGAAAGGCGGGTGTCTAAATCGTCGCCCTCTTTTTTCTCTTTATACTTCCAGTGCGCGGCGATACCGTATTCGGCGGCGTGGTTCATCTCGTAAGTTCTTATCTGTATCTCGAACACTCTGCCGTAGTTGGTTACGACCGTCGTGTGCAACGAACGGTACATATTCGGCTTGGGCGTTGCGATATAATCCTTTATTCTGCCGGGAACGGGTTTCCATTTGTTGTGTATTTTCCCGAAAATTTCGTAGCACTCGTCCACCGTATTAACGATAACGCGTATGGCGACTAAATCGAATATCTGGTCGAGAGTTTTGCCCTTTTCCTTCATCTTGCGGTATATGCTGTAAAGGTGCTTTCTGCGCCCGAAAACTTCGCCGGAAATTCCCGAACTTTCAAGCATCTTTTTAAGTTCGGCAACCACCTGATCGGTAAGTTCGCCCCCCTCTTTAACCCGTTCTTCGATATTTATGGAAAGATATTCGTAAAAGTCGGGCTCTAAATACTTTAAGCACAGATCTTCCAGTTCGCACTTAATCTGCGAAATCCCCAAACGCCCTGCAAGCGGCGCGTAGATTTCCAGCGTTTCCCTTGCCATACGTTGCTGGCGTTCTGTGGAAAGAAAGTTCAAAGAACGCATATTGTGCAACCTGTCGGCGAGTTTTATTATTATTACCCGTATATCCTTTGCCATCGCAACGAATAACTTTCTGAAATTTTCCGCCTGTTCTTCTTCAAGCGAAGTGAACTCTATGCGATCGAGTTTGGTAACTCCTAAGACCAGCGTTAAAACTTCGTCGCCGAATTCCTGCTTTATATCGCCTTCGGAAACGGGCGTATCTTCTATTACGTCGTGCAAAAACGCCGCGGCAACCGTCGCCGCGTCAAGCCCTAAGTCCACCAAAATTCCCGCCACCGTGCAGGGGTGAACGAAATAGTCTTCGCCAGACGCGCGCTTTTGGTTAGCGTGCGCGGATTTTGCGAAGTCGTAGGCTTTAAGACAAAGATTAAGGTCTTTACCGGTATAATGCGTTTCTAATTTTCCGATAACGTCTAACATCTTTTTTCTCCTAATTTCCTATACAGCAGAGAATCGGTAAGCGGCTTTTTAACCGACGCGTTCCTTACTAAAATCCCGTTTTTAACGGTGAAAAAACCGAGTTCTTTAAACACTTCGAAACAGAAGGCAAACTGCGCTTTTTCCTCTTCCGTATCCGTCCCGCCGCCGAACAGCCTGTTTACGGGGCGGTTTTCGAACGCCAGAGTTTTGGAGTACGCACTCTCGAACTTCGTTCTGTCAAGATTAAGCCCGTCCGCCACGCTTTCGAAATCGCACACTATATTGCGCAAAAAGCCCTTTATCGAACGCTTGCCCCTGAAAGTGGAAATATTCAGTTCGAAAACAAGAGTTTTAGGCACGGGATAGGCTAAAACGGGTACGTCGTTTACGCCGTTGAAATCCAGCATTTCCACCGCTTTCGTGGTAAACGAATAGTGCGGAGAACTCTCTTTTAAGGGCGTCATCACCGTTTTATTTACAGTCGTAGCAAACAGCGGACGGCGGTTTGCCACCCCGAACGGTTCAAGTCTTTCAATCTCTTCCGCAAGGCGCAGGGAAATCTCGCTTTCCGCAACCATATCCACGGCTATTTCCTTTTCTTTTTCCGCGCCGAAAAACGCCTTTTCGGCGTAAAGGTTTATCGCCCTGCGCAGCGGTTGGAAATTTTCTTCCGAAACGGAAAGCCCTGCCGCCTGCGAGTGCCCGCCGAACGCGATAAGGTATTCCTTTACCGCGCAGATAGCGTCGTAAATATTTATTCCTTCCACGCTGCGCGCAGAACCTTTATACCCCGCGCCGCTTTTTGCAAACACTATAACGGGCTTGCCTTCCACCTCGGTAAGTTTTGCCGCTACGATACCGAGAATACCCACGTTCCACTCGCCCTTTACGAGTATAATTCTGTCGGATGAAACGCCCGTATCGGCAATAATTTTCTCGGCGTCCTGCAAAGCCGCCTCGCACAGTTCCTGACGAGTAGCGTTATATACGTTGAGTTTTACCGCAAGGTCGAAAATTTCATTTTCATCTTGGGAAAGAAACAGTTTAAGCGCGGTAGCAGCGTCCCCCATTCTGCCGCCGGCGTTTACGCGCGGTGCGATAGCGTACGCAAGCGTTTGCGCGCTGACAGTTTTAGCGCCGTCGCCTAAAAATATCTTAAAAGCCTGTCTCGGCGAAGAATTTATGAGTTTTAAGCCTTCCGCAACTATGTCGCGGTTTTCGCTTATTAAATCCATACTGTCGGCAACGGTGGCAAGCGCGGCGAAGTCCAAAAAAGCGTTCGCTTTTTCTCCTATAAGCGCCACGGCGAGTTTGTACGCAACGCCGCCGCCGCACAGCCCGTCGAACCCGTACGCCTGCCCCTTGATTTTAGGGTTTATGCACACGCAGTCGGGCAATATTTCGGGCGGCTCGTGATGGTCTGTAATTATTATATCTATACCGCGGCTTTTAAGTTCTTTTACCTTTTCCGCGTCGGAAATGCCGCAGTCAACCGTTATTATCAGGTCGATTTTACTCTCTGAATTTATGCGTTCTATCTTTTCTATGTTAAGCCCGTAGCCTTCTTCCCGTTCGGGAACGGTGATAATCGGGTTTATGCCTAGTTCTTTTAGAGAGCCGCCGAGAATTGCCGCGGCGCATATCCCGTCCGCGTCATAATCGCCGAATATCAGCACTCTTTCGGCATTTCCCGCGGCTTTTTGTATCCTTTTAGCCGCTGCCTGCATACCGTTTAACAGGAAAGGATCTAAAAAATGGCTTTTATCGGGATTTAAAAATCGCTTTGCCGCGTAAGTATCTTTAACTCCGCGGTCATATAATAGCCTTGCGGTTTCCGTAAGGATACCGCAGCCTCGCGCAATCTCTTTAATTGTCTCTGTCTCGCTGTCCTGCAAGATTTTAGGGTATGCGATTTTCATCTGAATTCCGATGGGCAAAACTGCCCCGTTAAAAGAATAAGGCGGAAAAAATTTCTTCCGCCTTTCTTTATATTCCGTAAATTTATTTTTTAATTTTCAATTTCTTGAAGATCGTCCACAACGCGGGCGTTGCCACGCAGGACACTAAAAATGCGGATATCGCGGCAATTATAAGTTTAAGTCCTATAAACAGGAAATACACCCCGCCGATACACAGCAGTAAGGAAGTAAGCGCTACCGCGCAGGCGATAAAACATAGTCTTACGAACCCGTCTTTCAGTCCGCTTGCCGCAACTTCCGGAATTTCCGCCTTTTCGTCAAGTTTAAGTTTTTCCTTATATCTGCAAGTTATAACGAAAGTCATAACTACCGAAAGCAGCATTGCCGCCCCGCCGACTATCGCGAAATCGGGCATTGCGGGAATACGCGTTATAGCGACTATCATAGTGTAGAACACCAAAGTCATAACGGCGTTGCAAACTACGGTCAAGGCGCTTGCGAATTTTACGGTAAAGAAAGATACCGCAAACGCCGCAACAAGCCCTAAAAGGCAAGCTAACAGAATTTTACCCACGCTATAGTCGGAAGTGATTTCCACTTCGCCGTATTCCGCCGCCGCGCGAAGGTTCAGCGCGCCCAAGGTAGCGTCGTTATCAAGCGCCGCTTGCAGAACGCCTTTCAGTTCGTCTTTATCTATATCGCCCGCTTTGTGGAATTTATAGATATATTTATCCCCTTCATCGGTTTTCTGGGTAGCGTAATCGGAAAGTTTATAACCTTTTGCGCTGAAATATTCTCTCGCGGTATCGTCTATAAGATCGCCCGAACCGTTTACGTTCTGGTCAACGCTTACCGAAACCTCGTAAGAAGATTTATAGTCGGGCGTCTGATTAAATCCGAACACCGCTAAAATTATAGCGCCTAAAAGCACGGTGACTAGTGCAACTATTATCCAGATTTTAAGTTTCTCGAAAATTTTCATCATTATTCACCTGCCTCTTCCGCGTTTCCTTCGGCGCGTTTAAGCCCGAGAAAACTCTGGTCGTATTTTGCTATGGTCAGGATAAGGTTTGCGAACAGCCTTGACACAAGCAGGTTGATTACCGCCGCCAGAACGACGCCTACGGCAAACACCACCGCGAAGTTTTTAAGCGCGCCGCCCGCTAATAAGAACAGTATCAACGCCGCGGCAGCCATTATTCCGAACGAACCCGCGATAGGCAAAAGCGCGCGCTTAAAGCCGGTTTTCACCGCACTCTTAACCGTTTTGCCGCGAGCGAACTCTTCTTTAATGCGTTTGGAAATTATCATAAATCCGTCCGCGAGTACCACGGTCGCAAGCGCGAACCCGATAACGCCGCCTACCGAAATTTTAATTCCGGGGATTGCTATCATAAGGAACAGATAAAGGTCGGTAAAGAGAATTGCCGACAGGCAGGAAACCACGCCGTATTTTTTATCTATCACGAACATTGCCGCAATGACTGCGACTAAAAGCAAGGATATTGCAATAATACTCTTTACTTCGAGATTTCTGCCGAGCGGCGAAGAAATATCTTCCCCCTCCGACACGTCGTACTTATAAGCAAGTCCGCCAGACTTTATCTGTAAAGCCGCCTGCCTTGCACTCGTCTCCGAACCGGTGGTTATTATAAGCGATTTGTCGTTTATATAAGAAGCCGACAGCGCGGAAGTCCCCGGTAAAAGCACGGTATCCCCTAAATTAATCTGAACGTAATAGGTGGAATTGTCGTTTAAGAGTTTCATCAACGCGTCGTAGCCGTAATCGCTGAAAGTAATGTTAACGTTATAAGTGGTGCTGTCGCCGTTGTTGGATACGCCCATATAATAAGCGTCTTCAACGGGATTACCGCCGTCTAAAATAATTTCAGTCGGATTTTCGCTCGTGCCGCCGCGGAAAGTAAGTTCGCCGTACGCCGCGGCAACCTTCACGTCGCTATAAAGCGCGGAAGTATCGATTTCATTATACTTGTCGGTATTGCCGCGGAGTTCTATACGGATATCGTAATCTTTAACCGCCGTATCCACGTCTTTTATCGCTTTTACCGAATAGTTTTCGTAGCCTAAAAGGTCAAGCCTGTACTTTAACGTATCTATAACTTCGTCCACGTCGTTCACGATCTCGATATTGTCGTCCGCAAGAGTAAGCGTGTACGCCGTACCGCCGCTTAAATCGTAGTCGGTCTGTATCGCGCCCAAAAACCCGTTAAAATTCTTAGTTCCCACCGGAAATCTCGCAAAAGAGAGAAAGGTCAGAACCGCTGTAATAACGAGAGTTATGGTAAGCAATACGATTGCTTTGCTTTTTTTCATCGTTGCCTCCGCACGAACACTTGAAATTTTTACCGTTCGTGCCACATAAAATTATATAATATTTTGACTGTCTCGGTCAATGATTTTTCGGTTTTTTTTAAAAAGAACGCTTGCTTTGCGTAAATTTTTTAATATTACGGCGATTTTACGCCCTTTTACGCGTAAAAAAGCCGTAAAACCCCGTTGCCGCCCGCCTTATACGAACAGGAAATAGGCTAACACGGCTGCCGCCGCAATTCCGAGAAGGGTAAGCAGCCCGATTTTAAGTTTGGACTTCGGATACTTGCCGTAGGTCTTACCGGTCGTACCGTTTACGAAAAAGTTGTAAAGTTTACTGCTAAAAGTATAGTTTCCGACGTACACGGGCAGCATAACGTACTTATACTTTACGTCCTGATGCGTGGTGGAAACGTTAAGATAATCCACCTTATCGTAGCTGTACTGCGCGAGAATTTTTCTTTTTAATATAGCGTCTATTCTCTTCTTTGCCGTATCCCAGCAGTCCGAAAGTTCCCTATCGTAGTGGTACGCCATAAAGCCTAAAAGATACTGTTCTTTATATTCCTTACTCGAATTAGTGTCGTAAGGCGAGAGTTTATCTAATTCCTTCTGCCCGCACTTATCGCCCGCCGCTATCGCCAGATCGTCGAAGAAGTCGGAAAAAGTGCCGCTTATGTTCCGCCAGACGACGTAGGTCTCGGTACGTCTGTTGTTGCCCGAACCCACGGTGCGCGTGTGCGTAGTACCTATTCTGCCGACGTAGGTGGAATACGTACGGCTGTCGAAAGTAAAGCAAGGCGTGTAAACGCCGTTTACGTTTTCGGCGTTTAAGTTCTTTTTGAATTTGCGGGGCGCAAAAAACCGCTTTTTCGCCCAGGTCTTACTGAACTCCACCGCCTTGTCCTGCCCGAAAGCAAAGGGCAGCACCGCGTCGGGTTTAAGCCCCGCTAGTTCTTCGGTTTTTTCGACGTGCGCCGTGCCGCAGAAAGGACAGGTCTTCGCGGTCTCGCCTTTAGAGAGAACCACTTTCGCGCCGCAGTTATCGCAGCGGAACACCGTCGTCTCTTCCGCCTTCCAGACGGAGTCCGCCGACAGCCCTTCCATTATATCCTTTTCCTGCGCCGTGCTTGTCTCTCCAAGTTCTTTTCTACTGCCGCAATGCGGGCAGTAAAGCGTCTGCAAATCGGCGTTGAACACCATATTCGCACCGCAACCGGGGCACTTTACGTTTTCGGTAGAAACCTTTACGCGTTCGCCGAATTCGCCGGAAAACTCTCTTTCAGCCATAAAGTATTAGCCTTCTATATCGTTTAATTCTTCAAGCATTTTAACGAGGTCAGCACCGTGAACGTCCGCCGCTTCGCTTATCGTTTCGCCGTGCGCAAGCGCGCAACCCAAACAATGCATACCGTATCTCATAAGAATATCGCCCGCCTTGGGGTTTATGCTTATCGCTTCGAAAATAGTCGTGTTTTCTGTTATCTTTGCCATAATATTTTCTCCTTACGCTTTATTTTAGTTTAATATAATAATATTATATATATAAATTCCGTTTAAGTCAAACCTTTTAAGAAGTTTATCTTATCGCCGCGCAAAACTCGCGAATCAGCCCCAAATCCCAAAGCAAAGAAGATAGAACGTATTTGTCCCTGATATCCTTGGTTGCGGCAAAAGTCCGCTGTAAATCAACGCTTAACCCCGCCTCTTCAAACGAAAGCGGTAATCCTACATTTTTAAGCAACTTTTCTATATCTTCAGAACTCGGCAATTCTTCTTCTATAATATTTTTAAGCCCGTCCCATTTTGAAATTATTATTTTGCGGCGCGCCGCCGCTTTATCAAAGTCGTATTTCTTCTCTTTCTCTTCAAGTTCTATCATGGGTTCGGCCGCGCCGCCCAACAAGTCGCGCAAATTACTTTCCCATTTGGCATAACTGAACGCGCGGGTTTCCGTCTCGCCCTTTTTATCGCTTAAAACCGTGCTTTTAAGCCGTTCGTACAGTCTTACGGCGATAAGCGTCGCCACCGCGCACTGTACGCCGTGCGTTTCGGTTTTAAGGTTAAACTGTACTCCGCGCATATCGATTACGTGCGAAATATAGTGTTCCACACCCGACGCGGGGCGGGAAACGCCCGCGTACGCCATAGCAAGCCCGCTTATAATAAGCCCGTCGAACACCGCTTTCACCGCGTTTTCTTCCCGCGATATAAGCCCTTGCGCGTTTTTAACGCACTTATCCCGCGCAAAACGGATAATATCCGCTACGTTTTCGCAATAATACTCGCCGTTTATCTCGTGTGAAAGCCGCCACTCCAAAACGCTTATATACTTGGCAATCATATCGCCAAGTCCCGATACAAGTGCTTTTTCAGGCGCGTTTTTCAGAATATTCAGGTCGCCTATTATAACTTCGGGGCACTTGCTGCTTACCGAAGTTTTAAGCCCTTTAACCGTCATAGAAGAAGTCGCCGAAGCGTATCCGTCCATACTCGGCGCTGTAGCGACGATAATATAAAACCTGCCGTTAGTTTTGGCAACGATTTTGCATATATCGTTTATAACGCCGCTGCCTACCCCTATAACCGCGTCGCACCCGCTATCGAAACGGTTTAAGGCTGCCTGAACGGCGTTCTCGTCGGGTTCTGGACTATTAGAAAACACGAATTCCGAGTAGGCTACGCCGTTTGATTTCAAAAGGGAAAGGACCTTTTCGCCCGCGGCGGTAAAGGTGTTTGTATCCGCCACGACAAACGGCTTTTTCAGTCCGTATTTTTTTAAGATTTCGGGCAGGGCGTTTATCGCACCGGCAGAGGATAATATCTCTTTAAGCGGAAAGATATGCCGTTTACCGCAATTACAGTTAGTCAGTTCTTTTGGGAAAAATTCCGAATTCATTTTTTATACCCTTGATTTTTATCGGTATTTGAGTTAAAATTTTATTGACTTAAGTTTTTAAGGTGTTTTATGTACGAAAAACTATCCGACGCGGCAAATAAACTTTTGCGCGAAAAATCCGTAAACAAAAATCTTTCACCCTACGCCTTCCGCGACGAAAACGCAGTAAGACGCAGAACGGACACGCACGACGCGGACGATTTTTTACGCGCGCCTTTCGTGAGAGACGCGGACAAGATAATCAACTGCCCCTATTTTTCCCGCTATGCGGACAAAACGCAAGTGTTTTCGCTTGTCAGAAACGACGACGTTTCCCGTCGCAGCCTGCACGTTCAACTCGTTTCGAGAATAGCGCGGACTATCGGCAACGCCCTGTCCTTAAATCATGAACTTATAGAAGCCGTGGCGCTTGGACACGATATCGGGCACACCCCGTTCGGGCACGCGGGCGAACGGGTTCTGGACGAAATCTACCGCGAACGCACGGGCAAAAGGTTTTTTCATAATTTGCACTCGGTACGCGTTCTGGATAAGATTTTCCCGTTTAATATCACCCTGCAAACTCTCGACGGTATTCTAACGCACGACGGCGAACTGCCGAAAGCCGAATACGCGCCGCAAAAAATCTCTGCTTTTTCAGAGTTCGACGAGCGCGTAAACAAAAGTTATACCGAAAACGGCTATCTAAAATCGCTTACACCGTCAACTATGGAAGCGGCGGTGGTAAGAATTTCAGACGTTATCGCCTATCTCGGAAAGGACAGGCAGGACGCAGCCAAACTCGGCGTGACAAAAGAAAGCGATTTTTCCGCTACGGTTATCGGTGATTTCAACGCTGAAATTATCAACAACCTGACGGTAAACGTTATAGAAAACAGCCTTAACAAGCCGTACCTTATGCTGGACGGCGCGCATTTCGACGGACTTAAAACCGCCCTGCACGAAAATTACGCGTTTATCTATAACAGTCCTATAGTTAAAGAAAAGACGGAACGTATTCTCGCGCCGGTTATGCGCAAAATCTATTACAGGCTTTTGGAAGATCTGGAAAAGTCCGACCGTTTATCGCCGGTATTTACCGCGCATATAGATTACGTCAACCAAAGCCGATATAAACGCGATATTCCCTACGAAGAAAGCCCGAAAGACGATATCGTCGCGGACTTTATCGCAAGTATGACGGACGATTATTTTATTTCGCTGTTTAACGCCCTGTTCAAAGGGCACGAATATAAAATAGAATACAAGGACTATTTTTAAGCCCTTAAACCGCCCGCCTTGTAATTCCACAATTTAAATGCAAATACAGCCGCCGTAATCACACCGAGTACGGCGGTTATTATTACCGTATAAGCATCCCACATATTGCCCGTGGCGACGCCGAAAGGCGAAGTAAAAATCAGCCCGCCCAGATCGTAAACGGTATGCAGTATTATAGGAAAGACGATATTTTCGGTAAACAGGTACACAGTAGCGAAAAGGCAACCGGTCAAAAAGGTGTACCCCACCTGCAACGTAGTGGACGCGATGCCTGCGGAAAAGATATTGAAAAGATGGCAAAGCGCAAATATTCCCGAACTTACCGCCACGGTTAAAAACGGGGCGTGTTTTCTTTGCCTTAATCCGATACCTATAAGCGGCATAACGAACCCGCGGAACACGGCCTCTTCAGCAACGCCTATCGCAACGCAATAGAACAGGTATTCCGCAATATCGGGATTAGCAAGAAGTTTTACCTTACCCGTAGAAAACCCGATTATGGGGAAATTATTTACGCACACTATAAGCCCCAAAACCGATAAAAGTATGGCGGAAAGCGTGATTTTCGGCCTTGTAAACATCTTAAAACCGCATATTTTCGCTAAAACGAACGCGAAAACGGCGGCTATAACTCTACAACATAAATTTAACGCGAAAAGCCAGTCTTTTTGCACCTTAAAAAGACTTGGCACGGAAAAAATCACCACCGCAAAAAGCGCGGCGGAGATTGCCGAAAGTATAGGCGAAGAAAATGCGCGTGCCCTTATCCGTTCTTTCATTTCAACCATTTCAGCCCTTTTAAAAACGAAGCGTTTTTACCGCTCCGTTTTCCTTTTAAATTATTTACCCTGTACCGCTTTAAGCGTATTGCGCCACTCCGTCTGGTCGCCTATCTCTGCGGTATAGCCGTTTAAGATTTCTTTCGCGACGTGTTTGCCGGAAATAAGCCCCGCAAGGAATTCGTGTTTACCGCTAACTATATACGGCGCGCCGTTTATATAAGCGATTTTAACGGGCGCAAGCGTTTCGCCGTCGTTAAGTTTTTTAACTAAGGCTTGAACCTTACCGTCGTCCACCGTACTGTTTTCTATTACCCCGAAAGGTTCGCCGCGGCGTTCCGCGTCCACTATTTCAAGCACGGTGCTTTTGGTGCTAAAAAGGTCGTCGTTGGTTATAATATAGTCGTACCTGTCGCAGAAAGACATTTCCATTTCGTAGCGGGCAAGCCGCTTGTCGATTTCCGTTTCTTGCCTTTCGGTAAGGCGCTGTCTTAACACTTCTTTGGAATCGACTTTTAAAAACAGCGTTATAACCTTTACGTCCTTACCTATGCTTTTAACAAGATTCTGCGTGCCCAAAACGTCTATGTCTTTAAGCAGGATTTTGCCCAGCGCAAGCGTTTCCTTCAATAAAAGTTTAGAAGTCCCGTAATAATGCCCGTGTACGTTTTCGTACTCGTACAGTTCGTTTTCTTCTATCTTCTTTTTAAACTGCGCGTCGGTTAAAAAGCAATAGGGGTTTCCTTCGCTTTCGCCTACGCGTTTATCTCTCGTAGTATAAGTGGGCATAAGCGCAAAGCCGCCGCCTTTTATAAGTTCTGCTATTACGGTGTTTTTGCCTACTCCCGATCCGCCTGAAAAGATAACCAGCATTGATGCTCCTTTTTTCACGGTTTCCCGCGTTAAGCCCTGAATTCTACACGGGATTTATTGTATAAATTGTACTACACCTTACAAAAAATTTCAAGTTTTTTAGATAATACTGTCGGCGGTTTCCGAAAAAAAACGGAAACCGCCGCATATTTTTTATTATGTAAAAGAATTATTTCCTTTCCGCGATTATTTTTTCCTGAATTTCATTCGGCACGGTCTCGTATCTGACGAATTCGCCCGAATATGAGCCGCGCGCCTGCGTCATACTCCGTAAGTCCATAGCGTATTTTGCCATTTCGGCATATGGAATTTCCGCAGATACCGTTTGGCTTTCACCCACGCTTTCCATACCGAGCACTCTGCCGCGCCGCTTGCTTATATCGCCCAACACGTCGCCCAAGAATTCACTCGGCACGGTTATCGCGTAAGTATATACGGGTTCTAAAATGACGGGTTTTGCCCGAGTCATCGCGTCGTCGTAAGAAAGGCGCGCCGCTGACACGAACGCCACTTCCTTGGAATCTACGGGGTGGTACTTACCGTCGAACAGCGTACATTTTAAGTTCACCATCGGATATCCCGCAAGCGGACCTTGTTTTATCGCTTCCCTTAACCCCTTTTCCACCGCGGGAATAAAGGGTTTCGGCACAGAACCGCCGACCGTTTCGTCTATAAACTCGAATTCGCCGTCGGCAGCACCCGCTTCGAAACGGATATTTACCACGCCGAACTGTCCCGCGCCGCCCGACTGCTTTTTATGCTTGCCTTCCGCCTCGGTCTTTGCCGTGATAGTCTCTTTATAAGCGACTGCGGGCGTGAAAAGTTCCGCGCTGCAACCGTATTTATTTTTAAGTTTACGGCAGATTACGTCGAGTTGCGTTTCGCCCAGCCCGCGGATAACGGTTTCGCCCGTTTCTATATTTTTCTCTATAATGAAAGATTTATCTTCTTCGCGCAGCCTGTTAAGCCCTTGGAAAACCTTGTCTTCTTCTTCGGACTTTTTGGCGCGTATCGCCATAGCGTACATGGCCGGCGGCATTTTTATCTCGCTTAATTTTATCTTGCGTTTAGGCGAACAAAGCGTATCGCCCGTAGCCGTTTCGGAAAGTTTGCCTACCGCACCTATTTCGCCCGCGCAAAGCGTAGAAACAGACTCCTGCTTTTTGCCGCTTAAAAGGTACAGCGTGTTAATTTTTTCTTCCGTTTCGGTAGTGGAATTATAGACGGTATCGCCCACGCTGATAGCGCCCGTAAACACGCGGATATAAGAGAGTTTCCCCGCGAACGGATCGACTACGGTTTTAAATACCTGCCCCGCGAAAGGCGCGGTTTCATCACAACAAACGTCTATCTTCTCGCCCGAATCCGCAAGCGTTGCCGAAACGGGTCTTCTCTCTTTGGGGGAAGGCATAATCTCCACTATTTCGTTCATAAGGTTAATAACGCCTATATTCTGGGTAGCCGAACCGCCGAGAATGGGTATAGTATCGCCCGAACGCAAGCCCTGTCTGATACCCGTTATTATATCGTCGTTGGAAAGCCAACCGCCTTCCTTGTCGTATTTTTCCAAAAACTCGTCGGAAGTTTCCGCCGCCGCCTCTATTAAACCCTGTTTTAACTGTTCCACGTCGGCTTTCATCTCTTCGGGAACGTGTATTTCTTCCCTGCCGCCCGCCTTGAACTCGTAGGCTTTACCGGATATTACCGAAACGTAGCCCTGCATTTTGCCGCCGCGGATAATAGGTGCGTGCATGGTAGCGATTTTTCTGCCGTACAATTCCCTGAACGCTTCCACGGTTTTAACGTAGTCGGCGTTTTCTTTATCTATACCGTTTACGAAAATCATAAGCGGAACGTGGCGCTTTAAGCAGTAGTTGACCGCCTTTTCAGCGCCTACGGACACGAATCCGCACGCGTCGGCTACCAAAACCGCCGAACCTACCGCGCGCACCGCTTCTTCGAATTCGCCTTCGAAATCGTAGAACCCAGGCACGTCGACGATATTTATCTTAACGCCCTGCCACTCGGTATATGCGCAGGCAAGCGAAACCGAAGTTTTGCGTTCGATTTCTTCCGCCGTAAAGTCGGTAGTGGTCGTACCGTCTATTACTTTGCCGAGTTTGGCAATTTTTCCGCCGTTAAACAAAAGGGCTTCCGCCAGCGAAGTTTTACCCGCGCCGCCGTGCCCTATTAAAGCAATATTGCGTATTTTCCCGATATCCATACAATAATTCCCGCCTTATCTTTTTGTTATAATATTAACACGGGTATACGCCTTTGTCAATACG
>JAFZYZ010000029.1 GCA_017615975.1 Clostridia bacterium | reverse complement strand
GGCATTTTGCCCCGCGCCGCTTTATTTACCGTTTTATTAAATTAAAATTTCCAACGGTTGATGCCGAGAGTACCATCAAATTCTCTTGTTATCTCGCCGTCGAAAACAGTAATTATTATTTCGCCCGTTAAGGAAATTACGCCCTTTATTAAATGCCCTCCGACCACCTTGCCGCTACTTCCCGTGGCGGTGATATGTAAATGTATATACGGTTTCCCGTCCTTTTCGGTTATATTACCCGTTAAAGAATTTATTTCGTGATTAGTGAAAAAATTAAACTTTTCGTATTCCTTTTTCCCTATATCGAACACGCCGACGGTGAAATTATCCGTCGCCCCTATCCCTGACACGGTTGCCGCTTTTACCTTTTCTTTTTCCGCTACTTTATAAACGCTTGCCGCTATATCGTCGCCCTTATCAAGCCGTAGCGCAATTACGCTATTAAACCTTTTATATTCCATAATCTTTATTCGATTACATTTTACTATAATACGATATATATGTCAAATTCTAACGCAAAAAACCGAATCAAAAAAATATTTTAAAAATACGAACAAATGTTTGACTTTTATAATTTTAAGTATTATACTTATTCTATAATTATGATAGACGGAAAAAGACTGACCATTTTAACCGAAGGCGCAAAGTACGACGTATCGTGTTCTTCTTCGGGGTCAAGGCGGAAAAACAAGTTCGGCGAAATAGGAAACGCGAGTTTTGCGGGGATTTGCCACTCCTTTACACAGGACGGGCGGTGTATTTCCCTGCTTAAAATACTTATGTCGAACGACTGTATTTACGACTGCAAGTACTGCGTAAACCGCGCTTCTAACGGTGTGGAACGGGCTACCGCCACGCCCGACGAAATTTGCGAACTCGTTATGTCCTTTTACAAGCGGAATTATATAGAAGGGCTGTTTTTATCTTCGGCGATAGTCAAAAGCCCAAACCATACTATGGAAATGCTGTACCTTACCGCGCTTAAACTGCGCAAGGACTATCATTTTAACGGCTATATCCACTTAAAAGGCATACCGAACGCCGACAAGTCGCTTATAGAAGCGGCGGGGCTGGTTGCCGACCGTATGAGTTTCAATATAGAACTGCCGTCCGAAACCAGCCTTAAATTGCTTGCGCCGCAAAAGAGTAAACCCGCTATAATAGAACCTATGAAGGCGCTTGCACTCGACAAGTATTACGAAAGTCCCTTTAAGCGCCGCCGCGATTTTCTGCCCGCGGGACAGACCACGCAGATGATAATAGGCGCTTCGCCCGAAAGCGACGCGCACATATTAAAACTTACCGAACATCTATACTCTACTTACAAATTAAAGCGGGTATATTACTCGTCTTATATGCCGACAAATTTCGACACTTCGCTTTTGCCCTACACCCCCGCGCCCAAAATCCGCGAACACAGGCTGTATCAAGCCGACTGGCTGTTGCGCTTTTACGGCTTTACCGCGGGCGAAATTACGGGTGCGGACGGCAATCTGTCTTTCGAGTACGACCCAAAATGCGCTTGGGCGATAAAAAATATGGGGCTGTTCCCCGTAGAAGTGAACACCGCGCCGCTGGATATGCTACTTCGCGTACCGGGGATAGGCGTAAAGACCGCTTCACGCATAATAGTTGCGAGAAAACACGCAAAACTCGATTTCGACGCGCTTAAAAGGCTGCGCGTGGTATTAAAGCGCGCTATGCACTTTATCACCTGCGGCGGCAAATTTATCGGCAGTAAAAACGAGTACGACGTGGGAAGACTTCTCGCCGCGGGCGAAACCTATTCCGTCAAACAACTTTCTATGTTCGATAATTCCGACGCGGCGATTTCCGCGCTTAACGGTGAGTTATGACGGTGTTTTTAACTGAAAAATCCTTTACGGGGCTATGCTCGGCGCTATTTTACTCTTTTACGGAAAGGATTATACCAGACCGCGTTTTCGAGTTAGGCAAAGTGCCGCAAAATCTTACGGACAGTTATATAACTATAGAAAACGACGATGAAAACGCGGAAAGAGTAGCAAAAGCACTTAAAAAATACTGCAAAAACGAAACGTTTAATTATATAGGGGTTTGTCTTTTATCTTGCGAACAAAACACGCTTAAAACGGCGTTCGATTTTGCGCACTTAATTTTGCGGGAAAGAAAAAACGTAATAGACAGGTTAGATTTACAAGCAGTTTCGGATTTTTTGTTCACAGTAAAAAAAGTGCTTTTCGAAAGGCACAGGTTTACTGGTTTTATCCGCTTTAAGGAAACGGCGCGCGGCATTTTATACGCCCCCTACTCCCCCGACAACGATATTACCGAACTGTTATGCCCGCATTTTGTTCGTCGACTGTCCGGCGTGCCCTTTATTATTCACGATATAAAGAGAAATATAGCGGGCGTATCGGACGGGCGGCATTTTACTATAATGAAGACGGAAAATCAAGCCGTGCTGGAACTTTCCAAAGACGAAAAAGAGTGGGAAACGCTTTGGCAAGATTATTACAAGGCGGCAAATATTAAAGAACGTAAAAACAGAAGACAGCAGAATAACTTTATGCCCTTACGCTACCGCAAATTCTTG
>JAFZYZ010000028.1 GCA_017615975.1 Clostridia bacterium | reverse complement strand
GCCCGCTTTACCAACGGGATTATATATCATTATCGCCATTTAATTTCTAATTTTCGATTTTTTGTCAATACCGTTTTTTCGTTTCAAACGCTTGCAAGAATTATTTCTTAATGCTAATATATAATATAATCTATATTTTATATTGACACGGGGGTACTTATGCCTGACAACGACATTAAAACTCTTTCCGAAGCACGCGAAAAAACAATAACCAAAACCAGCGTTATCGGAATTCTTACTAATCTCGTTTTAGTCGGTTTTAAAGCTTTTATCGGCTTTATATCCAACTCTATCGCCGTTATTTTAGACGCTGTCAACAACCTTTCCGACGCGCTGTCTTCCTTTATAACTATGATCGGCAACTTGATTGCCGGCAGAAAGCCCGACAAAAAACACCCGTTAGGGCACGGGCGCGTGGAATACCTTACCGCTATGATAGTTGCGGCGCTGGTAATTTACGCAGGTATTACCGCCGCCGTGGAATCGGTTAAAAAAATAATTAACCCGCAAACGCCCGACTACTCTGCCGTTGCAATCATAATTATCGGCGTTGCGGTTGTCGTTAAAATAATACTCGGGCTGTATTTCAGGTTAGTCGGTAAAAGGGTTAATTCCGCCGCGCTGTCGGCGTCGGGTACGGATGCGCTGTTCGACGCTATTTTATCCACTTCGGTACTAACGTCCGCTATAATATTCGTTGCGTCTGGCGTAAGTTTAGAAGCGTACGTCGGCGTAATTATATCTCTGTTCATTGTAAAAGCGGGCTTTTCTATGCTTAAAGAAACTCTCGACGATCTCGTGGGACACCGCGCGGACAGAGAACTCGTTTCGGCTATCAAAAAGACCGTTTGCGAAGATCCTTGCGTGCACGGCGCGTACGATTTGATTATTCACAGTTATGGACCGGAAAAACATATTGCCTCCATCCACGTTGAAATTCCCGACGTAATGACTGCGGACGAAATCGACGATATGGAACGCCGTATCGCGCACAACGTATATCTTAAACACGGCGTAATCTTAACGGGAATAGGCATTTATTCCTTAAACACCAAAGACGATAGTGTGAAAAATCTGCGTTCGCACGTTTTGGGGCTTATAACTACGCACGACAGCGTGCTGCAAGTCCACGGATTTAACTACAATAAGGACACCGAAACGGTCAGCGTGGACGTAATTTTAGACTTCGACTTGCCCGATATGCAGGCGGAAATGGACGAAATTCAAAAAGAACTCAAAACGAATTTCCCGCAATACAACTTCCGCCTGGTTATGGATATAGACGCGTAATAAAGTCGGTTTTAATATCAGTTAAACAAAACGCCCTTCCGCAAAAATGCGGAAAGGCGTTTTTTATCGTTCGTTTTATTTTACATATCCAGTAAACGGCAGATTTCCTTGTTCGTAATCATATAGATCAAGTCAAGAACCCAAACTATCCACCCGAAGAAAATACGTATCACCATAGCAACGTACTTTCCTTCCTGAAATCTGGTAATTATTCCGCATACCCAAGCGGTGATAGGAATAATTGCCAGAATCAAACTGACAATATACTCAAGACCAAAATAATCTTTCTTTGCAGCCATAGAAGATACCCCCTTAATAAAAAAATTTATTATTAATTTTATTATACGTTATATTCAGCGCATTGTAAATAGAAATCCAAAATTTTTAAAATAATATTTTTGCGTAAACCTACGAATTTGTTTGCAATTTTAGAATAAATATATTAAAATAATTGTTAGACTGTTAGCAATCGCCCGTAAAGTCAAGAGAGAAGGTTTATTATTTCAGAGAAAAAGGCGGTGCCTAAAAACAGGGATTCCCGCAAAAGATTGCAATGCAAGATTTTTTGGGATAAAGGAGGAGTTCGCCGAAAGGTGAAGCAATAATGCTTTGCATTGTTGCGAACTAAAAGGCGAAACGACGACGCGGAGAGATGTCAGAGTGGTCTAATGTGCCCGCTTGGAAAGCGAGTATACCGAAAGGTATCGGAGGTTCGAATCCTCTTCTCTCCGCCAAATCAGAAGCGCAACACCGGCTTTCGCCCTGCTTGCGCTTCTTTTATGCTACGAGAAGAGTTTAGCGAATTATGGACGCGATTGACTGCCACGGCAGTAGCAATCGCTATTCCGTCGCAAACTTCGTTTGCTCCTTTCGAATCCTCTTCTCTCCGCCAAATAAAAAAAGTGCCCTTACAGGGGGGCTTTTTTTATTTGATGAAAAGAACGAGACGAAGTTTACTATTCACCTATACCTTGATACTATTCAATAAGCCTTGCAATCTTTCCGCCGCTTCCAAGGTATCTTCTCGGCTACCGAAAGTCGAAAAACGAAAATAGCCGTCTCCGCAACTGCCGAAACCTTCCCCGGGTGTGCCTACTACCCGTATCTTTTCAAGTAATAGGTCGAAAAATTCCCAACTGCCCATACCATTCGGGCATTTAAACCATATATACGGCGCGTTTACCCCGCCCGTGTATTCTATTCCGCAACCATCCAGCACGCGCATTAAAATTTTGGCGTTTTCCTTATAATAGGCGATATTCTCCTTTATTTCCTTTCGTCCTTGTTCGGTAAACACCGCCGCCCCGCCCTTTTGGATAATGTAAGAAACGCCGTTGGTTTTCGTCGTTCTGTTTCTTACCCACATAGCGTTGAAATTCATACCGCAACGGATAAGCGCCTTGGGAATAACAGTATATCCGAGCCGCGTGCCCGTAAACCCAGCGGTTTTAGACAGCGAACAAATCTCTATAGCGCAGGTCTCCGCACCGTCGATTTCAAAAATACTGTGCGGAACGCTTTCGTCTTCTATAAACGCTTCGTACGCCGCGTCAAACAGTATCACAGAACCGTGCTTATTTGCAAAGTCCACCCATTTTTTAAGTTTCTCCCTGGTAAACACCGCGCCCGTCGGGTTATTCGGCGAACATATATAAATTATATCGGAAATACGGTCTTCATCGGGTTCGGGCGTAAAACCGTCCGCTATTCCCGACGCAAGGTGAATAATCTTTCTGCCCGCGATAATATTAGCGTCAACGTAGGCGGGATATGCCGGTTCTATCACGAGTGCGGAATTTTCTTTATCGAACAAATCCAGGATATCGCCGAGTTCGTCGCTTGCGCCGCTTGACACGAACACTTCGTCGTCCGCCACGTTAATACCGCGACCACGGTAAAAGTCCGCTATCGCACGCCTTAAAAACGGTGCGCCGCATTCCGGCATATAGCCGTGAAACGACGACTTTTCCGCCTGATCGTTAACACCTTCCGTCAAAGCCGATATAACGCTTTTACAAAGGGGCAAAGATACGTCGCCTATACCAAGCCTTAAAATTTTTTTATCTGGGTTTTCTTCCGAATATTTTTTAACCTTTTGCGCGATTCCGAAAAAGAGATAACTGTCCTTTAAGTTAGCGTAATTCATATTCGGTTTAGTCATAAGTCTCTCCTTCCGCTATAAACTCTGCGCCGCCCGTCATAAACACCGAGTCTTCGGTATATTTAACCTGCAAATCGCCGCCGTCGAGTTTAACGGTTATAAACTCGCCCGAAGGAACAAGCCCCTTTTTTACAGCCGCGGAAACGGTTGCACACGCACCCGTGCCGCAGGCAAGGGTTATGCCGCTGCCACGTTCCCAGACGCGCATACGGATATATCCGTCTTTAACCTCCGCAAACTCCACGTTTACGCCGCCGCTAAAATGCGGGTGCTTTTCTAAAATCTTGCCGTATCTTTCTATCGGGAAATCTTCCACGCCGTTAACGAAAATTACTATATGCGGATTGCCGACGGAAACGGGCGTGGCAGTAAACTCTCTGTCCGTGGAAATAAGCGATATATCGCTTTCAACGGTCGTTTTACCCATATCCACCGACACGCTTTTAACCTTCCCGAAGACGACTTTTAAAATAAGCGTCTTTATACCCGACAAGGTTTCGATTTTTAAGACGGTATCGTCCGTATAACCCTTTTCGTACAGAAATTTACCGACGCACCTTATACCGTTGCCGCACATCTTCGCAATAGAACCGTCGGCGTTAAAGATACTCATCTTAAAATCGGCTTTATTCGACGGCGAAATAAAGATAAGCCCGTCCGAACCCACGCCGAAATGACGGTCGGAATACTTTACCGCAAGGTCAGATACGTTTTCGGGGACTTCGCCGTAAATATACAGGTAATCGTTGCCTAAGCCCTGCATTTTGGTAAACTTCATCACTTACTTTCCTTTTTATCTATCGACGCTTTTATAAAGCCCTTGAAAAGCGGGTGCGCCTTGTTTGGACGGGACTTAAATTCGGGGTGGAATTGCACGCCGACGTAGAACGGTCTTTCGGTAAGTTCCACCGTCTCCACAAGTTTGCCGTCGGGCGAAACGCCGCCGACTGTCAAGCCTTTTTCAATAAATTCGTCCTTATAATCGTTGTTGAATTCGTAGCGGTGGCGGTGGCGTTCGGATATTTCCGATTTGCCGTATAATCGTTCCATCGTCGTACCGCTTTTAATAACGCACGGATAACTGCCAAGCCGCAAAGTACCGCCTTTATCTATATCGTCGCTTTGCCCCGGCATAAAGTCTATTACCTTGTGCCGGCAATTTTCGTCAAACTCGCCGGAATTTGCGTCTTTATAGCCAAGCACGTTTCTCGCATACTCGATAACCGCGATTTGCATACCGAGACAGATACCGAAAAACGGAACGTTATTTTCACGCGCGTATTTTACCGCCGAAATCATACCTTCTATGCCGCGCCCGCCGAAACCGCCGGGAACGATAATCCCGTCCGCGTCTTTTAAGGTTTCCGCTATCGTTTCTTCGGTAAGAGTTTCAGAATCCACCCAAGAAATAATTATTCTCGCGCCGTAGTCGTAGCCCGCGTGGCGAAGCGCTTCGGCAACCGACAGATATGCGTCGTGCAGTTTGACGTATTTGCCGACGAGTGCGATATTTACAGTCTTCGTTCTCGATTTTATCTTCTCAATAACTTGTTCCCACTCTTTTAAATCGGGCGTTTTTGCCAAAAAGCCCAACTCCCGACACACGACCGCAGAAAGGTTTTGTTTTTCAAGCATTAAAGGCGCTTCGTAAAGGTTGGGCAAAGTAAGGTTTTCTATAACGCAATCGCGTGGAACGTTGCAAAACAGCGAAATTTTATCGAAAATCTCTTCTTCCAAAGATTCGTCCGCACGCAAAACTATTACGTCCGGCTTAATACCCATACCCTGCAGTTCTTTAACCGAGTGCTGGGTGGGTTTGGATTTATGTTCGTCCGAACCGCTTATGTAAGGCACTAACGTTACGTGGATAAATAAGCAGTTGCCTTTTCCAACTTCCAAGGAAACTTGCCTTGCCGCTTCTAAAAAAGGCTGCGATTCTATATCGCCGATAGTGCCGCCTATTTCGGTTATTACGACGTCCGCGTCGGTATGAGTTCCGACCGAATAAATAAATTCCTTAATCTCGTTGGTGATATGCGGTATCACCTGAACGGTATGCCCCAGATATTCGCCGCGGCGTTCCTTGTTTAACACCGACCAGTAAACTTTACCCGTGGTAAGGTTGGAATACCTGTTTAAGTCTTCGTCAATAAAGCGTTCGTAATGCCCTAAATCGAGATCGGTTTCCGCACCGTCTTCGGTAACGTAAACTTCGCCGTGCTGATAGGGACTCATAGTGCCGGGATCAACGTTGATGTACGGATCGAGTTTCTGCGCCGCCACTTTAAGCCCGCGCGATTTAAGCAGTCTTCCGAGAGACGCCGCCGTTATTCCCTTGCCTAGCCCCGAAACAACCCCGCCGGTTACGAAAATGTACTTTGCCATAATTTTTTCTCCTTTTCCCCTTATGTTATTTGCCGCTTGCACCGTAGTTTGATAAAACCCTTGCCGAAGGATCGTTTACGTCGCAACCCTGCCAGGATTTATTCGGCATCCAGAAATCCTTTATCATTTCGCTTTGCCCCGCGTAATACTTCTCGAATATCTCGCGGTACAAAAGCGATTCTTTGGTAAACGGCGTTGCGTGCGTGTATTTTTGTTTTTT
This sequence comes from Clostridia bacterium, assembly GCA_017615975.1. Lineage (GTDB taxonomy): Bacteria > Bacillota > Clostridia > Christensenellales > Borkfalkiaceae > UBA1259. The sequence continues at coordinate 22,857 of JAFZYZ010000028.1, read as the reverse complement.
CTCGTCGAACTCTTTATCTCGATATAGACTTTCGGCGTACTCTTTAAGATAGTCCACCATAGAGTGCCCCACCGCGTCGGAAAACGCCGCCTTTTCACGGTATAAAATATCGTGCGGCAAATAGTCGTATCCGTCGAACGCCTTTCTTAAAAGGTACTTGCCCTTGTTGTACTTGTTGAGTTTAAGTTCGGGATTTATTGAAAGAACGTATTTCACGAAATCCAAATCGCCGAACGGAACGCGCGCTTCCAAAGAGTTTACCGAAATGCACCTGTCGGCACGCAGAACGTCGTACATATGCAGTTCTCGCACACGCTTTTCACTCTCCTTTTGGAACTCTTCGGCGTTCGGCGCAAAATCCGTATATTTATACCCGAAAAGTTCATCGGAAATTTCGCCCGTTAACAGCACCCGTATATCCGTAGTTTCGTGAATAGCCTTACAGAGTAAATACATACCCATACTTGCGCGTATGGTCGTTATATCGAAAGTTCCTAGAACGTAAATAACTTCTTCAAGCGACGACAATACCTGTTCTTTGGTCATATAAAACTCTGTGTGGTCGCTGCCTATGTAGTCGGCGACTTGCTTTGCGTACTTTAAGTCGATAGCGTCGCCCACCATACCTATCGCAAAGGTCTTAATGGGCTTTTTGCTAATCCGTTGCGCTATGGCGCACACGAGCGAACTGTCAAGCCCGCCGGACAGCAGAAATCCCACTTTGGCGTCCGCAACCAGCCGCTTTTTTACGCCTGCTATAAGTTTTTCTCGGATATTTTTACAAACGTCTTCTATACCGTCCGCGGAATATTGCTGCCGCGCCGCTATATCGTTATAGCAGTAAAATTTTCCGTTCTTGTAATAATGCCCCGTAGGGAACGGAGTAATTTTATCGCAAATCCCCACAAGGTTTTTGGGTTCTGACGCAAATACGATAACGCCCTGCTTATCGTATCCGTAATATAACGGGCGAATTCCTATCGGATCGCGCGCAGCTATATATTCACCCGTCTTTCCGTCGTAAATAACACAGGCGTATTCCGCGTCCAGCATAGAAAACATCTTAACGCCGTATTCAAAGTAAAGGGGCAGTAAAATTTCGCAATCGCTGTCGCTTTTAAATTTGTACCCTTTCTTTATAAGTTCGTCTTTTAACTTGGCAAAACCGTAAATTTCCCCGTTGCATACGACGAAACTGCCGTTCAGTTCAAAAGGCTGCATACCTTCTTCGTGAAGTCCCATTATCGACAAACGGTGAAAGCCGAAGACTCCGTCTCCGACTTTTTCGAGTTTAGTCATATCAGGTCCGCGAGAAAGGGTTTTAGATAGCCCGTCCGCAAACGCCTTTTTATCGTGTTTTCCGCAATAGCACATTATTCCGCACATAATATCTACCTTCTATTCTACGTCCTGAAGCGCGTCGTATCCCTCTTCGCCCGTTCTTACCTTTACCACGTTTTCAACGTCGTACACGAATATCTTGCCGTCGCCGATATGCCCCGTATATAAAACTTTTTTCGCAGTTTCGATAACCGCCCTTACGGGAATTTTACTTACGACTATATCCACCTGAACTTTGGGCAAAAGGTTGGTTTCAACCGCTACACCCCTGTAATATTCGGGCTTGCCTTTCTGCTGCCCGTAGCCCATAACGTGCGACACCGTCATACCCGTTATCCCGAGACGCCCCAGCGCTTCTTTTAACGCGTACAGGCGTTCTTCCTTAAATATGATTTCGATTTTAGTGAACTTCGGCCGTCCCTTTTCCACTACGCTGTCCACCTTTTTAACGGGTACGGCTTCGGCTATCGGGGTGTCCCCCGAAACGAATACCGTATCTTCGCTTATATAATCCGCGTAAGCCACAGTTGACGGCGCAAAGTCCGCGTATGCGGAAGGAAGTCCGTGTTCCGTCTTGTCAAGCCCCTTGATTTCTTCTTCTCGTGAAACGCGCAACCCCACAGTCTTTTTGATTACTATAAAGCAAACTGTCATCATTATAACCGTGTAAGCAGCAACCGAGACAAAACCTAAAAGCTGAACGCCGATTTGCGTAAAATCACCCGTATAGAACAGACCGTTAAGACGTGCGGGCGCATCGGGGTTTGCAAGTAGCCCTACCGCTATCGTTCCCCAGATGCCGTTAGCCATATGCACGCCGACAGCACCGACGGGATCGTCTATATGCAATTTCAAATCGAGAAACTCCACGACGAACACTACTAAAAATCCCGAAACGAGACCTACGACCGTCGCGCCGATAGCGTCCAAGGCAACGCACCCCGCGGTAATGCCGACGAGTCCGGCAAGGCAGGCGTTTATACACATTGAAACGTCCGGTTTGCCGTTCTTTATCCAAGTAAACAGCATAGTCGTGCAAGTTGCGACTGCGGGGGCTATCGTGGTGTTTAAGAATATTGTGGCAAGTTCGGAAGTGGTTGTCGCCGCCGCGCCGTTAAACCCGTACCAGCCGAACCACAGTATAAACGCGCCGAGTGCGCCGAGCGGGATAGAATGTCCCTGTATCGCGTTGACCTTAATTACCTTACCGCTTTTATCGTACTCGTACTTACCTATTCTCGGCCCTACCATAATAGCGCCGATAAGCGCGGTGATACCGCCTACCATATGTATTGCGGCAGAACCGGCAAAATCGTGAAAACCCAAACTATAAAGCCAGCCGCCGCCCCATATCCAGTGCGCTTCTATCGGATAAACGATAAGAGAAATTATCCCCGAATATATGCAATAGGATAAAAACTTCGTTCTTTCCGCCATAGAGCCGGATACGATTGTCGCCGCCGTCGCGCAGAAGACAAGGTTAAACACGAATACGGACGCATCCGTAAAACCTTGGTCAGCACCGGATATAAACGCCGAAAATTCGGTAAACAAATCAAGGTTAGGCACGCCGATAAGTCCGAAAAGCGCGTCTTCGCCCATCATAAGCCCGAAACCCAACAGCATAAAGACTACCGTTCCGATACAAAAGTCCATCAGGTTTTTCATTATGATATTGCCGGCGTTTTTGGCACGGGTAAAGCCCGTTTCCACCATTGCAAAGCCCGCTTGCATAAAAAACACAAGCGCCGCGCCTATTAAATACCAGAATTCGATAGTCATAATATTTCTCCCGTTTAAGTATAGCGTTTATTTCACGCCGAAAAGTAAATCTCCGTAAGTCGGGAACGGCCAGTATTTCGCCGCCGTCAGCGTTTCCGCCGTATCTGCCGCCGCGCGAAGTTCACTCATCTTCGGCAACAGTTTATCCCTTATTTCATATCCTTCTTTTATCACGCCGTCCGCCGACTTTAACGCAATAAGTTCTTTTTCGAGTTCTTCGGTCTTTGCCATTATTTCATAACTTAACGCCGAAAGTTTTTCCGCCGTCGCTTTTTCGTATCCCACCGAAATATCGCCGAACGCCTTTATCTTGTTCTTCGCCGTCTCCGACAGTTCGCCGATATACCCTTCTATTGCTGGAAGGATTTCACGCCGCGCCATATCCGCCATTGCGTTGCCTTCTATTACCACCGTCTTGCAGTAGTTGTCAAGCATAATTTCACAGCGCGATTTAAGTTCGGTCTCGGTAAATACTTTGTGCGCAGTCAGCATCTTAACGTTCTTTTCGTCGAGAAGATGCGGCATACAGTCCGGCGTAGTCTTATAGTTAAGCAGCCCGCGCTTTTCCGCCTCTTTAATCCACGCGTCGTCATAGCCGTTGCCGTTAAAGAGAATACGCTTATGGTCTTTTATAGTATTCTTTATCATATCGTGAAGCGCGGCTTCGAAATCTTTGGATTTTTCTAAACGGTCCGCGTAAATTTTAAGACTTTCCGCCACCGCGCTGTTAAGCATAATGTTGGCGCACGAAATACTGTTTGACGAGCCAAGCATACGGAATTCGAACTTGTTGCCCGTAAACGCAAAGGGCGAAGTCCTGTTCCTGTCCGTCGTATCTCTCGCAAACTTGGGCAAAACGCTTACGCCGAGTTTTATAGTCGTCTTTTCAGCACCCTTATAGGGCTTATCCTGTTCTATTGCTTCTAATATCGCCGTAAGTTCGTCGCCAAGGAATATGGAAACTACCGCGGGCGGCGCTTCGTTCGCGCCCAAACGGTGGTCGTTGCCAGCCGTCGCTACGGAAATTCTCAATAAATCCTGATAATCGTCCACCGCCTTAATTACCGCGCAAAGGAACAGTAAGAACTGCGCGTTTTCACTCGGCGTCTCGCCTGGGGACAAAAGGTTTATGCCCGTATCTGTCGCCATAGACCAGTTGTTGTGCTTGCCGCTGCCGTTTACGCCCGCGAAGGGTTTTTCGTGCAACAGACAGCACAGCCCGTGCTTTAACGCCACCTTTTGCATTATTTCCATAGTCAGTTGGTTATGATCGGTAGCGACGTTGGTCGTCGTATATATAGGCGCAAGTTCGTGCTGCGCGGGGGCGACTTCGTTGTGTTCGGTCTTGGCTAAAATGCCGAGTTTCCAAAGTTCGGAGTTTAAATCCGCCATAAACGCCGCAACGCGGGGCTTTATTACGCCGAAATAATGGTCTTCCATCTCTTGCCCTTTCGGGGGTTTTGCGCCGAACAGCGTTCTGCCCGTATATATAAGGTCTTTACGCTTATCGAACATAGCCTTATCGACGAGGAAATATTCCTGTTCCGGTCCTACCGAAGTGGAAACCCTTTTAACTTCCGTTTTGCCGAAAAGTTTTAAGATGCGGAGTGCCTGTTTGTTTAATGCTTCCATAGAACGAAGCAAGGGCGTTTTCTTATCCAGCGCTTCGCCGCCGTAGGAACAGAACGCCGTCGGAATACAAAGGCTTTTATCCTTTATAAACGCGTACGAAGTGGGATCCCACATCGTATAGCCGCGCGCTTCGAAAGTGGCACGGATGCCGCCGGACGGAAAACTCGACGCGTCCGGTTCGCCTTTAATCAGTTCTTTGCCCGAAAATTCCATTATCACCCTACCGTCGGGCGAGGGAGAAATAAAACTGTCGTGTTTTTCGGCGGTGATACCCGTAAGCGGCTGAAACCAGTGCGTAAAATGCGTTGCGCCCTGCTCTATCGCCCACTCCTTCATCGCGTCGGCAACAGCGTTGGCGACGGACAAGTCGAGTTCCGTGCCTTCGTCTATCGTCTTTTTTAACGACTGATAGACTTTAGAAGAAAGCCGCGCTTTCATAACTCTGTCGTCAAAAACTTTGCTTCCGAAAATTTCCGTGATTTTTTCCATAATATTTCTCCTTGAAAAAGAATTTAAAAAGATAAAGACGCCTTTTAAGTTTTCGCTTAAAAGACGCCTTTGCCTTTTTTCAATTTATATCGCCATTATATACCCGTTTTTTACGCTTGTCAACAAAAAACCTCAAATTAAACGACAAAAATTTTTTATAACGACTATAAATTTTTTTAATGGAAAATTTTGTTTATTCCGTTGACAAACATTATTTAAAAGAGTAAAATGTGAAATATCAATGAGCAAAGGCGTTCATTGCGGATTTTTCCGCGGTGAACGCCCCTTTTCATTTTAAACGCTTTTATTTACGGAGTTATATTATGTTTAAAGAAGGCGAAATAAGAATACCGTCGGGCTGCGCTATTTCGGCAGTTATTTCCCGCGAAGGCAAGAAAATGACGGGCGAAAAAATCATAGAAAGTATGATTCCCATGCACGACAGAAGCAACGGTTTAGGCGGCGGCTTTGCAGGCTACGGCATTTACCCCAACCACAAAGACGAATATGCGCTGCATATTTTCTTCAACGATAAGTATCGCATAGAAGAATGCGAAAAGATATTAAAGGACAGTTTCGAGATAGTGGAAAAAGAACTTATTCCGACGAGAAAAATGCCCGAAATTACCGACGAACCTATTATAATGCGCTACTTCGTATTGCCGCTTAACTCTCTGCTGACTTCCCTTCAACTTGACGAAAAGGAATTCGTCGTCAGGGTGGTTATGAAAATAAATACCGAAGTGGACGGCGCGTACGTCTTTTCCAGCGGAAAAAATATGGGCGCGTTTAAGGCGGTGGGTTTTCCCGAAGACGTGGGCAGGTTCTATAAACTCGACGAATACGAAGGCTACTCCTGGACGGCGCACGGAAGATACCCCACGAACACCCCCGGCTGGTGGGGCGGCGCGCACCCGTTCGGACTACTTGACTACACGATAGTTCATAACGGCGAAATCTCTTCCTACGACGCTAACCGAAGGTTTATAGAGATGTTCGGCTATAAATGCACTTTGCAGACGGATACCGAAGTCATTACCTATATAGCCGACTATCTTATCCGCAGGCAGGGGCTATCCTTAACCGAAACGGCGTCGGTAATCGCCGCGCCCTTCTGGGAAACCATAGACGCTAAGCCCGAAAAGGAAAAAGAAAAACTCAAATACTTGCGCACCGTTTTTTCCAGCCTGCTGATTACAGGTCCGTTCTCGATAATCTTAGGTTTCGACGGCGGGCTTATGGCGTTGAACGACAGACTTAAACTCCGTTCTATGGTGGTTGGAGAAAAGGACGACAAAGTGTTTATAGCAAGCGAAGAAGCGGCGATAAGAACTATGGAAATCAATGCGGAAAATCTCTATTCCCCGATGGGCGGCGAACCCGTAATAGTAAAAGTAAAAGAAGGTAAATTCTGATGAACGAATTATATATTTATCCCGAATTCGAGGTGGTCAGAAATCAAAACAGATGTATTTGCTGCCGCGTTTGCGAAAGACAATGCGCTAACGAAGTACATTCTTTCGACGCTGACGGCAAAGTTATGATTTCCGACGAAAGTAAATGCGTAAACTGCCAACGCTGCGTATCTTTATGCCCCACGCACGCGCTTAAAATAGTCAAAAGCGATTGCAGACTGCGTGAAAATGCCAACTGGCAAGACCAGACCGTAAAGGAAATATACAAGCAGGCGTCAAGCGGCGGGGTTTTACTTTCTTCTATGGGCAACCCAAACCCATTGCCCGTTTACTGGGACAAGATTTTAATAAACGCGTCGCAGGTAACCAACCCGTCCATAGATCCGCTCCGCGAACCTATGGAAACCAAAGTGTTTTTGGGTAAAAAGCCTTCAAGAACAGAACGGAACGAAAAGGGCGAAATAATAAGCAACCTTGCGCCGCAGATAGAACTGTCTATGCCCGTAATGTTTTCGGCAATGAGTTACGGTTCTATCAGTTATAACGCGCATAAAAGTCTGGCGATGGCTGCGCGCGAACTCGGCGTTTTATACAACACGGGCGAAGGCGGGCTGCACGAAGACTTTTACGCGTACGGCGACAATACGATAGTTCAAGTGGCTTCGGGGCGTTTCGGCGTTCACGAAAAATACCTGATGGCAGGTAAAGCGATAGAAATAAAAATGGGACAGGGTGCAAAACCCGGTATCGGCGGACATCTCCCCGGCGCGAAAATCGTCGGCGACGTGTCCAAAACCCGTATGATACCCGAAGGCAGCGACGCTATCTCCCCCGCCCCGCATCACGACATTTATTCCATAGAAGATTTAAGACAGTTGGTTTATTCCTTAAAGGAAGCGACGGCGTACAAAAAGCCGATAATCGTTAAGGTTGCGGCGGTACATAATATAGCGGCTATCGCAAGCGGAATAGCGCGTTCGGGCGCGGACATTATCGCAATAGACGGTTTCCGCGGCGGAACGGGCGCTGCGCCGACTAGAATAAGAGATAACGTGGGTATTCCCATAGAACTCGCACTCGCCGCCGTGGACAAACGCCTACGCGACGAAGGCATAAGAAACAACGTTTCTTTGGTGGTCGGCGGAAGTATCCGTTCGGCGGCGGACGTGGTTAAGGCTATCGCCTTGGGCGCGGACGCCTGTTATATAGCGACGGCTGCCGTACTTGCGCTCGGCTGTCATCTCTGCCGCACCTGCCAGACGGGCAAGTGCAACTGGGGTATAGCGACGCAAAATCCCGAACTCGTTAAACGCTTAAACCCGGAAATAGGCAGTCAGCGGCTTATAAACCTTATGACGGCTTGGAAACACGAAATAAAAGAACTTATGGGCGGTATGGGAATAAATTCCATAGAAGCACTCCGCGGCAACAGATTAATGCTGCGCGGAATAGGACTAAACGAAAAGGAGTTAGAGATATTAGGTATCTCTCACGCAGGACAATGAAAAGAGTTTACGTCGATGAAAAATGGTGTTTAGGCTGCCACCTTTGCGAATACAACTGTGCGTTCGCAAACTCCGGCGAAACGAATATGGTAAAGGCGTTAAAGGATAAGGAAATATGCCCGCGCATACGGATTGAAGAAGACGGTAAGATAACTTACGCAGTTTCCTGCCGCCATTGCGAAGATCCCGTGTGCGTTAAGTGCTGTATTTCGGGCGCGCTATCAAAGCAAGACGGCGTTGTAAAGATAGACGAGAATAAATGCGTGGGTTGTTTCACCTGCGTTCTGGTCTGTCCCTACGGTGCGGTTTCCCCGGCGGAAGGACACGCCGCCTTAAAGTGCGAACTGTGTTTGGAAAACGCCTGCGGCTTTCCCGCGTGCGTTAAGGGGTGTCCTAATAAAGCCATAGTTTACGAGGAAAGGTGATAATATGAAAAATTTCGTCATAGTTGGCGGGGGCGTTGCGTCCGTCGCGGCAATAGAAGGCATAAGAAGCGTTGATAAAACGGGCAAGATATATCTCGTTTCGGGCGAAAACAAGCCCACATATTGCCGCCCGCTTATTTCATACTATCTGCAAGGGCTTACCGACTTTGAAAAGATGAAATACCGCCCCGACGGGTTCTATGCGGAAAACGGCGTGGAACTTGTTTTCGGCAAAGCGGAAAGTATCGACAAGGACAAAAAAACGGTAAAAGTGGGCGAAAAAAACCTGCCTTACGATAAACTGCTTGTAGCGACCGGTTCTACCCCATTCGTACCCCCCTTTAACGGGCTTGAAAGCGTGGAAAAAAAGTTTTCCTTTATGACGGAAGACGACGCGCAGGCGATAGATAACGCAATCGACGGAAACTCGCGCGTGCTGATAATCGGCGCGGGGCTTATCGGCTTAAAGTGCGCCGAAGGTATAGCCGAAAGAGTTAAAGAAATAACCGTCGTCGATCTTGCGACGAGAGTTTTATCAAGTATTTTGGACGCTGACTGCGCGGCGTTTATGCAAAGGGCGTTGGAAGAACACGGGGTATCGTTTATTTTAGGCGACAGCGTTGCGGCGTTCGATAAAAACGTGGCTACGCTTGCAAGCGGCAAAACGGTGGACTTCGATATTCTTATCCTTGCGGTAGGCGTCAGGGCGAATACTTCGCTCGTGAAAGATATAGGCGGCGCGGTAAACCGCGGAATAACCGTTGACGATAAAATGCAAACTTCCGTAAACGATATTTACGCCGCGGGCGACTGTGCCGAAGGGTACGACGCTTCGATAAAAGGCAGCCGCGTACTTGCAATTCTTCCAAGCGCGTACTTTCAGGGCTTTACTGCTGGCGTAAATATGGCGGGCGGCGATAAATCTCTTACAGACGATATGCCCGTAAACGCCATCGGGTTTTACGGGCTTCACTCTTTGACCGCCGGCGCGTATATAGGCGACACGTACGAGGAAAAGACGGAAAGCGGCATAAAACGGCTGTTTTTCGACGGCGACCGCCTTGCGGGATTTATTATTATAGGCGAAATAAAAAACGCGGGAATTTACACTTATCTTATAAAAGAAAAAATTTCCTTATCCGAAGAAGACAAGGAAAAACTTAAAAAATCACCCACGCTTGCAATATTCGGTTCGGAAATCCGTGCAAAAAAACTCGGAGGTGTGGTATAATGATAAAAATAAACTCTGAAAATATGAATTTCAAAGACCTGAACGATAAAGTCAGAAAAGCGACGGAAGACGTGGAAATTTACGGCGCACTCGGCGAAAGATTTATCGGCGCGGGACTTTCTGATAAAAAACTCGTAATCCGCGGCACTCCGGGGAACGCTTTGGGCGCATACCTTAACGGTGCGGCTATAGAAGTGTTCGGCAACGCGCAGGACGCCGTCGGAGACACTATGAACGACGGTAAAATAGTCGTTCACGGAAATATCGGCGACTGTACGGGCTACGCTATGCGCGGCGGTAAAATATTCGTCGAAGGCAACGCAGGCTACCGCGCGGGTATTCATATGAAAGCCTATAAAGAAAAAATCCCCGCGCTTATAATAGGCGGCACGACGGGCAGTTTTCTGGGAGAATATCAGGCGGGCGGCATAATTATCGTGTTAGGCATAGGCGCGGATAAGCCCGTAGTCGGCAACTTCCCCTGTACTGGTATGCACGGCGGAAAAATGCTATTGCGTTCCGATTGTAAAGGTATAAACTTCCCCAAAAACGTGCACGCAAAACCCGCAACCAAAGAAGATTTAGCCGAATTTTATCCTTTTATCAAAGAGTTCTGCGAACTCTTTAAAAAAGACGAAAAGGAAATTTTAAACTCTCAGTTCACGCTAATAACCCCGGATAGCAACAATCCGTATAAGCAAATGTACGTTGCAAATTAAATAAAGGCGGTAAACAATGTATTCTACGACGGAAGTATTAGAATTCGTAAAAGAAGAAGACGTAAAGTTTATAAAACTTGCGTTTTGCGACGTGTTCGGTAAGCAGAAAAACGTATCTATAACCGACAACGAACTATCCCGTGCCTTTAAAACGGGCGTCGCTATCGACGCGTCGGCAATAAAAGGTTTCGGCGACGAAGCAAAGTCCGACCTGTTTTTGCACCCCGATCCTTCTACCCTGTCCATTTTGCCCTGGCGACCGGAACACGGCAGAGTTGTCCGTATGTTTTGCGACATTACCTATCCCGACGGCACGCCTTTCGAGTGCGACAGCCGCTTGATTCTTAAAACCGCCGTAAAAACTGCCGAAAAACAGGGGCTTTCCTTTGCGTTCGGTTCTGAAATGGAATTTTACCTGTTCAACTTGGACGAAAAGGGAAATAAGACTAACGAAACTTACGACACTGCGGGATATATGGACGTTGCGCCCGAAGATAAGGGCGAAAATATCCGCCGCGAAATTTGTTTAACTTTGGAACAAATGGGTATTTACCCCGAAAGTTCCCACCACGAAGAAGGTGCGGGACAAAACGAAATAGATTTTAGGTATTCGGACGCGCTTACCGCCGCAGACGACGCTATAACTTTCCGTCAGGTGGTTTCGGCGGTGGCAAACAGGAACGGTTTATACGCGGACTTCTCTCCCAAGCCTTTAGACACTTCGGCAGGCAACGGCTTTCATATCAATTTTTCGGTAAAATCAAAGGACGGCAAAGACCTTTTGCCCTACGCTATGGCGGGGATTTTAAACAGAATAGAAGACTGTACGGTGTTTTTGAACAATTCCGAAAACTCCTATAAGCGTTTAGGCGTAAACAAAGCGCCGGCGTTTATAGCGTGGTCCAAAGAAAACCGTTCGGAACTTATCCGTCTTCCTGCGGCGGACGGCGAATTCAAGCGCGCCGAACTCCGTTCCCCCGATCCGCTTGCCAACCCGTATATCGCTTTCGCGCTTATAATTTATGCGGCGATAAGCGGCATTTCCGCGCAGGAAAAACTGCCCGAATCCGCAGATTTCAATATGTACAAGGCGGACGGAGAAACGCTTAAAAAATATAGGAAACTCCCCGCCACGCTAAAAGACGCGAAAACGAAGGCGGCAAAAAGCGGGTTTATTGCAAAATCTCTGCCGAAATCCATAATTTCGGCTTACACCGATTAGAATAACAAGGTAATTTATGTCGTTAAAAGAACATATTTACAGCGTTCTTATAGTTTCGGCGGCTGAAAATTTCAACCGGAACGTAATCCAGTTTTTACCCGAAGCAACCTACGCCCCCGTTTCTTACGCCAAAAGCATAAACGAAGCGCAGCGGAAAACGGTGGAACGCTTTTACGACCTTATAATAATAAACAGTCCTTTGCCTGACGATTTCGGCGCGAAATTCGCTATCGACTTATCGGACAAAAGCCCGTCGGTCGTGCTGCTCTTCGTGCGCTCTGACAATTACGACGACGTTTACGAAAAAGTGGCGGATTTCGGCGTGTTTACAGTGAGAAAGCCCCTGCCGCAACAGAACGTTATGCAGGCGCTCGATTTTGTAAAAGCGACGAGAGAACGCCTTCGCAAAATGGAAAAGAAGAAAGTATCTCTCGAAGAAAAGATGATGGAAATAAAGATAGTAAACCGCGCGAAGTGGACGCTTATAAATTCCCTTAATATGAGTGAAGAAGACGCCCACCGCTATATAGAAAAACAAGCGATGGACAGGTGTATAGCAAAGCGCGAAATTGCCGAAGAAATTTTAAGAACTTATAAATAATTAAACTTTAATCACATAAAGGCTTAAAACAAGTCTCCCCGATTTAACCTATACGGGTTAAATCGGGGAGACTGTTTTTTATTCGCTTATTTATAAACGGTCTTCTACGGATTATCCTATAGTCTGCGTGGTGTGCTTATCTACGTACCACACCTTGCCATCCTTAAACGTAACGTTATAATACGGATAACCGCTATTAAGCGTAACCGCCGGCAAAGTGTATTCCGTACAGTAAACTTCGCCCGTAACGGAGTCGGTAAGTTCGTGGTACGCCTCAGCGTGGGTATGCCCGTCAAATATCGTCATAGGCAAGCCATATCCCTTAATTGCGTTAAGCAAGGTGTATTTAGAGTCGTCAATATCCTGTAATGCTACGTGATTTAAGAGAACTATACCTTTTACCGTTTCGTCCATCTGACTTGCAACTTCCGCTGTCAGCCAGTTTATAACCACGTCGGGTATAGTAAAGAATTTAGTTTCAAACATAGTTGCAGGATCGTCATGACCGTTGCTGTCGAACAGCGCGTCAACCACAACGAACATTAAATCTTCGTATTTGAATACCGCCACACTGCCTACGTCTTCGACGTAGGGGATATAATCTTTAAGTACGCTCTTTTCTACGTACGCCGCTTCGTGATTGCCCGCCAGATTATATATCATTCTGTTGTCTTCGTCGTAGCCCGTTCCGTCGGAATTATACACGTTAAGATCAAGTTCTTTCATGGTGCTTATCGCGTCGTACATATTGTTCATATTGCCGTCTGGCAAGGAGTTTACAGTATCCCCCAAATTGACGTAAAATCTGCTACCCGGCGTTTCACTTACTATTTGTTTAAGTTTCGCTTCCGCCTGCGTACAATGGAAATCACCGTAGTCCCTTTCGTCGAAATGTATATCCGACATAAACGTTATCGTAAGCGAAGCCGATTGCTTACTTTCCATTTCCTCTTTGTTAAGATATTTAGGCAACACTTCAAATCCTCCTTCTGCCGATACTCTTATCAGCGTTCCGCCGATAACGGAAGCCTTGTACTCGTCGTACGTTCCCGTCTTCGTTCCGTAGGTATAGCGTATTCCGTCGTAAAGTATCGAATAGTTGTTTAAGTGGTCGTGCCCTACGAACACGCCGTCAACGTTCGCCGCTTTCAAGTCGGACGCATACGATAAGTTTATCATACATACTTGTTGATTCTTTTGTCCGTAGTCGCCGTCTGTGCCCGTCGAATCGAGATTGAAATTATCAATATCCGCCGCATAACCGTACTTATCTACGTACGCCGTCTGGAAATCCGACGACGGAATATGATAGCAGGCAAACGCAGGCACTTCTTCGCCGTACGCTAAGTCAATCGCCGCCGAAACACTCTTAAACCAACTTATCTGATCCGCCGCTATGTTCGGTGGATCAAAAACACTTTGACTGTTCAAGCTGCCGTGGCTATCAAGCATATAGATAACACGCCTGATTTTACCGCTTGCGTCCACAAGACCTATCGAATAATTGCCGTTTCCGGACAGATTGCCCTTTTTGAACAAGCAGTTGGTCGCCCCTTCAAGTTGCGCGCATTGCCATGCGACGCCTTTCGCGCTTTCGTTATCGTGATTTCCGAATATCGGCGCCCACGGAATACCGAACGAATCCATAAATTCAACTATCAACGTCAAGATTTCGCCGCTGTCGTCAAATTCTCCGTAAACTATATCTCCCGTGAAAAGTATTAAGTCTGGACGTTCGTTTTCTATAAGTTCCGTTATGTAATTAAAGCAGTTCTTGTCAATGTTCGCACGAGACCACGTCTCAACCTGTACAGGCGCAAGACGATTTGACGATCTCATCTGCGAAGAGTCTATTATCTGCGTATCGGTAAGTTGAAGTATTCTCATTTCCCTGTCAGACGGAATCTGTACCGTGAAATCAACCAGATCCGACGCTTTAACAACCGGCGAAAGTTTAAAACTGAACTCCGCTGTCGTTTGACTTAAATTGGTTAGTTTATACACTTTATCTCCTATTTCGATAAGGTTTGCGCTGTCCATCTTCTTGGGCAAGCCGTTTATCAATACCGATTTTATCTCAACCCCACCGCTTACCGTATATTCGCCGCTTACGTCGTCGTAATCTATCGAATACGGTGAAGTATATCCGTCCGCACCGCTTTCTATTTCCAAGTCCTGTGCGCCGCCTATAATGGAAACCACTCCGTCAAGATATCCTCTAAGCGCTCTCTCTTCACGCGAATCAGTCTGGAAATCATTGTATGCGCGCGTAGATACGTCGTATATGGATCTGGTATAATCAGCAATTTCGCTGCCGCCGTATAACACGTATTCGTTTAAGCCGTCGGTAATTTTGATATAACCTATTCCGAAGAATTCCGTGCAGTAGTTGTGCGACTGAATATTTACCAAAGAACCGTAATATTTATAGTATCCGTCCGTTTCCGCTCTCTTTTCGTTTGCAAAACCCTGATTTACTATTTTGACGTAATCCATATTGCCTTCGGTTTTAGTTTCGTCCGCAAAATAATCGCCGAACGCCGTAAGTCCTAATAACTTTTTAGGCAATATGTAAGTTCCCATCTCTAAGTTGTTCTCACCGTAAACGCTTACCAGATAATCGTAATCCGCTTTATTTATTCTGGTCTCAAACCTGATACCCGTCGGGTTTAACAATCTGACGTAAGCGCCTACTACCGTTTCAAAGCCTACGACTTTTACCGCAACGCAGACGTCTTCGTTTACAGCCAGCGTCTGCCCCGCGATATAAACCGTATCGTTTACTTCGAAACTGATAAGTTTAACCGCTAAATCTTTATCCGCGAATAATTCTGCGTAATACTTTTCGCCGAGAACGGTAGCGCCGTTTTTCTTACAATAGGTTATTTCTTCCACTCCGTTAATAGTGTGCGTGATTTTGAAACTTTCCGCCCATTTACCGTCGAATAACGCAAAGTGCGTTTCAGGTAAAATTACCATTAAGAATTCGGTGGATTCTATCGTCAATTCCTTATATGTATCCATATTCGGAACGTATATCCATAAAAGCGAAGCACCGAAATACATTATTTCCGCGCCGGCAATATTTGCAAGCGCAACGCCGTCTAATTTTATCTTTTCGCCGATTCCATCGCCGACAAGATTTTCTTCTTTTATACCGCCGTTCGCTTGGTTAGGTACGGCGGAAAGATATTCGGAATAAGACAACAGTATGCCGTTCTTGCCCGCGTAAACGTCCCCGCCCGCATTGTTCCAGAAAATCGCCGCAAAGGTGATGGGTTGCGGTTCTTGATAAGTTACCCATTGTCCGCCTATTAAAGCGAATTTTGCATAGTCGAGAATTTTGCTTTCAAACGCCGTGCCCGCAATAACCTCTAAAATCACTTCGTCGGCCTCATCTACGAGATTGTCCTGATAACTTTGCGGTATTCTGATTTGAATATACTTACTGCCGTGGCCGTAATCTATCGAAGCGTTAGGTATTTCACTTAAAGCCACGCCGTTTAAGAGTATCCCCTGTCCCGTAGTAGATACGACGTTAGTCGAATTTGCCAACGAACCAAGTGCTACGTCGTATTTAAGCAGCGTCCTGTATTTCGGAATAGCGCCGCTTTCAAGGATATTATTGTTAACGTCGTTCGCTATACCCTGACAAACCACGTTCGGTTCTATAATGACTACTTCGTTTATCGTTATACTGTCAAAATACACTATAACACCGGCAGCATACGAACGTATTACCAAGTCAACACTGCCGAGCGTTCCGTCTTGATTTGTCAGTTGCGCCATAGACGCCGCGTTAAGCGTGTATTCGTGCCAATTATTTAAATCGTCGGTCTTGCCGTAATCCACGAACGCCGAAGAGGTATCTAAAGCCGTTCTGAAAAAGTCCGTACCTAAAACAAAGTTCGTTGCCTTTACTCTTACGACTATACTTTCGATTTCGGACGCGTACAGATTTTTACCCGTGAAATTAAGTTTAAATCCCGCAATGCCGGCAGACGTGTCCGCTTTTAATACCGCACCCGTACCGCCGACGGTTGTACCGTCGATAAACTCGTGCGTAGTGCCCCAATTCGTATTGCCTGCAACAAACTGCCCGTTATTAGTAAATTGCGATTCATAACTTACTTCCGCGGTTATCGTTATACTGTCAACGTACATAATCAAGCCGGCGGAATAAGTTCTTATCGCTATATCGGTATAGCCTAAACTTCCGTCTTGATTTGTCAGCTGCGCCATAGTTCCTGCGCTAAGCGTATATTCGTGCCAGTCGTTTAAGTCGTCGGTCTTACCGTAGTTTACCCAGTCTGAACCGGTTGCTTTACTCGTTTTAAACTCGTCCGTACCCAAAACAAAGTTGTCCGCTTTTACCCTTATTACTATGCTGCTGATATCCGCCGCGCGAAGTCCCGAAGAAGACAAGTCGAATCTGAAAGACGCCGTTCCCGTGCCGTCGTGGCGTAAAACCTTTAACACCGCACCCGTACCGCCGACGGACGCGCCGTCTATATACTCGAAAGTATCGCCCCACGCCGACGACAATATAGCGAACTGCCCGTCATTAGTAAATTCCGTCGCATAAGACGGCACTATCGTTATGCTGTCGATATACATTATCAAGCCGGCGGAATACGCCCTTATGCCTATATCGGTACTGCCGAGAGTCCCGTCAGCGTTCGTCAGTTGCGCCATGGACGCAGCGTTAAGCGTATATTCGTGCCAATCGCTTAAGCTGTCCGTCTTACCGTAGTTAACCCAGTCGGCACCGGTTGCTTTACTCGTTCTGAATTCGTCCGTGCCCACAACAAAATTTTCGGCTTTAACTCTTATTACTATACTCTGAACGTCCACCGCGCGCAGTCCTGACGGCGATAAGTCAAGTTTGACCGTTGCAGTTCCCGTGCCGTCATTGCGTAAGACCTTTAACACCGCACCCGTTCCGCCGACGGAAGTTCCGTCTATAAATTCAAAAGTATCTTTCCAATTAGACGCAAGTATATCGAACTGCCCATCGTTAGTAAATGCCGACGCTAAAGACGGCACTATCGTTATGCTGTCCACATACGCGATTAAGCCGCTGGTATAAGCACGTATTGCTATGTTAGTGCTGCCGAGCGTTCCGTCTTCGTTCGTGAGTTGCGCCATAGTCGTAGCATTAAGCGAGTATTCATACCAGTTGTTCAAGTCGACGTTCTTACCGTAGTTTACCCAAGACGAACCGGCGTTTTTATCCGTTCTGAACTCGTCCGTACCCACAGTAAAATTCGTGGCTTTTATCCTTATAACGATACTCGAAACGCTTGACGCACGAATATTTTTACCCGTGAAATCAAGTTTAAAAGCCGCAGTCCCCGATCCTGCGTTGCGAGTGATTTTTAAAACCGCCCCCGTACCACCGACGGATGTTCCGTCTATGAATTCGAAAGCATCACCCCACGCCGACGCCGTTATGGCAAACTGCCCGTCATTAGTAAATTCCGCCTCTAACGCCGCCGCGTCCGCTTTTGCCGTAGTTTTGCCGAATGCGGAAAAGGCAAAGAACGCAAAACAATTAGCGCAAAGCATTATTAAGCACCATATCCAGATCTTTCTTGCCCTTAACATTTTATTACCTCCGTTTTCCCGTAAGTCTATGCAAACGCATTTCCGTCTCCCCCCGCTTGCATAAACTAACATATGCAACCTATCCGTCGATCGAAGACTTGATAAACAAGTTTGCTTTCTGAAAATACCTGATTTTTATACTTTTTTATTTTTACTTTAATTATAATTTTAAAATGTATTATTCATAATGTCAATACAAAAAATTGATAAAAAATTGCAGATTTTTACACTATCGCTCTCTAAACGTCCCCAACAAAAAAACACCCTCGCGGGTGTTTTTTTTTAATAATTTTGATATTTTTTTAATAATTATGATATTTTTCTATTTATTATTTTTACACAGATATATATGCGCGCCGACGATATTTCCGCTTGATTTTTCCACCGAAAATACAGAACCGCCTATAATCGGCTTGCCCGCAGGCGTAAACGAACAGGCGATTTTATTATCTTCGGTAATATAATTCGCCCTGTCGTAAGTGGAAGATTTCTGCCCGAACTGAAAGCGCACGCCTTGGAACACAACGCTGCCGCTGTTAGAGTGCTGGTGCGAAACGAATACCGAGTCCGTTCCTAACGCTTTCATTCCTTTCCATACGGTTTGGTCTTCGTCCCACGGATTTTTTAAGTCCGCACCTATATAGCCGAAGTCCGTTTCCGCTTTGTCTTTTATAGCGTCTATATCGATAGGGTGCGCCACGGTGTCGCAATTCGTGAAACCGTACTTTTTAAAAGCGTCCGCAAACACCATAGGTTGAACGTGCATAACGAAGGAAATTTTGGCTTGCGGAAATTCCGCCTTTATCTTTCCCAAAGTTTCGGTGTACCACTTTATCTGGTCGGGATACAGCCCCATCTCCGAACGACAGCCGTGAGTATCCAGCATAACGAACACCCTTTTTAACACGCCGTTTTCGGTAATTCCTACGGTGTAATTGCCGTTGCCTGACAGTTCGCCTTTTTTGAAAAGGCAGTATTCGGCGTTTTCCAAGCACTTACTTTGCCACTCCGCGCCAAGCACGGTTTCGTTATCGTGATTTCCGAAAATAGGCGCCCACGGGATACCGAACCCGTCCATAAATTTGATGAAAGTTTTAAGCACGTTGCCGTTATCGTCGAATTCTCCGTAAACCAAGTCGCCCGTGATAAGAATAAGGTCGGGTTTGGTATTTCCTATTATATCGCGCAAATACCCGTAGCAACGTTCTTCCGCCTTATCGGTCGCCCAGTACGCCTTTTCTATGGGATTAAGCCTGTCGAAAAACCTTATCTGCCCCGCGTCTACTATCTGCGGATCGGATAACTGCAATACCGTAAGATTTCTGTCCGCCGCTGCTTCGACGGTAAAATCGGTAAGCGCCGTAGATTTATCTTTATTACGTGTAATGAACGCCCGTTCGGAAACGTTCCAGATTTTTTTCATTTATAAGTCCTTAACGTTAAGCGATTAAAAATTTAAGTTAAGCCGCGGCTTGCGTAAAACACGAATTCATCAAAGTGAAAATATCGGTGTTCTTTATTCTGCCGGCACTGCTAAAGGAAGAATAGCCGGTATAATCGATTTTCATACCATACGTATATAGGTACACGTCAACACCCGTATGCCCCTTAGTCGCCCACGAATAGTTTGCGTGGTCGCCGTATTCGTCATCGTCGAACAGATTATCTTTGTTCGCGTTCGGGCTTACAGTAAGTCCGCCCGTCTCGTGGTCGGCAGTAACCAAAACCAACGTGTCGTTCCTTTGCTTTGCCCACTCTACCGCAGCCTTAACGCCCAAATCGAACGCCAGCAATTCTCTTAACATATAATAAATATCGTTAGAGTGTCCGCCGTGGTCTATATGCGCGCCTTCCGCCATAAGGAAAAATCCGTTTTCGTTTTTGGCAAGATAGTCAAGCGTTTCAACGACTATCTTTGCAAACATATCGCTGACTTCGCCGTTTTCCACCGGCACTATATCGTACGCACCTAAAATCTTTTCGTAAGTACTTTCGGAAATATCGTTATAATCGGCAACTGCCTGATATCCGCCTGCACCAGTAAACGCGCTGTAATTTATTCCGTCTTTAGTATCTCCTACGAATATATTCACGTTGCCCGTCTGCGCCGCCCTTGAAAGCAGAATATTCGTATCGTTGCGCCCGCCGTGAGAAGAAAAGGTCATAGGAGTCGCACCAGATAAGTTTTCAGTAGTGATTATGCCCGTACTCTTGCCCAAATTTTTGGCTATATCGACTATGGTAGGTTCTATCCACTCTCCTTCAATCGTCATACCTATCCAGCCGTTGCCCGTTCTTTCGCCCGTTGCCATAGCAGTACCCGCCGCCGCCGAATCGGTTATATCGTTATCCAAAGATTTAGTTTCAACTAAAACTCTGTTCGGCAGTTTGGAAAGATAAAGCCCGCCTTCCTGAACCAAATTGCCCGCCTTTATCTCTTCCGGACCCATACCGTCGCCGATAAGTAAGATTATGTTCTTAACGTTTTCAACGTTGCCGTAATCGATAACGTCGGGAGTGTTCCCAGGCGTATTACCGCTGCCGCCGCACCCGCAAGACAAAACCAGAACCAAACTCAATACTAATGCAAAAATCTTTTTCATACTTTTCTCCTTTAATTTAAATCTATCGAAAACAACCTAATCGGTTATCTGTTCCCAAATCGCTTTGAACGAAACGTTGTACGTAATCGTCCACCTGTCGCCGCTTTGTTCCATCATAGTATCGGCGTATTTCCAACCCTTAAACGAATAGCCGTCTCTTATGGGCGTCGGCAACTCGTACGGCGCGTCGTAAGTAAACCTGCCGTTTTCAATCGGTTCGCCGCCGTCCACGTCGAACATTACCACGAAAGTTTCAGCCACTTCAACGGCGTGAACTTCCAAATCTTCCGTAAGATTTCTGAACGTCTTTACGTCCCACTCGATTTTAT
Organism: Clostridia bacterium; assembly: GCA_017615975.1. Lineage (GTDB taxonomy): Bacteria > Bacillota > Clostridia > Christensenellales > Borkfalkiaceae > UBA1259. Next base: position 1,956 of record JAFZYZ010000028.1, on the reverse strand, counting down.
AGCCTTCTCTGGCGTTATCTTTCGGCACGGGAATATTAAGCCCTTTAAGCGAACCGCCCTTTTCCACCTGTCTTATTTGCGTTTCCTGCCCGTCCTGAACAAAAGAAACGGTTATCGTTTCCACCGTCTTGTCGGGCGTATTTCCGCAAGCGGGAAGTACAGAAAACACTGCTATTACCGCAAGCACGGTTATTATCGCCGTCAGTATTCTACGCATAAATTTTCTCCTTGTCTTTTAACTCAATACACGTCCGAAGTCGCGGACTTTACTATATCTTTTCCGTCGAAAAGAAGGGTTATAAAGGAATAGCCTTTAAGCGTAAAGGATTTTTCCGCATCTCTTATCTTTATAACGCACGGGTTTTCGTCCGGATTGTTGTTAAACAGCCGCACGATATATCCGCCCTTTACCGACTTTCTTAAAGAAGTCAGCACCACGCCGTCGCCCTTTAACGTTATTTCGCCGCCCGCGACTTTTCCGTCGCCGTGCGGGTACATATTAACGCTGTACGGACTTTCTGCAAATTCCTGCGCTTTACGTTCTACAAGCGTCTTATCGCAGACTATAAGCCTGAACCCTACGGCGTGCTTGCCGTTCTCTATATAATCTACGAATCTGGACTTGTCAACGATAGGTCTGTCGCCTATCGGATGCGCGCAATAAACTGACGCATTTAACAGGGTAAGATATATATCGTTTTTGACTTTGCTGTTAGAGTACACGCCCGAAGACAGCACCGCCAGGCACTTGTCGCCGCTCTGTACGCCTACGAAACGCTGCGCCACGTTTTCCACACCGTTCGGCTTGTAGTTTTCCGTGCCGAAAGCAACCTGCCCGAAATACGCGCCCCGTTCCACGGTCGGCACTTTCAGTTTCAGCCCTTTGCCTCTTTCGTTCCATAACGCTACGCAGTTCACGTCAACCGCGTCGAAATCTTTATAGATTTTATACGAGATTTTAACCGTGGAAGTCTTATTTTCGAAAACACTTTCCACTTCGGTAAGCACCGCGCCGTCCTCTACTATTTTGGACTGAACAAGTTTGCCGAACGGTCTATGGTTTTTGCCTAATTTCTTAACGCCCCAGCCCCACGGATCTTCGTTGTCTTCGAAGATGACGGGTGCAAACGCACCGCCAGACAGATATTCTTTGCCGTTTACCTTATAACTCTCCAAAAGCCCGCTTTTTGCCGAACACACGGCAACGCCGCTCTTTGTCTTAACTATAACGTCGCCGTTAGTTTCAGGCAGGGCTTTCTGCCCTTTAACGCGTTCGTACTTAACGTCCACGCGCGTAAGCCCCAAAGGATTAAGACGGCACTTATATGCAATACGCTTTCTTCTGTCGTAATTTATGTTGGAAAGTTCCTTTATTACCTGCGACGGAATTTCCTTACCGTCCTGATAAACGGTTATCTTATTCATTTCCGTGTTGGAAATTAGTATTTCGGGTATTAAAAATTCGGTCTCTACGACGGTTTCGTACGAATAAGGCTGGAAATTAAATATCACGAACGGATTTTCGCCAGTTTTAGCAGGCGAAAGACGTTTAGCCAAGGAGTGGAAGGCTTTATAGAACTCTTCCGACAAAATCTCTTTGGCGTACTCCACCCTTTGAAGAGTACTCTTCTCGCCGTTTTCGGCGCAAGTGCCGCTTAAAACGTCGTGGAATTCCATACCGCACAGCGCGTATTCGCTATTTTGCACCGCGCCGCGGTTATAATCGTATTCGCCCAGCATATCGGCAAGCGACAATGCCTTTTCCGTCTTGAAAAGCGTATTTTCCAGCGCCGCGTGCGCGATTTTCAGATTGCTTATGGAAGAATAACTCTTTAAAAAGCAGGGCAAATCGGTTTTTACGGTCTTTTCGGGCGTTGCCGTCTCGAAAAACCGTTCGGGCGTAGAGTGTATGATTTCGTACTCGCCCGCTTTTTCTTTTTTAAGTTCTATAATGTC